>NZ_JBBNNA010000001.1:0-490406 GCF_040098065.1 Collinsella sp. CLA-JM-H32B | reverse complement strand
GTCGGGGCTTTAGCCGGGGTGCCATGCGGCACCCCGGGGTATCCGGTATTACCCGTCCTTTCGGGCGGCTATCCCGGGGGAGGGGGCAGGTTCTCCACGTGTTACTCAGCCGTTCGCCACTCGCTTCCCTCCGGAGAGGGGTGCCGTTCGACTTGCATGTGTTAGGCGCGCCGCCAGCGTTCATCCTGAGCCAGGATCGAACTCTCCGTCCAAAATATATGGGCTTCGAGCCCGTCCGGTCCTCTCAGTCATCGCTGATCGGTTCCGTTCGATTCATATGGTTTTAGTATAGGAAAAGGAATTTCTCGGGGCCGCCTCTCGGCGGCCTTGCGAAAAACAAATCCAAGTTAGACCATTTCAAATGGTTCGATGTCTGCCCGGATGCGACACTGAGGTCAGTGTCCATCCTCGCAGTATCCGGTTCTCAAGGTGCACGCTCTGCGGCTGATCCGGTTCGACCGGGCCGCGCGGCAAGGAGGTATATTGCCAGACCGCGAAGCGATGTGGGACGTCAATTCCACTCTTCACAAGTCCTACACAACTTATCGCTTCCTATATAAGTAATAGAAAGGCTGGTGCAGAAATACTGCGCGTATCAGATGATGACCCTTCGGTTAAGAGATATATAAAGATCGGTCACCTGTAAGTGTCTATCTACCCGCGCTTTTGCTATATAAACCAGCGCTTTCGATAAAAAAGAGGGAGTGCCGCGCACAGTGCGACACTCCCCTAGCGATTCAACAGAATCTATTAGGCCTCGAGAGCCTTCTTGGCAATGGCAGCCAGCTCGTTGAAGGACTCGATGTCCTCATAAGCCATCTGGGCCAGGACCTTGCGGTCGAGCTCAATGCCGGCAACCTTCAGGCCGTGCATGAACTGAGAGTAAGAGATGTCGTTCAGGCGAGCAGCAGCGTTGATACGGGTGATCCAGAGAGAGCGGATCTCGCGCTTCTTGTTGCGGCGATCACGATACTGATACTGCAGGGAGTGCTGGACCTGCTCTTTAGCATGCTTGTAAGTACGCGAAGCGGCACCGTAGTAACCCTTCGCACGGTGCATAACGGTACGGCGCTTCTTCTTGGCGGCAACAGCGCGCTTAATACGTGCCATGTTCTATCAACTCCTAGACGGTAAAACGAAAAACGGGAACGCGAACTTAGGCGAGACGCGACTTGATGACCTTGCGGTCGGCAGCGGCGATCTCGGTCTCCTGACGGAAGCCACGCTTACGCTTGGTGGACTTCTTGCTCAGGATGTGGCTCTTGAAAGCCTTGGCGCGCATAAGCTTGCCGGTACCAGTCTTGCGGAAACGCTTCTTGGTGCCGCTGTGGGACTTCATCTTAGGCATGAAATACTCCTTAATCGGTTACAGAACACTAGTTACTTGGTATCGCTTGCCGCTTTATCCTCATCGAAGGCGCCCTTAATCGGGGCGAGCAGCATAAGCATGTTACGGCCTTCCATCTTAGGCTTGGACTCGACCGTAGCGTAAGGCTTGAGATCCTCGGCGAGACGCTCGAGAACGTTAAGACCCTGCTCCGGGTGAGCCATCTCACGGCCGCGGAACATGATGGTGATCTTAACGCGTGCGCCCTTCTTGAGGAAACGCAGAACGTGGCCCTTCTTGGTCTCGTAGTCGCCAACGTCGATCTTGGGTCGGAACTTCATTTCCTTGACCTCGACCTTGGACTGGTTCTTACGAGCGGCCTTAGCCTTCATGGCCTGCTGGTACTTGAACTTACCGTAGTCCATGACCTTGCAGACCGGCGGCTCCGCGTTGGGAGCGATCTCGACCAGGTCGAGACCCTGATCGTCGGCGACGCGCTGGGCATCGCGGATGGCGAACAGGCCGAGCTGAGAGCCATCGACGCCAATCAAACGGCACGAAGATGCAGTGATCTCGTCGTTGATGCGGGTGTCATCAGACTTAGCTATTTTCCCTACCTCCATTCATAAAAAAATAACCCGGCGCTTCTTTGCAACCAGGTCGTACACATAGACATCCTCGGTATGAGGAAGGGAATCTAAGTTGTATGACCAGTCAGCTGCTCATTGGCGCCAAAAGGTGGGAACCCTCGGGTTCCTCTTTAGGGCATTGCGGGAACAACGCCTTGCGAATAATAACACGTGCCGCGCGTTATCACATTACGTACACGAAAAAGGGGGCCTTGACCCCCTTGAAGCGCAGGTGCATGTATGGTGCCCGAGGCGAGACTCGAAGGGCCTTCGCTTCGCGAAGCCCCGGGCTTCGGGCGCATGGCGCCCTCGCCACGCTCCGCTACAAACAGGCCACGGGCCTGTTTGCTTAACGCTCCGCGCGCTCACGCGAGTTCGGCACGAAAAAGGGGGTCTTGACCCCCTTGAACGCTCACTTGCATGTATGGTGCCCGAGGCGAGACTCGAACTCGCACGTTGTTGCCAACGGTGGATTTTGAGTCCACTGCGTCTGCCAATTCCGCCACTCGGGCACGTAATGCGTGAGTTAGTTTATCACAGCTTTCTGTTGATTAGTCCGAAAATGGAACTTCGAGCATTTCGATAAGCTCAACCTTGCGCAACATCTCCCGCTTACGACATCCACGTCCGTCAACCGAGGCCTCGCCCATCTGGTTGTCATAGGGATCCTCGCGCATACCATCGAAAGCAGGCACAAATTCAGCCTGGAATCGGTTGTTGGCCACCATACGCCACGGGTCGAGATTGCCAAAGTAGTGACGACGACGCCATTCCTCCCCCATCCTGCGTGCCGAGGAACCAAACGATACGTCGGCGTTAAGCCAACCGGTCTGTGGCGTATAGAACTCAGCCCAATCGTGCGGCCCCACCGAATCGGGAGCAACATACAGGCCGCTCTGCCAACGGGCAGGAACGCCCGCAATGCGGCACATGGTGATAAACGTGAGCGCCATAACGCCGCAATCGCCGCGGAGCGAGTGTGCACAGTCGTCGGCAATAGATTCCAAAAGCAGGTACGGTGGCTGATAGCGATAGTCGATATGCTGTGTCAGGTAATCATAGATTGCACGAGCGCGATCGAGCGGATCCTCGAGCCCGTCAATGACACGCTCCGTCAACTGTCGCAGATACGGCGTAAACGCAATATGCGGACGGTCCTCGGAAGTGTCCTCGGGCAGCGGCGTGTCCATGCACGCATGCGATGGGAGCGCGCCACCATAGATATCGCAATAGGCAGCATCGATGTGATAGCGATAGGTCACCGAGAATGAATGTTCAGTCGAAGATATCCAAGAGGCAGTACGAGCCGAAACGTTTTCAGAGGCAACGGTACCCTCCGACGTCATATCGAGAACCTCGATTTGAGACTGTTGACGACAGGCGGCGGCAACGGGAAGCCACGCGCGAACGGCCTCTCCCTCCAGAGCCCCGGGGACAGACACGGATGCCTTAAGCGTGATGACACGAGTCAACCCGTTTTGCGACTCCATCTCCCTGAGCATCTGGTTACGCAGCGCAATGCCGTCCGTAGAATCGGGACGCAGGCCCGGAACCTCCTTAGGGTACACGCGAAGCGAATCGAGGAAGTTGTCGAGAACGAACAGCTCGCCATCGATAAAGCGCCAGTCAATACGCTTACGATTAATCAGGTCATCAAACTGCTCTTCGGTAAACTTTGGCCACTCCTCGCGAATCATCGCAATAGCCTGATCGCGCGACACCGAAAAATGAAGCGGCGTCTCGAGCATGCGATACCGCTCGGCACGAATACAAGCAGCCAGCGAAGGCTCAGGACTCTGCTCCAGAAGGCGATCGCAGGCAGCAACAGCCTGCGTCAAATACCCGGCATCCTTAAGACGAAGAATCTCAGGCGGCAGTCCAATATCGAGATGACGAAAGTCATCACAGCAAACATCAACAGAGCAACCAACAGGACCTTCGTCAATAACCTTCCCATCCGAAGGCAAAACATCAACAACAGCCATAACCACTCCCGCGTCGAACGATAGACAACCCCCATTGTACCGAGATAAAAAAGAAAGCCCCCAACAAAGGAGCTCTCAACGCCGATAAACGGTACCTATAAAAATGAATTCAGACTTGTAACCCTGCGGCGTTAAACAAAGGAAGCCCCGTCCCCGGAACTGTTTCCTTGGCGCGACTTCTGGCAAAGCCAGGTGAGCGCAAAGGAAACAGTGTAGGGGGACGGGGCTTCCGGCGGGAAGTTTAGCGACGCTTACGCCTTGTTGACGGAGCCAAACTCCTCCATGAGCTCCTTGGTGCGGGCAACGATGTTGTCGCGACCAGGCTTGAGGAGCTTGCGGGGGTCAAAGCCCTTGCCCTGCTGATCCTTGCCAGCCTCGATGTACTCGCGGACGCCCTTGGCGAAGACGAGCTGCAGGTCGGTGTTGACGTTGATCTTGGAGATGCCCAGGGAGATGGCCTTCTTGATCTGATCCTCGGGGATGCCGGTACCACCGTGCAGAACGAGGGGCAGGTCGCCGGTCTGAGCCTTAATCTCGCCCAGACGCTCGAAGGAAAGGCCAGCCCAGTCGGCGGGATACACGCCGTGGATGTTGCCGATGCCGCAGGCGAGGAAGTCGACGCCCAGGTCAGCAATCTGCTTGCACTCAGCGGGGTCAGCGAGCTCGCCGTTGGAGGTCACGCCGTCCTCGGTGCCGCCGATGCCGCCGACCTCGGCCTCAATGGACATGCCCTTGGAGTGGGCAAGCTCAACGAGCTCCTTGGTGCGGTCGAGGTTAAGCTGGAAGGTCTCCTCGTGAGAGCCGTCATACATGATGGACGTGAAGCCGGCCTCGATGCACTTGAAGCAGTCCTCGTAAGAACCGTGATCGAGGTGAAGGGCGACGGGAACGGTAACGCCCGTGGCCTCGACGGCAGCCTTGACCATGTCGGCGCAGACCTTGAAACCGCCCATCCACTTAGCGGCACCAGCGGTGCACTGAAGGATCAGCGGAGACTTGGCCTCCTCGGCGGCCTGGAGAATAGCCAGGGTCCACTCGAGGTTGTTGGTGTTGAAGGCACCGAGAGCGTACTTGCCGGCCTCGGCCTTCTTGAGCATGTCTGCTGCGTTGACGAGCATAAAAGAAACCTCCTGTAAGGTTGCTCCGATAACGCCTGAGATTTTACCACGGCGCACCCGAGCATAAACGTTCGTTTGTTCACGAATATCGTCCAAACAGACTTTTTTTGACCGTTTGCCCTACGGAATCGACCCGTTGGGGAAAAATAGCTTGACGTTTGGACGCTTCTCGTGCTTTAGAAGCTGACTATAAAGCTACACCTGCATGAAAGGGTTCTGCATGAGCTCGCGTGCCATGGTGGTCGAATCACCATGGCCGGTTAAGCAAACGGTATCGGGTGGAAGAAGCCGGGCGAGCTTGGAGAGCGAGCGCAGAATCGCCGCCTCGTCGCCACCGGCAAGATCGGTGCGGCCGTGGCTGCCCGGGAACAGGGTGTCGCCAACAAAGGCGATGCTTCCCTGCTCGGTGGCGGCGAACAAGACGATCCCGCCCGGCGTATGCCCTGGTGTCTCGATCACCTGCAGGCAGATATCGCCCACCTCGATAGCATCGCCCTCGGCGAGCAGGCACGTCGGCTCCCCGGGGTCGGGCGTCTCAATGCCCCACATAGCTCGCTGTTCCTCGATATTCGCATGCGGCACCGCCGCATCCTTAGCACACAGCTCATACTGGCAGCCCTCGCCAACGGCGGTTCGCACGCCGGCAACACCACCAACATGATCGGCATGGCCATGAGTGCATACGGCGCCAAGCACGCGTACGCCGGGATGTTCGGCTCGAATATGCTCCACCAGGCGCTCGCCTTCCCACGCAGGGTCGATAATCACGCACTCATTGCCCGAAATAAAAGCATAGCTATTGGTCTGAATGGGACCGTTTACGAGCGTCTCAATCTCGACCGATCCCTTGGGAGTTACATCCAAGGACACAGCACTCATGTCCCTCTCCTCTCTATAGAACTCGAGGCATCAAACGATGCCTCGAGTGTAGCGAATATTGATAATGTGGCGCGTTCGTCGCGACTAAACGCGGCGCTTAAGCTGGGCTCCACCCTCGCCGGGCATCAGGCGGCGTGCGTCGTAGACCGAGTCAACGCTGCTGATAGAGGCCAGCAGCGGATCCAGACCACTCGCATCCGAGATCTCGACCATAAAGCGCAGGGTTGCAATACCCTCGCGGTTGGTCGACGTGGCGGCAGAAAGGATATTGCCGCCCGCATCGCCAATGGCAATGGTGACATCCTTGAGCAGGCCCATGCGGTCCAGGCACTCGACCACGATCTCGACCTGGAAGAGGGTGTCGGCTGCGCCGTCCCACTCCACTTCGATCATGCGCTCGGGATGCTCCATAAGACCCTTGACGTTGGGGCAGTTGGCGCGATGCACCGAAACGCCACGACCGCGCGTGATGAAGCCGACGATATCGTCGCCCGTCACCGGATTGCAGCAATGCGCCAGACGGACCAGCAGGCCGCTGTTGCTCTCGCCCTTGACGATAATGCCGTTGCTGGCGCTCTTGCCACGCTTTTGCGGCTTGCGGTTGGAGCCTCGGGCCGGCTGTTTCACGACCTCGGCGATAGCCTCGGCTTTGGTGAGCTGTTCCTCGGGTTTGGGGTCCAAGATTTGCTCGACCTTGTTACCCACAGCGCGCGGGGCAACCTTGCCGGCGCCGACGGCGGCAAACAGGTCCTCGAGCTGCTTGTAGTTAAACTGCTCCGCCACGGCGTTGAGCGCACGCGTGGATCGCGGCGTAGAGATGCCATACCCGCGCTTGCGCAGGTCCTTGGCCAGTATATCGCGGCCGGCAGCAGCGTCATCGTCTTTGGTCGCGGCGGCGAAATAACGGCGAATCTTTGACTTGGCGGAAGGTGTCTTAACGATCTTGAGCCAATCACGCGACGGCTTGGAACTCTTGTTGGTCAGGATTTCAACGCGGTCGCCCGTCTTGATCTCGTGCGTGAGCGGGGCCACCGCACCGTTGATCTTGGCGCCGACGCAGTGGTTGCCCACCTCGGTGTGAACGGCATAGGCAAAGTCGAGCGGCGTGGAGCCGGCACGAAGCGCCATGACCTCGCCCTTGGGCGTAAAGACAAAAATCTCCTGGTCAAACAAGTCGACCTTCAGCGAGTGCAGGTATTCCTTAGCGTCGGTGATCTCGTCAGACGCCGCCCAATCGAGCGAATGTTTGAGCCAGTTAATCTGGTCGTCCAGACGCTGGGCATCATTGGTCTTAGACGCAGACGATCCGCCCGATTTCTTATAGAGCCAGTGGGCGGCAATGCCGTACTCGGCCTGCTCATGCATCTCATAGGTTCGAATCTGAATCTCGAGCGGACGAGCCGTGGGACCGATAACCGTCGTGTGGAGCGACTGGTAGTTATTGACCTTGGGCATGGCGATATAGTCTTTAAAGCGACCGGGCATGGGGTGCCACAGCGTATGCACCGCGCCGAGCGTGGAGTAGCAATCGCGCACCGAATGGGTGATGACGCGCAGCGCCACCAGGTCGTAGATCTCGGAGAATTCCTTGCCCTTGCGCTTCATCTTTTGGTAGATGGACCAATAGTGCTTGGAGCGGCCATTAATCTGGAAGCCCTCCAGGCCAATGCGGTTGAGCTCGTCGGTGAGCGTCTTGATGGTCTCGGCCAGATAGCGCTCGCGAACCTCGCGCGACTCAGCCACCATGCGCGCAATGCGCTGGTAGGCATCGGGCTCCAGGTAGAAGAAGGACAGGTCCTCGAGCTCCCACTTAATAGAGCTCATGCCCAGACGGTCGGCCAGGGGCGCATACACGTCCATGGTCTCGCGGGCCTTAAACAGGCGACGGTCCTCGCGCAGAGCTGCAAGGGTGCGCATGTTGTGCAGACGGTCGGCAAGCTTAACGATAATGACGCGGATGTCCTTGGACATGGCGAGGAACATCTTGCGCAGCGTAAGCGCCTGCTTCTCGTCCATGCTATCGACTTCGATGTTGGTGAGCTTGGTCACGCCATCGACAAGCTCGGCCACCGTATCGCCAAACAGACCGGAAACATCGGCGAGCGAGGTCTCGGTATCCTCGACGGTATCGTGCAGCAGCGCGGCGCACACCACATCGCAGTCCATCTTGAGGTCGGCCAGAATGATAGCCACCTCGACGGGATGGTTGATGTACATCTCACCCGAGCGCCGCTTTTGGTTGCAGTGCTTCTCGGCAGCAAAGCAATAGGCCTGCTCCACCTTAGAGAAGTCGTCCTCATTCATATATTTGAGGCACAGGCGCTCCAGCTTGTCGTAGCTGTCCGCCATAATCTCGGGCGGCAGCTCATCGGCATGCTTATAGTGCTCCATCTCCGAGAACGGTTGGAGGGTGGAATCATGGGCGGTACGGGCTGCGGCATCCATCGAGGTCCCCTTCCCCTAGGCCCGCGGTACGATCGGGCGGTTAACTTTGGCTAGCATATCAGAAGCGCACGAATCGAGCGCCCAGCTCCGGAAAGCCGAGAACTCCATGCGCGAGCGCAGACCCTCCAAATAGCGGATTGACCTGCTCAATTGCACACGGCCGGGGTTTTCGGCCATCGCGATGCGACGGGTGTCGTCAAACCCCGAAACGCGACAGAAACCAAGCTCTTCGAAGATCCCCAGGCCGCTTTCCACCGAGCGCTCGTCGACCGGCGTGCGAGCATCGATAGCAAGACACATCTGCGCGATGTCGATATCGCTCGCACTAAACGAATCGTCTCCGGTCTTGCCGCGGTTGGAGCGCCACATAGTCTGCAACGCTCGATAGAGTGTGACGAGCTCGTCGCGCTCGGGCGCGTAGCAGTCGAGCAGGCGCTCGTTAATGCGGGCGTCACGCGACGAATAGAGCAGGTGAATCACGGCGGGTTGTCCATCGCGACCGGCGCGTCCGCTCATCTGGTTGAACTCAATGCTGCCAAACGGCATGTGGTAGAGCACGACATGACGGATATCGGGCAGGTTCACGCCCTCACCGAAGGCCGAGGTCGAAACGATGCAGCTGAGGCTTCCATCACGAAACGCTTCCTCGACACGGCGACGATCGGAGCGCGCAAGCCCCGCGTTATAGAACGCGATGCGAGTCGCGCAATCGGGTACCCGCTTGCGCAGCGTCTTAGCAAGCGCCACGGACTGGTCGCGCGAGTTGACGTAGATGACGGTCTTCTCCCCCGTCGCCACGATTGACACCAGGCGGTTCTCGCGGCTTGCAAGGTCTCGGTCATCCTCGAGCTGCAAGTTCTCGCGCACCGTCTCGTCGACCACCGTGCGGGTAATCGGTAGCACGCGGGCGAGCTCGGCCACAACCGGAGCCGTTGCGGTGGCAGTCGCGGCCAGAACGACCGGATCGCCCAGGGCCTTGAGGATATCGGGCATGTCGAGATAGGCGCTGCGGTCGCCGCCCTTGGCAAGACCGGCATGATGCGCCTCATCGATAACGACAAAACCGATGCGCCCCGAACGCGCAAAGCGGTCGCGGTGAATGGACAGGAACTCGGGCGTCGTGAGCACGATGCCGGTGCGGCCCGAAGCCAAGCCGGCAAACACGTCATCGCGCGCCGCCTCCACGGTCTCGCCGGTCAGCACGCCTACGCCAATGCCGAGCGCGGCCATCGTCGACGAGAGGTGATAGGCCTGGTCGGCAACGAGCGCGCGCAGCGGATAGACAAAGATGCTCGCACGCCCGCGAAGAACCGCCTCGCGCGCGGCATGCACATGGAAGATAAGAGACTTGCCGCGCCCCGTTCCCATGACGGCCAGAACACTTTGGTGATCGGCCAGGGCATCGAGTGCCTCGACCTGCGCGCGGTGCGGCCGGTTCGAACCGATAAAGCTATGGATAAGCGAGCGCGTCAGCTCGGTATAGGAGAGCTGGGCGAGCGTTTGGCGCTTGCGGGACTCCAGACGAAGACCGGCGTCCGCAGGCTCCACGCCGCGGCGAAGCTCGCATGCCGGGTCGTCAACGCTGGGCGCCGTGGTATCGCGGACCAAGACATCCTTGATCATGAGCTTTGGCTTTACGCGACCTTGCCAATGCTCGGCCACGGCCTCGAACACCAAGTCGACGGCGCTATCGCAATTGATGAGCTTATCGATCTGCGGCACGCGGAACATAATGGCCGGCACACTCGCGGCGCCATCGGTCGCCACGAAGCGCATGTGCTCGCCGGTTTTGCCCACCACGGCGCGATCGCACATTGTCACGCCCTCGGCCGCCAACAGCGGCACCTTGTTGCCCTGGCCAAACGGCTCAAGACGGGAGATCTGCTCGATGGTCTCAATATTCAGCTCGGAGAGGTCGACGGTGGCAGCAACCTCATCGGTGTCCTCAAAGTCCTCGGCGGGAAGCTCGGACAGCACGGCGGAAAGGCGACGACGGAACTCGTCGAGCTTGGACGCCTCGATGGTCACGCCCACCGCACCCGCATGCCCGCCGCGACGAATCAGCAGATCGGAGCAACGCTCGACGGCGTCGAACAGGTTGACCTTGCCCACCGAGCGACCCGAACCGCGAGCGATACCGTCTTCGATCGAGAACAGCAGCGCCGGCACGTGATAACGGTTGGTCAGGCGGCTCGCTACGATGCCCTTGACGCCCTCGTGCCAGCCCTCGCCACCCACGACGATTGCACGACCGCCATCATAGGTCTCCTCGACCTTTGCCATGGCATCGCGTGTGAGCTCGGCCTCGATCTCGCGGCGCTGACGGTTGATCTCCTCGAGCTCGGCCGCCAGAGCGCTTGCCTCGATAGGATCGCGGGCAAGCAGCAGGTCGAGTGCCAGCTTGGGATCGGCCATGCGGCCGGCAGCGTTTAAGCGGGGAATGAGCGAAAACGACAGGCCATCGGCCGTAATGGTAGAAAGGTCGGCCTTGGCAAGTGCGGCAAGCGCGATATAGCCGGGACGGGCCGTCACGCGCATCTGCTGGATGCCCTCGGCGACCAGTGCGCGGTTCTCGGGCGTCAGCGGCATCATGTCGGACACGGTGCCCAGCGCCGCAACCTCGATCAGCGAACGCCAATACGACGGTTTGCCCAAACGCTCGCCCAGGACCTGCACCAGCTTGAGTGCCACGCCGGCACCGGCAAGCTCACGCGAAGGACCCTCGTCCTCGAGCTTAGGGTCGGTCAGGGGCACGCCCTGCGGCACCTGGTCGGAGGGCTCGTGATGGTCCGTGACCACCAAATCGATCCCCAGGCTCTCCAGATAGGAAACCTCTTCCTTGGCGGCAATGCCGTTATCGACGGTCACGATCAGCTGGGGGTGAGCGAGCTCGTTAACGCGGTCGAGCGCCGCGCGCGAAAGACCGTAGCCCTCGTCAAAGCGATGCGGAATAAACGGCGTGACATCGGCGCCAAACGTGCGCAGCGCCTCGGTCAACAGGCAGGTCGACGTAATACCGTCAACGTCAAAATCGCCAAAGACCGCGATGCGTTCGTGGTTGCGAACGGCACGCTCGACGCGGTCGGCAACGACCGACATGCCCGGGATAATGAGTGGGTCGGCCCAGTCGCGATCGAGCGAAGGCGTCAAAAACAGCTGGCCTTCCTCGATGGATGTAATGCCGTGCGCAACCATAATGCGCGCCACCAGCCCGGGTATGCCCAGGCCAGCCGAAAGCTCCTTTTCGAGCTCGGGGTTTTGCTGAGCGACCGCCCAGCGATGCGTAGTCTTAAGCGATGACATAGGCGCCCACCCCCGATAGGGGCAGGTCGCCGCGATACCTCTCACGGTTCATAGCGATGAGTCCTCTGTGTATGCCCGCTTCGGCAGGCAGATCTGTTGAACGGATTTATTATACCGTGCAGCGCGGACGCAAATCGCCGCAGCACGCCGCGGTTTCGGTAAACGATGCCGGTAATAGCCTCGAAATAATCGAGCGTTTCTGGCGCACGGACGCATGCGAGCGTCTAGCATATCCATTCAAAACGGATTCACGAGCAAAGGGAGTCGCAAGCGCATATGAAGCAATGGGTTGGACTGGGCAAGTTTCTCGCGGGGCACATGCAGATCATCGTTCCGATTTGCGTGGCGCTCGGCGTGCTCTTTCCCCAGCAGATCGGCGTTCTCAAGCCCATCGTTCCCGTCCTCTTCGCCTTTATGACATTCCAAGGTGCGCTCAGCAACACCTTTCACCAGGTGGCTGAGGTGTTCCGCCGTCCCCTGCATTTGATTTTGGCGTTAATTGTCTCGGCTGTGCTCATCCCCATCGCGGCGTATGCCATGGGCTCACTGTTCTTTGGTTCCAACCCCAACCTTGTCTGCGGCATCGTGCTCGAGTACAGCGTACCCGTGGCGGTCACTGCCTTTATGTGGATTAGCATGTTCGGCGGCAACGGCCCGCTCGCGCTTACCATTATCCTGACGTCCTCGGTTATCTCGCCTGTGACGATTCCTCTTACGCTCAAGCTCCTGCTGGGCGCCACCGTCTCGATCGACGTGCCGAGCATGATGCAAGACATGGCCTTTATGATCGCCATACCCGCCGTGCTCGGTATCGTCATTAACGAACTCACGCGCGGATGGGGTCATGAGAAACTCTCCCCCGCGCTTTCGCCCGCCTGCAAGTTCATGATGATGGGCGTCATCGCGTCCAACTCCACCGCCATGAGCGACTACGTGCTGCACATGAACACGGTGCGCCTGGAAGTCGCCCTCTTTATTTTGATCTTCGCCATCAGCGGCTTTGTCGTCGGTTTTCTGGTCGCCCATGCGCTGCATCTGCCGTATGGCGAGACGACTACCATGTGCTTTACCTGCGGCATGCGTAACATCTCTTCGGGCGCCGTCATCGCCACGCAGTACTTTCCGGGCGAAGTCGTGTTTCCCGTCATGTGCGGAACGCTGTTTCAGCAGGTGCTGGCCTCGATTATCGGGCATCTCTTTGAGCGTCTGACCGGCGAGGAGCGCGCCAAACAGCGCAAGCGGGTCAAGGCCGGCCGCGACGCGATGGCACGCTAGGCAGCACACTTTTCGCAGGCGCTCGCCTTTCTACACGAGCGTTTCCAGATGCGCGCGCAGGCGCTCAGCATCGATATCGAGCGTTGTCTCGGCATTGACCTGGGCCAGGCGATAGCCCACAAAGTAGGGCGATACCACCCAACGTGGCAGCGCCTTGGCAATGGTCCGGCCGTCCATGTGGTAGAAGAACAAGTTGTACGACTCCGCGCGACCGCCGTGATGCTCGTGCAGGATATAGCGCAGGGCCACCTGAATCGCATCGACAAACAGGTCCGCTTCGGCTTGGTCTCGCGCGTCATCGCTGGCGGCGATTCCCTGCGGGGCTGAAACGTTGACCTCAAAGAATCCCATGATCGGCTCGGTTGAGATGCTGACCGAGATTCTCCCCTGCTGCCAGACATTGATGCCTTCGAAATTGGCGGAAGCCAGCGCAGCATAGCCGTCCTCCTGTTCCAAGCCCACAATCTGCATGTGTGGATGGACGAGGCTGCCGCCCGAAAGCGGGCCTTTGTTCTTGTACATGAGCACACTGCGGTACTGTTGGGAATCGATCATCTGCTGCCAGCAGCCCAGGGCAAACCGCATCACATGATGCAGCTCATCCGGCGCATAGGTCACCAGGTCGGCGTCGTGATTGGCCGACTCGATCAATACGGTCTGACGGGTGGCTCGCAAGGTCTTGAACTTATTCTCGAGCCAGATGCAGTCACCATCGCGCTGGATGATGTTGGCGAGCCCCTCCGTGTCACAAAAGGGGCACGCGGTGCCAGGACGACGGTTGTCGTCGGGCTTACCGCTCGCCTGCTGAACGTCAAATACCAGCGCCACGGGTTATACCTCCAGCGGCACGATCTTGGTGCCATGGAGCTCGGAGACGCCTAGCGCCGCCGCGACCGCGTCGCGATTTGCCGTGGTAATGCCGCCCCCGGGAAGGATGGTCAAGCGATCGCCCGCATACTCGATTAAACGAGCCAGGTGATTGAAATTATCCTCGATCGGCGTACCGGCCGCACCGCCATGCGTGAGGATGCGCGTAACGCCGCAGTCGGCAAGTGTATCAATCGCATCGAGCTGAGCCTCGGGCGAGAGCTGGTCAAATGCCATGTGGAAGGTGATGTCAAGGGACTCGCGCTTGCACTCCTCGGTCGCGCAGCCCGTAGCCATAACGAGGGCGCCGAGGGTGAGCTCGTCGAGCGCCCAGCCGCCGGCACAGGGCTTGCAGCAGCCAAAGACCAGGCCATCGACGCCGGCGCTCACGGCAAGGCCCAGGTCCATCTCCATCATGCGCAGCTCGTCCTGGTTGTAATGAAAGTCGCCACCACGCGGACGAATCATGCACATCACTCGCGCGTCATGCTCGTGAGCGTAGTTGACTGTAGCGCTGATAACGCCGGCGGAAGGCGTGGTGCCACCGACGGCGAGGTTGTCACACAGCTCAATGCGCCCCGCACTGGCCTCGATGGCCGCCGGCACTCGCTCAAAGTTCTCGGCACAAAACTCGTACAGCATAGATAGGCCCCCAATGACAGCAGATGTTTTCCGACGGGCATTGTCACACATCCCCATGAAGTTGCGGTGGAATAGGGACTGTTTTGGCGTCTAGAGCCTTCATTTAGTCCCTATTTCACCGCAACCCAGAATGATCTCTTGGGGACGGCACAGCTGGCCGAAAAATGTTGCCGATGGTGAATGTTGCGCAACAAGATTTCGGAATCCCGATTAACCATGGCAGTATCGCATTCGTATTTAGAGGAAAGGATTGCCATGTTTAAGAGCATCCAAAAGAGCGGAAGGATCGCAGCGGTCGCCATCGGCCTGATCGCGGCCCTGTCTCCGCTCGCAGCCCCTCCCGCAGCATTAGCCGGCGACACCGTACCGACGCCTGAACTTGAGAAGTCGTATAGCTTTAAGGTCAGCAGCGATAACTCGTATGTCAGCACAAGCGACGATTCAAAGTTCGGCTATTTATACGATTACGATTACGATTACGATGAGGATGACGGTTACAACTTAAAGAGCATAACCCTCATCAATTTTAAAGACGGCAGTGCAAGCCCAGTTGCCATCCCGGACAAAAGCCTTGGATCAGCATGCCCCACATCCAGCAATCAGCTCTACTGGCAAGACGGCAATAATTTGGTCGTATTCTCGCCAGACAACCAAAGTCAAACAGTCCATCCCATCATTTCGGCCAAATATGCCTACACCGATGAAACCATCTCTTACGATGGAAATAGAGCAGCCGTCGAGCACTATGACCATGAATCTGAGCTTAAAAAAATCGAGATCTATGACCTTAAGTCTGACAAGTTAATTCAAACATATCAATCTGATAAAGATGACTCTTATTGCTACTACTCAGACGATATGAGCCGTCTCTATTTCTTGCCATACGATGCTGAGAAAGGCGTTGTTTCTCTTAGGGTTTTCAATTGCGATACAGGGTCAACGGAATTGAAAACGGTTAACGTGAAAAAAGATGATAGGTCTTCGGACATCGACCATATCGTCACCAGCTCTAACTCGGACGATATTTATCTTCAGAGCGACACCGCATTAATAAAAGCAGACCGTGATGGAAATATGAGCGTTGTTTTCAACGATGATGACCACGCTCCTGAATGGCCTTATTCATGCCCGTCGGCAGAGCTTTATGTCCTCTATACAAAGAAGGGATCGAACGATCTTTTTGAAGAAGATGACGGCGATTACTACCTGAATGAAAAAGATGCGAATCTTAGTGTTTATGACCTGAAAAGTGACAAGATCATCAGCTCAATTGCTTATCCCTTTGGCGAAGGATATCTCAGCGACATCTCGCATGATGGCGGAATCATGCTTGGGACGTACTCAGACGATGACAAGTCTTCGGCATGCCTAGTCGATGCAAAAACCGGGGCCAAGAGCGAGTTTGATTCTCATTGGTGCGGCCCTACTTTCATGAATGGCGATCGCGAGATTTGGACTGATTATTACGATGAAGACTCATCAACGCTTCACGTAAACATCTACAAGTCCAATATTCCCCATTCGCTGCCTGAGGATATTCTCTACTTTGTCCAGACTCACCTGCCGTTTGTTATTGGCGGTGGCGTGGCGATCGTCCTCATCATCGGTGGCGCGATCGTTATTCTTTGCATCCGCAAGAAGCGCGCGAAGGCCGCGAACGGTGCAGTAGCCGCAGCGCCTAAACCTCAGCGTAAGCAGCGTCGTCGTCAGAAGCACGCCCAGCAGAACGCCGTGGCACCCGCGGCACCGACAATGCCGGCAGCTCCAAGCGAGCCTGCCCGCTTCTGCCGTCACTGCGGGACCCCGCTCGTACCCGAAGCCCAGTTCTGCCCCACATGCGGACAAAAGGTAGACTAGCGAACAAAACCCAGTAGACCCCAACCGCCAAGGCCCCGTTCCGGCACATTCCGGAACGGGGCCTTGGCTTGGTGCAGGGGTGCTAATTTGGGACGGTCATCGTCGCACGCCCCAATGAAGTTGCGGTGGAATAGGGACTGTTTTGGCGTCTGGAACCCCCAATTAGTCCCTATTTCACCGCAACTTAAAAAGGGGCGCTGACCGGGTTGGTCAGCGCCCCTTTTGTTGGATGGGTTAGCCTCCGAGATATGCCTTACGCACGTTGTCGTCGTGCAGCAGCTCTTGGCCCGTGCCGGTCATGGTGATTTTGCCGGTCTCGAGCACGTAACCGCGTGTGGCGATGGAAAGAGCCATCTGTGCGTTTTGCTCGACCAGAAGCACCGTGGTACCGGCCTTGTGCAGATCCTCGACAATTTGGAAGATCTGCTCAATCAGAATCGGCGCCAGGCCCATGGAAGGCTCGTCGAGCATGAGCAGCTTGGGGTTGCTCATAAGGGCGCGGCCCATAACGAGCATCTGCTGCTCGCCGCCCGAAAGGGTGCCGGCGACCTGGCGACGGCGCTCCTTCAGGCGCGGGAACTGCTCGTAGACGCGCTCCAGGCCCGGAGCCACCGTGGACTTGGGCTGTGTATAGGCGCCCATCTCCAGGTTCTCCTCGACCGTCATTTGCAAAAAGGCGCGACGGCCCTCAGGGACCTGAGCCAGGCCCTTGCCCACCAGCTTGTCGGCAGGCGTATGGGTAATGTCCTCGCCCATAAACTTGATGGAACCGGTCTTGGAACGCAGCAAGCCCGAGACAGTCTTAAGCGTCGTGGACTTACCGGCGCCGTTGGCGCCGATCAGGGCCACGATCTCGCCCTCGTTGACGTTAAAGGAGATGTCCTTGATGGCGTGGATAGCGCCGTACCAGACGTTGATGTTGTAGACGGAAAGCATCGGCTCTGCCATTTAGTTCTCCCCCTTATCCTGCTTGCCCAGATACGCCTCGATAACGGCGTCGTTGTTCTGGATCTCCTCTGCCGTGCCCTTGGCGATGACCTTACCAAAGTTGAGCACGCAGATGCCCTCGCAGATATTCATAACGAGCGACATATCGTGCTCGATAAGCATGATGGCGATGCCGAAGGTGTCGCGAATCTTGAGGATGTTCTCCATGAGCTCCGCGGTCTCGGACGGGTTCATGCCGGCGGCAGGCTCGTCGAGCAGCAGCAGCTTGGGGTTGGTAGCAAGCGCGCGGACGATCTCCAGACGACGCTGGGCGCCGTAAGGCAGCGATCCGGCCTGCTCGTTTGCCAGATGCTCCATATCAAAGATGGACAGCAGCTCCATGGCACGCTCGTGGGCGGCCTTCTCGTGCTTCCAATACGTCGGCAGGCGCAGCACGCCCTCAAAGCCGGAGTAGCGCTCCTGATTGTGCAGGCCGACCTTGACGTTATCCTCCACCGTCATGGTGTTGAACAGGCGAATGTTTTGGAAGGTACGGGCGATGCCCATACGGTTGACCTGATAGACCGACTTGCCCGAGGTGTCCTCGCCGTCGAGCAGGATGGTGCCGTGCGTGGGCTGATACACCTTGGTGAGCAGGTTGAAGACCGTGGTCTTACCGGCACCGTTGGGGCCGATCAGGCCGGCGATCTCGGTCTTGCCGATAGTCAGGCTAAAGTCGTCGACTGCCTTAAGACCACCGAACTCAATGCCCAGGTGGATGCACTCGAGTGCCGGGCGCTCGCCCAGGTCGCGGTCGGGAACGATGGCGCCAGAAGGATACGGGACCATCTTGCCCTTGTTGAACTCAAATTTACTGGGCATCGGCTGCCACCTCCTTCTTGGAAGCAAAGCGATCCTTAATGCGTGCGAAAAACGCCTTGAGCTGCGGGTTGTTGGTAAAGATCATGACCAGGATCAGCACGATGGCGTAGATGAGCATGCGGTAGTCCGAGAACTGACGGAGCAGCTCGGGCAGCACGGTAAGCAGCGCTGCAGCGATGACGGAACCGCGCATATTGCCCAGACCGCCCAGGACCACGAACACCAGGATAAGGATGGACGTGTTGAAGTCGAACTTGGTGGCGGAGAGCTGCGAGAAGTTACCACCGAAGAGGGCTCCGGCAGCACCGGCGAGGGCGGCGGAAACCACGAAGGCAATCATGCGGTACTGGGTGACGGAAATGCCCACGGACTCGGCAGCGATCTTGTTGTCGCGCACGGCCATAATGGCACGGCCGGTACGGCTGCGAACCAGGTTGAGTACAATCACGAGCGCAACCATGACCAGGATGGCACCGGCTAGGAAGGTCGAATAGGTCGACACGCCCGAAGCGCCCTGCGCGCCCTTGATGATGGCGGTGCCGTCCTCGAGCAGGTGCAGGTCGTTAATCGTGGAGTTGCCCGTGATGTTAAAGATCACGTGCAGGCCGCGGGAGTCGACGCCCACAATGAGGCAGGTGACAATCTCTTTGATGATCTCGCCAAAAGCCAGGGTCACGATGGCCAGATAGTCGCCGCTCAGGCGCAGGACCGGGATACCGATCAAGAAGCCCAAGATGGCAGCGGCGATGGCGCCGACCACGATGCTGATGATAAGGCGCACCGGATCGGAGGGAACGGCGCTCTCGAGGGCGACCGCGGTGACGATGCCCGTGTAGGCACCGACGCTCATAAAGCCCGCGTGGCCCAGCGACAAGTCGCCCGCGATGCCGACGACGAGGTTGAGGGAAATGGCCATGACGATATAGGCCGTGATGGGAACCAGCTGACCGGCGATCATGCGCGGAATCATGTGGTTAGACTGCATAAAGAACACGATGGCGAACGCCACAAGGCACATGGCGTACGTAACAAAGTCGTGACGCGTCTGCTTGTCTTTAAGAAACTTCATAACGCTCACCTACACCTTCTCGGGGACGTACTTGCCCAAGAGGCCGGCAGGCTTGACGAGCAGGACGATGATCAAAACACCAAAGACGATGGAGTTGGCAAGGCTCGTGGAAATGTAGGCCTGCGCCATCGCCTCGATGATGCCGATGAGAATGCCACCGACAAAGGCGCCGGGGATGGAGCCGATCCCACCGAAGACGGCGGCGTCGAAGGCCTTAATGCCAGGCATGGCACCCGTCGTGGGCTGCAGCACCGGCGAGTAGGAGCACAGGAGCACACCGGCGATGGCGGCAAGGGCGGAGCCGATGGCAAACGTCATCGAAATAGTGCGGTTGACGTTGATGCCCATGAGTTGAGCGGCGGCCTTGTCCTCGGACACGGCGCGCATGGCTTTGCCCATCTTGGTCTTACCTGTAAAGAACATCAGACCGGCCATGATAACCAGGCAGGCGACGATGGTGACGAGCGAGACGGCGCTTACGTTAAATTTGGCCAAGAACTCCGGCACCTGGAAGGTGACGAGCGAAGTGAAGTTCTTGGGCGTGGCGCCCCACAGAAGCTGCGCGGCGTTCTGCAGGAAGTAAGACACGCCGATAGCCGTGATCAGAACGGCCAGCGGGCCCGCCTGACGCAGCGGCTTGTATGCCAGACCCTCGATGAGAACACCGAGAACGGTACAGACCACACAAGAGAGAATTACAGATGCCCAGCCCGGGAGGCCGAGATACGACGTGGCGCAGAACGAGACATAGGCACCGACCATGATGACGTCGCCGTGAGCGAAGTTGAGCATCTTGGCAATACCGTAGACCATGGTGTAGCCCAACGCGATGATGGCGTAGACACTGCCCATGGACAGGCCGTTGACCAGGTATTGGATAAAGACCGTCATGTTCCACATCCCCCTTTCGAATAGGTTTCCAGTTGATGTATGAAACAGGGACGTTACATCGTCCCTAGATACCAAGCAAGCAGGGAAGGCCAAAACCTCCCCTGCTTGGGATCAAAACCGCTCTATGTAAGGCGGCCTATTAGGCCTGTACGTACTTGCCGTCGGTGATGACGTACGCCGTGGGCTCCTTCTGGACCTGGCCCTTATCGTTCCAGGTGAGCTTGCCGGTCAGACCGTCAACGGTAATCTTGAGCATAGCCTTGGACAGCTTCTCGGCGACCTCGGTCGGGTCGGCGTCGACACCAAGACCGGCCTCCTTGACGGCCTCGGCCACCGCGTGCACGCCGTCGTAGGCGTCGGCGGCAAACTGGTCGGGAGTATCGCCGTACTTATCCTTGTAGGCGTTGACGAAGTCGGCGTTCTTCTCGTCGTCGGCGGAGAACGGGGTCATGAGCAGCAGACCCTCGGCAAGAGAGGTATCGAAGCCCTCAACGCCCAGGATGCCGTCCATGCCGTCGCAGCCCATCATCTTGACGTCGTAGCCCATGTCCTTGGCGTTCTTGAGCAGGACGGACGCCGGCGTGTAGTAGATCGGCGCAAAGATCATGGTGGCGCCGGCCTGCTTGGCCTTGGTCAGCTGGTTGGTAAAGCTCGTGGCGGAGTCGTCCTTAAAGGTCTCCTCGTCGACAATCTCGAGCTTGGACTCAGCGGCCTGGGCCTTAAAGGAATCTGCGATGCCCGAAGAATAGGCGTCGCCGGAGTTATAGAACAGCACGAACTTCTCGTCCGCATACTTCTGCGCCAGGAACTTGGCAGCGTTGACACCCTGGTTGGGGTCGGTGAAGCAAACCTGGAAGACGCAATCCTTGCCGTCGGTGACGTCCTCGGAGGACGCGGACGGGGTGATCATGAACGTCTTGGGGTCGTTACCGCACTCTGCGGCAACGGCAACCGACGCACCCGTGGTGGTCGGGCCGACGAGGGCCTGCATGCCCCAGTCGAGCAGGGTGTTGAAGGCGTTGACGGCCTTCTCGCCATCGGCCTGGTCATCTTCGGCCTTGCTGGCAAGCGGCAGATCCTTGGTCGAGAAATCCTTGCAGCCAAGCTCGACACCCTGGGTAACGGACTTGCCGTAGGACGCGTTGGCGCCGGTCAGCGGTCCGATGGTGCCGATCTTAAAGGAACCGTCGGCCGACGCGGAACCGCTGTCGCCGCCGTTGGAGGAGCAGCCAGCTAGAATGGACATCGCCCCCAGACCTGCTGCGCTCGCGATAACGCTCCTGCGATTCATAACAGGGTTCAATGACTTACCGGTGAGGCTCGACATGCGGCTCTCCTCTCAAATCTCGTCGGGTTTCGGTTACCCGACAGGCCATCCTTCGCCGTGTTCGGCGTTCGTAAAATAGTAGACGCTTTAGTTGAGAAAAGTGGCGATTATTTCAACTTTTCTTTTGTTTTGTCCATTTATCCATATTTGTGCGTATTCCTATCGATTTATGCAATTTAGCCACTTTATTATGTGAAAGTAATGTTTCTGTTCTGTTACAAGCGCCCTTGCCCTGAATATAACGACCCCACCGGTCTCGTTATATGCACTTAGGCGGAGATGTACTTGCCGTCCTGAATCACATAGGCCGTAGCGGGCTTTTCGACCTGGCCCTCGTCGTTCCACGTGAGCTCGCCAGTCAGGCCCTCGATCTTGATCTTGCGCATAGCCTTGGTGAGCTGATTGGTAAAGCACGTGACGGAATCGTCCTTAAAGGTCTCGGTATCGACGATGTCGAGCTTGGATGCCTTGGCCTGCCCGGCAAAGGCATCGGCAACGCCCGAGCCATACGTATCGCCGGAGTTGTAGAACAGGGCGGTCTTGGCATCCGCGTACTTCTCGGCCAAATACTTAGCGGCGCTCGTGCCCATGGTGGGGTCGGTAAAGCAAACCTTATGGCGCAAACGTTGACAGTTTGTTACGGAGTTCCGTTTGTAGCGAGCATGTTTCCAATGTTTCCGCAGCGTTTCGGGGGTGCCGTTTTGTGCGACTCCTGTTGCCTGGCGAGCACGCGCCCTCGGTTCACGCTAGAATGCACTCAACCTTTAAGCGGTTAATCCATCCATAAGATGCACGAAGGAGCTATCTATGAGCGAACCCCTGCGCACCGTGAACGTCGGCCTGATCGGTCTGGGAACCGTCGGCGGCGGCGTGGCCCGTCTGATCAAGAGCCACCACGATGAGTACCTGGCCGCCTACGGCATCGACCTTAAGCTGACCCGCGCCTGCGCGCTTGCCTGGGAGCAGGCCGAAGCCGCCGGTATTGAGCGCGAGGCCTTTACGAGCGACTGGCACGACGTCGTTACCGACCCCGCCGTCGACATCGTCGTCGAGCTGATCGGCGGCGAGCACCCCGCGACTGAGATCTTCACCACGGCCTTCGAGAACGGCAAGCATGTCGTCTCCGCCAACAAGGCCCTTCTCGGCCGCCACGTCGAGACGCTCGCCGAGAAGGCGCGTGAGTGCGGCGTGCAGATCAAGTGCGAGGCCAGCTGCGGCGGCGGTATCCCCATCGTCAGCACGCTCGAGCACGACCTGGTGGGCAACAAGATCCTGACCATTGCCGGCATCCTCAACGGCACCACCAACTACATCCTGTCGCGCATGGACGCTGAGGGTGCCGATTACGCCGACGTGCTTGCCGACGCCCAGGCCAAGGGCTACGCCGAGGCCGACCCGTCTGCCGACGTCGACGGCTTCGATGCCGCCAGCAAGACGGCCATCCTCGCCTCCATCGGCTTTGGCACCCGCGTGACCACCGACGACGTCTACCAGCAGGGCATCCGTACCATCGGCGCTGAGGACATCGCCCAGGCCCGCGAGCTCGGCTACACCATTAAGCTGTTGGGCATCGCCCGCAACACCGATGCCGGCGTCGACGTCCGCGTGCACCCCACGCTGATCCCTGCCGACCACATGCTCGCCAAGGTCAACGGCGCCATGAACGCCGTCTACGTGGTGGGCGATGCTGTGGGCGAGACCATGTTCTACGGTGCCGGCGCAGGCTCCTTCCCCACCGCGAGCGCCGTCGTGGGCGATATCCTGTCGCTGTCCGAGCAGATCAGCCGCGGCGTGGCACCGCTGCCCGAGATCGAGCCCTACGGTCACAACCTCGCCTTTAAGCCCATGGACGAGCTCCAGACCAAGTACTATGTGCGCCTGAAGGTTGCCGACCGCGTGGGCGCCCTGTCCGAGACGGTCGATATCTTCGCCAAGCACAACATCTCGATCTCGCTCATCAACCAGGTCGAGGATGGCAAGTCGGGCGTCAACGATGCCTGCTCGGTCATCCTCCTGACGCACCGCGCGCTCGAGAAGGACGTCCAGGCTGCCGCCGCCGAGCTTGCCAGCGTCGACTGCGTGGCCGAGGTCGCCAACGTCCTGCGTATCGAGGACGTCGAGGCCTGGACCGAAGACGTCATGGCCAACTAGTCCGGTCTTCGACATACGACATATGTGCCTGCGGGGCTCCCGTCCAATTTTGGACGGGAGCCCTTTTGCTTGCGCACTCGAGGCGCATTGGCATGCTCCACGTTTGAACAACTTGACCGTTCACTGAGAACCGGGGAGCCCTTCACCGATGTGCAACCAGAGCCGTTTTTGACTACCGTTATGCTGTGCTGCGTATGTCCAACCCCCCGAAGAATGGAGGCACCATGTTGCTCGAGGGCAAGAAAGCAATCATCACCGGAGGCACGCGCGGTATCGGCTATGCCATCGCCTGTCGCTTTATCGAGGAGGGCGCCGCCGTCACGGTCTTTGGCTCGCGTCAGGAGACTGCCGACGCCGCCGTTGAAAAGCTGGCCGCAGCCTATCCCGAGGCCAAGGTCTGGGGCCGCACCTGCGACCTCACCTCGCTCGAGGCCGTAACCGAGGCCTTTACCGAGGCAGCCGCCGACATGGGTGGCCTGGACACGGTCGTTAACAACGCCGGCATCTCCCAGCGCTCGCCGCTTCTGGAGTACACGGCCGAAGAGTTCGCCAAGGTCATGGACATCAACGTCGTCGCCGTCTTTAACGGCCACCAAGTCGCTGCCAAGATTATGGCCGAGGCAGGCCACGGCGGCACTATCACCACCACGAGCTCGATGGTCGCCAAGTACGGTCAGCCCTCCGGCGTTGGCTATCCCACGTCCAAGTTCGCCGTCAACGGTATGGTCCAGTCGCTCTCGCGCGAGCTCGCCCCCATGGGCATTCGCGTCAACGCTGTCGCTCCCGGCGTGACCAAGACCGATATGGTCGCCAACCTTCCCGAAGAGGTCATCAAGCCCATCATCGCCACCATTCCGCTCGGCCGCATGGGCGAGCCCGAGGACGTCGCCAACGCCTTCGTTTTCCTAGCGAGCGACATGTCCTCCTATGTCACGGGCGCCGTGCTCCCCGTCGACGGAGCCGCCCGTTCCTAAAGGTCGCAGACTTCGGCCTCGCCCTTCAAGAGAGCTCTACGCAAAAAGGCGCGCTACCTGCGATCGATGCAGGCAGCGCGCCTTCTTTTATTTGGACGGAAACCGTATCCCAGTTTTCTAGCTCAGAACGGGATGCCGTTTCCCCCAGAGCCCTCATGAGGAAACTGCATCCCATTTTGGACGCCGATTCTGGGACGCACTTTCCGCAACGGGCCTCTCGCGGAAAGCACGTCCCACTCTGGACGACAATTCCGGGATGCATTTTCCGCGGCGGCGTTGGCTACTTGCCATCGTCGTCCTGGGCTTCATCGCGCGCGTAGAGCTCCAGCATGCGGCGGCGGTATTCGTGCACGGCGAGCTTGGCGCGCTCCAGGCGGCGGCGCTCACGCGGAGTCAGCTCGGACGGGTCAACCTCATCACCATAGGTCTTATCGGCAAGAAGATGCGCCGCGTCCACGATGCGGGCATCGATGTGGCCGCTCGCCGCCTCGGCGGAAAGACGCTCGGCAATCGTATCGAGCGTAGGCAGGCCCTCGAATACGCGACCATGTCCATGCGAGGTCAGCAGCTCGTGCTCGCGTGCGAGCAGGCTCGCCAAATCGTGATGGGCGCGCAGGATGTCGAGCGCATCGGATGGATGCTCGGCAACCTCTGCCACGGCGGCGACCGGCGCGGCGTCGACCACGCGGTAGAAGAGCTGCGCGAGCAATGGCATCAAGAACACCGTGATGGCACCGGCGGCAACCATGACCGACGCAATATCTTGCGACAGCGCGCCCGCGTTGACGGCAACGCTCGTCACGGCAACGATGATCGGCAGCGCCGTGGTGCAGTAGAGCGCCACGGTAATGCGGCCATACGCCGACACATCGCGCGTCGCAGGACAAATACCCATAGAGATGAGGATGGGCACGGCGCGAATAATCAGCAACGCCACGATAAATCCCGCGAGCAAGCCCGGGCGCGACGCCACGGCCGTCAGGTCGATCTTTGCGCCCGACACGGTAAAGAACACCGGGATCAAAAAGCCGTAGGCCAGGCCGTCGAGCTTAGTCTCGAGCGTATGGTTGCCCTCGGGGATGATATAGCGCAGGACAAAGCCGGCGGCAAAAGAACCCAACACGATGTCGAGGTCAAAGACGGCGGAGAATGCCACGAGCGTGACCAGGATGAGCACCGTCAGGCGCACGAAGGTCTGCGACGTGGTATCGGCGCGTTCCTCGACAAACGCAAAGAAGCGGCTGCCGACGCGCTTGGAGCGGCTTGGGACCACGGCCAGCAACACGCATACCACCGCAAACAAGCCAAGGATTACAAGCGTCTGGATGCCGGTTCGGGCAGAAAGCAGCACCGACATGGCGAGCACGGGGCCGAGCTCACCCCAGGTGCCATACGCGAGAATCGAGTCGCCCACGCGCGTGCCGGTGAGCGAGCGCTCACGCATGATGGGCACGAGCGTGCCGAGCGCCGTCGAAGTGAGGGCAAGCGTCACGGCGATACCGTCGAAATGGCTGACCGAGAACCACGGAGTAAAGCGCACGGCAAGCCAGGCGATACCAAACGTGACGACCCACGTCGCCAAGCCGTAGCGCCCCTCGACGCCCGTGATGCTCTTGGGATCGATCTCAAAGCCGGCAAGCAGGAACAAAAATGCCAGACCGAGCTCTGACACGAGCGAGACCTCGGCATCTACATGGATGACGCCGAGCATATGGGGTCCCAGCACCGCGCCGAACACGAGCAAAAAGACCGTTTCGGGAACGGGCTTTCCGGGAATCGCCGAGGCGATGAAGGGGCTCGCAAAGGCCACGAGTGCAATGATGGCGAGTGAAACGAATGCCATGTGATGCCTTTCTCTTGTTTGCGCTTCACTGTAGCACCCTCGCCGTCCTCAACGCGCCGCGAGCTGTCGTATCATAGTGAGGTTTACAAACATGTGGCTCAAGGCGACCGCAGGGCAGACCCCGCAAACCGACCGCTGCCGCATACCGTACCGTACGCCCAACCGATCAGGAAGGCAGGAACCAATGGTCTCTCGTATCTACGTGGAGAAGAAACCCAGGTTCGACGTCGAGGCTCAGCAGCTCAAGGGCGAGCTGACCGAGATTCTCGGCATCAAGGGCATCGAGGCCCTGAGGATCATCAACCGCTACGACGTCGAGGGCATCGACGAGGAGCTTTTCCGCTCCTGCGTGCCGACCGTCTTTAGCGAGCCCCAGGTCGATGTGACCTACGACGAGCTCCCCGCAAGCGATGGCGCCGTCTTTGCCGTCGAATTCCTGCCTGGCCAGTTTGACCAGCGCGCCGACTCCGCCAGCGAGTGCGTACAGCTCATCAGCCAGGGCGAGCGCCCCGCCGTACGCTCCGCCAAGGTCTATATGATCTCGGGCGCCCTGGACGAGGCCGCCATCGAGGCCATCAAGCACTACGTGGTGAACCCCGTCGAGGCGCGCATCGCCTCGCTCGACCTGCCCGAGACGCTGTACATGGAGACCCCCGAGCCCCAGCCTGTCGAAGTGCTCGACGGCTTCCGCGAGCTCGATGAGGCCGGCCTTGCCGCCTTTATTTCCGAGCGCGGTCTTGCCATGGACGAGGCGGACATCGCCTTCTGCCAGCAATACTTCCGCGATGAGGATCGCGACCCCACCATCACCGAGATCCGCGTGATCGACACCTACTGGTCCGACCACTGCCGCCACACCACCTTCGGCACTGTCCTGGACGACGTGACGATCGACGACGCCGTGGTGCAGCAGGCCTTCGACCGCTACATGGAGATGCGCCACGAGCTCGGTCGCGACGCCAAGCCCGTCTGCCTCATGGACATGGGCACCATCGGCGCCAAGTACCTTAAGAAGACCGGCGTCATGACCGATGTCGATGAGTCCGAGGAGATCAACGCCTGCACTGTCAAGGTGAAGGTCGATGTCGACGGCGAGGACCAGGACTGGTTGTTCCTGTTTAAGAACGAGACCCACAACCACCCGACCGAGATCGAGCCCTTCGGCGGTGCCGCCACCTGCGTGGGCGGCGCCATCCGCGACCCGCTCTCGGGCCGCAGCTACGTGTACCAGGCCATGCGTGTCACCGGTGCCGGCGACCCCACCGTCCCCGTGTCCGAGACGCTCGAGGGCAAGCTGCCGCAGCGCAAGCTCGTAACCACTGCCGCCGCCGGCTACTCCAGCTACGGCAACCAGATCGGCCTTGCCACCGGCCAGGTCAACGAGCTCTATCACCCCGGCTACGTGGCCAAGCGCATGGAGGTCGGCGCCGTGGTGGGCGCTACCCCGGCAAACCACGTGCGCCGCGAGTGCCCCGCCCCCACCGACAAGATCATCCTGCTGGGCGGCCGCACCGGCCGTGACGGCATCGGCGGTGCCACCGGCTCCTCCAAGACCCAGAACACCGAGTCCATCGAGACCTCGGGCGCCGAGGTCCAGAAGGGCAACGCCCCGGTCGAGCGCAAGCTGCAGCGCCTCTTCCGCCGCGGCGACGCCTGCCGCCTGATCAAGCGCTGCAACGACTTTGGCGCCGGCGGCGTCTCGGTCGCCGTGGGTGAGCTTGCCGACGGCCTGTATGTCGACCTGGACACCGTGACCAAGAAGTACGACGGCCTGGACGGCACCGAGCTCGCCATCTCCGAGTCCCAGGAGCGTATGGCCTGCGCCGTCGCCGACGGTGACGTCGAGGAGTTCATGGGCTACGCCGCCGAGGAGAACCTCGAGGCGACCGTTATCGCCGAGGTTACCGCCGAGCCGCGCATGCGCATGGCCTGGAACGGTGTCGCCATCGTCGACCTATCCCGCGAGTTCCTCAACTCCAACGGCGCGCCCAAGCACCAGGTCGCCCACGTGTGCGCCCGCAGCGTGTGGCAGCCCAGCTGGGCCGGCACCACGCTTGCCGAGCGCATGACCTCGCTTGTCACCGACCTCAACGTTGCCTCCAACAAGGGCCTTTCCGAGCGCTTCGACTCCACCATCGGTGCCGCAACCGTGCTTATGCCCTTTGGCGGCAAGACGCAGCTCACCCCGAGCTCGGCCATGGTCGCCAAGTTCCCCGTGGACGGCGAGACCACCACGGCAAGCGCCATGGCATGGGGCTTCAACCCCTACCTGATGGAAGCCGACCAGTTTGCTGGCGCCTACTTGTCCGTGGTCGAGTCCATCGCCAAGCTCGTGGCTGCCGGCTTTGAACACAAGCGCGCCTATCTCTCCTTCCAGGAGTACTTCGAGCGCCTGCGCACCGAGGCCGAGCGCTGGGGCAAGCCCACGGCAGCCGTCCTGGGCGCTCTCATGGCCCAAGTCGACCTGGGTGCCGGCGCCATCGGTGGCAAGGATTCCATGAGCGGCTCGTTTGAGGACGAGGCCGGCGAGCTCAACGTTCCGCCGACTCTGATCAGCTTCGCTGTGGCCGTGGGCCGCGCGGCGCGCGCCGTCTCCCCTGAGTTCAAGGGCCTGACGCACCGCGTCGTCCGAATCGCCCCCGCCACCTACGGCGAGGACTACCGCCCCGACGCCCAGCAGCTGCTCGCCGCGTTTGACGCCGTCGAGGCGCTCACCGCTACCGGCGACGCCCTGGCTGTCTCCACGCCCGGCTACGGCTGCGGCGCCGAGAGCCTCTTTAAGATGTGTGTCGGCAACCAGATCGGTATCGAGCTTGCCGAGGATGTGGACGTGGAGAGCCTCTTCACCCCGCTCTACGGCAGCTTTATCGTTGAGCTCGCCGAGGACGCCGAGCTGCCCGAGGTCGCCGATGGCGTTGTCGTCGAGCCCCTGGGCACCACCGTCGAGGGCTATGTCATCGACACCGGCTCCGAGGTCATCGAGCTCGCTGAGCTCCAAGAGGCCTGGGAGGGCGGCATCGAGGGCGTCTTCGCCTACCGCAGCGCCGGCGAGACCCCCGAGGTCGAGACCATCGACTTCCGCGCCAAGGACATCCACGTGTACGGCGGCGCCAAGATCGCCCGCCCGCGTGTGATCATCCCCGTGTTCCCCGGCAACAACTGCGAGTACGACAGCGCCCGCGCCTTCCGTGCCGCCGGTGCCGAGGCCGACACCTTCGTGATCAACAACCTCACGCCCGAGGCCGTCGCCGAGAGCACCCACGAGCTTGCCCGCCGCATCCGTGCAAGCCAGATCGTCATGATCCCCGGCGGCTTCTCGGGCGGCGACGAGCCCGACGGCTCCGCCAAGTTCATCACGGCGTTCTTCCGCGCTCCCGAGGTCACCGAGGCAGTCCGCGACCTGCTCCAGGCCCGCGACGGCCTGATGCTGGGCATCTGCAACGGCTTCCAGGCCCTGGTCAAGCTCGGCCTGGTGCCCTACGGCGACATCGTCGACGCCACGCCCGATGCGCCCACGCTGACGTTCAACACCATCGGTCGCCATCAGAGCCGCCTGGTGCGCACCCGCATCTCGTCCAACCTGTCCCCGTGGCTGTCGCAGTGCAGTCTGGACGACCCTTACACCGTCGCCATCAGCCACGGCGAGGGCCGCTTTGTCGCCAACGACGAGGTACTCGCCCAGCTGATTGCCAACGGCCAGGTCGCCACGCAGTACGTGGGCGAGGACGGCAAGCCGAGCATGGACCTTTCCGTCAACCCCAACGGCTCCGCACTCGCCATCGAGGGCATCACGAGCCCCGACGGCCGCGTCCTGGGCAAGATGGGCCATGCCGAGCGTCGCGGCGACAACCTGTACCGCAACGTGCCCGAGCATGTCCCCGGCGACAAGTTCATGCCGATCTTTGAGAGCGGCGTAGCCTACTTCGCTTAATACGTTCCCATCGGGTACAATCCCCTCGGGTAACAACACCCGCCACCGGCACGCCCGGTGGCGGGTTCTTTTTTGCTTCGCGCGTATAGGAGAAGAACATCATGGAAAGCCGCAAGCCGTATCTCGCCACCCTGCCCGGACTCATCCTGGGCTGCCTCGTTTGCTGCGCGCTCTGGGGCTCCGCCTTCCCCTGCATCAAGATCGGCTACGGCCTCTTTGGCATTCCCGCGCACGACAGCGCCTCGCAGCTGCTCTTCGCGGGTTTGCGCTTTACGCTTGCCGGCATGCTGGTCATTGTTGGCATGAGCGTGGCCCAGCGCCGACCGCTCGTTCCGCAAGCGCGTGATATCAAGCCCATCTGCATCTTGTCGCTCTTCCAGACCATCGGCCAGTACTTCTTTTTCTACCTTGGTCTCTCCCGTGCAAGCGCTATGTCGAGCTCCATCATCGAGGCCAGCGCTAACTTCCTAGCCATCCTCTTTGCCGCCCTGGCGTTTCGCACCGAAAAGCTCGATGCGGCCAAGGTGCTCGGCTGCGTACTGGGCTTTGCCGGCGTCGCACTCGTCAACCTTTCGAGCGCGGACGGCACCTTTGGCTTTACGCTCGACGGCGAGGGCTTTATCCTGGCCTCCACCGTCGCGGGTGCCCTTTCGACCTGCCTGATCGGCATCTTCTCGCGCGAGCACGACGGCGTCTTGCTTGCCGGGTGGCAGTTCTTGGTCGGCGGCCTGGTCCTCACCGCCATCGGCTTTATGATGGGCGGCGCGCTCTCCCCCACGGCGATTGCCCCCGCCATCGCGCTCATCATCTACATGGCGCTTATCTCCGCGGTCGCCTACTCGCTGTGGTCGCGCCTGCTTGCCGTCAACCCCGTCAGCCGCGTCTCGGTCTTTGGGTTTATGAACCCCGTCTTTGGTGTGCTGCTGAGCGCGCTGCTGCTCGGCGAGGGCGCTGGCACGAGCCCCGTTACCGTCATCGTTGCCCTGCTGTTGGTCTGCAGCGGCATCATCATCGTCAACAAACCCAAAAAAGCCTAGCGAGCTCACCTTTTTAGAGAGGGCGTTCGCACACTTCAGCTTAATGGAGTGCACTGGTTCTCGTTGATTTCGTACCGAGCCGCGGCGGCAGACGCTCGTCTTGCCGCACCGCGCCTGGGCGTTATGGCCGGTGGCCCCCGCAAACGCAAAAAAAGCGCACGACCATCGCAACGGTCGTGCGCTTTTTTCTAGCGTATCTGGACGCCGGCTTTCTTTTTCTCGGCCTTGACGCGGTAGAGCTCCGCATCGGCAGCGCGAAGTAAGTCTTGCCAGGTATCAACACTATCGCCGACCCGCGCGTAACCGATGGACATCCGCAATGCATACGGCACCTCGGCACGAGCGAGCTCGTCGTTAATCGCCGAACACAGGTCTATGATGTCCTGTTCCGCCGCTGCCTTCTGGAGCACCACGAACTCATCGCCGCCATAACGTGCGATAAAACCACCAGACACCGAGCAGACCTCTTTGAGCGTAGCAGATATGACCTGGAGAGCATGGTCGCCCTCCACATGTCCATACCGGTCGTTAATCTGCTTAAAGCCGTCGGCGTCCATCATAAGCAGATACACATCTTCGGCCTGATCCACATTTGAGAAGAGCGACAGCATATAGGTCTCAAAACGGTTGCGATTGTTAAGTCCAGTCAACGGGTCGGTCGAGATCAGCTGCTCCTGGTAGATGATGTAGAGCAGCAGGATGCTCAGCGTTATACCGACACAAAGGCCCGGTACCGAAAACAAAACCTGGAAGGTACCGCCCACCAGAGCGGGAACCACAAAAAAGGCGAGGGTGCGATAAATGGCCTTCGTTTGCAGGCTTTCGACTTTTCGAGCCTGAATAAAGGCATGCAAGGACGTATATATGATGTAGCAGTAGCTAACGATAGGTTGAATCATATAAAGCGCTCCGCGACGATATACGCCCTGCGCATCGATATAGAACATAGTGTGCGTCCAGTAGCTGGTAAATGCCAGCACGACCACCAATACGGTTGGCAACGTCACGATCGCAACCCTATAGCGCGCGGTCAAAAGACGAGAGCCCTGCACTGTCTCGGAATAGAAAAACCAAATGAGGCACGCGATGGCGAACAGCGAAAACGAGACCGCGTTGGAAATCCAGTTGGCCGTGATGCCTACAGGAGTGCTCACGCCGTCCGAGAGCGTCCAAATCATATCGAAGAAAATGTAGGCAGCAGACGTGTAGCCCAGCATGCTAAACAAAAGCTGCTGGGTGCTCGAGAACAGGGAGCGGCGGCTTCGTGCGGCAAGCCCGATAAGAACAATCATGCATAGCAGGAATATCTCAATCTTGAGTGCCTTAACCACTAGACGCCCTCCCTTCAATATCCAAGTGGTCAGAATCGCCCGATTCGTGTCTGGGCAATAAACGCCCCTTACTCCGCAGGGGTAAAGGGAATAATAGCAGAGCACCCGAACGTCACCGCAAGACAGCTTTCGTTCGGGCGCTCAAACGGCGCGAATTGCACGCCGGAATCTATTATCGGTAACGGTCGTTACTCACCGTCGATATCGGTCGCGACGGCCTCCTCGATAGCCTCGATGCCTTCGACCGACAGATCCTCTTTGCCCTGGCAAAACTTCTTGTCGACCCAGCCGGTCAGAATCGGAGCCATGATTGCCGTGATGATGACGGCGGTGGCGATCTGGGCGTACGCGGTGGGCGCAAGTTCGGCATAGCGCGGAGCGACCTCGGCGAGGGCGACCGGCGTGGTCATGGCAGTGCCGGCGATAGTGGAGCAGGCAACGGCCGCCTTGCCGTTACCACCGCACAGGCGCTCGAAGGCAAAGGTAATGGGACCGACGACAAACAGCGTGACAAGGCCCAGCAAGATACCGGAAATACCGCCGGTGATAAAGCTCGAAAGACTCATGGACGCACCGAGCTGAAAACCGATGACAGCGATCGCGGGATTGGCGCCGGGGACCAGCAGGTTCTTGATAAACGGGAAGAGGTTGCCCAGAACCATGCCGATAACAAGCGGCAGGATGGATCCGATAATGGTACCGACGGGAATGTTGGCAAGACCCGAAACACCGAGGATGATCATCGTGACGGCGGGGCCGGCCGTAAAGAACAGGATACCGACGGCGCCTTGCTCGGACTCATCGCCGAACTCGCCCATGATGCCCGTGTAGAGCGCCATGTTGCAAAACGTAATGCCGCCGATGATGGAGACCGAGCTCAGACCCAAAAAGTTATCGTTAAAGAAGTACGCGACGCCCAGGCCCAACGCGGCTGCCACCACAAGCTTAGGGATCAGCACGACGATACCGGTCTTGATGGCGCCCGGCGTGGACTTAAAGCTGATGCCGGCACCCACGAAGAGCAGAATCGCAGCGACGATGGTATTGGAGCCGCCGCGGCAGGCGGCGGTAAAGAAGCCGCCGATCTCAAAGACCTGTGGGCAGAAAGTGTTGAGCAAAAGGCCAACGATCATGGGATAGATCATGATGTCACCCGGGATACGCGGGACTTTGAATTTCTTTTGCTCGTTGGCGGTCGCTTCCTGTGCCATGAAACCCCCATTTCCGCTGACGCGGAACAAAAGCCCACGTCACACTTTGCTACAGTAAAGTTTGACCATAGTACCAGAAGAAGCAGACCGGCTCGGTGAGAAATTCGATTCGTTGGGTCAGGCAACGACATGGCAGAATCATCGCCCGGCAGCAACCGAGTTCACCTACAATTGCCACCGGATCGAAAGACACAGAAAGACACAACTTTTTTTAGGAAGTCATTATGACAGCTATCGATCGGGGCCGGGCGACCGCGGCCTTCAAACGCTATACCGATGCTTACGATGCCGCCAATCCGCGCATCGCACTCAAAATCGAGCATACGTACCACGTTGCCGAGGCATGCGATGCCGCGGCACGCGAACAGGGCTGGTCACCGCAGGACATTGACCTGGCATGGCTTTGCGGCCTGCTGCACGATATGGGCCGCTTTGAGCAGCTGCGACGCTGGGACACGTTTAAGGATGCCGAGAGCATGAGCCATGCGGCGTTGGGCGTCGAGGTTCTCTTTGGCGAAAACCCTGCAGACGCGCCCGCGACAACAAGCATCCGAGATTTTATCGAGGCCGACGAGCACGACGAGCTCATCCGCGCGAGCATCGCCTATCACAGCGACTTTCGTCTGCCGGCACAACTCGACGAGCGCACACGGTGCTTCTGCGACATCGTACGCGATGGCGACAAGATCGACATTATGCGCACCATCGCCGATAGCACCGTCGATACCATCCTCAAAGTGAATGAGGATACGTTTCTTGCCAGCCACTTCTCGGCGACGACACTTGCCGCCTTTGACGAGCATCGCTGCGTCGCACGCGATGAACGCGACGAGCCCGCAGACTACCTGGTGGGACTCATCTGCTTTATGTTTGAGCTCGTCTATCCAGCGAGCCGCGCGCTGGCGCGCGAACAGGGCGATATCTACCGTCTGCTCGACGCGCCCTTTGGCATTACGCGCCCCTTTGCCGATCCCGCCACGCAAGCGACCTGGGAGCGCCTAAAGGACGAGATGCGCGACTGGCTGGCGCGCGCCTAGCGCTCAAGCTGGGCCAGCAGCTCCTCGACGACCTCGACGGCATCACCGACAACCTTGTACTGGGCAGCACCAAAGATGGGGGCATCCGGGTCCTCGTTGATGGCGATAATGCACTCCGCCCCACCGATGCCGGCAAGATGCTGAATGGCGCCCGAAACACCGATACTCACGAGAAGCTTGGGCGAAACCGATACGCCCGTCTGGCCAATCTGATGGCGATACTCCAGCCAGCCGGCCTCCACGACAGGTCGCGTGCAGCCAAGCTCGGCTCCCAGAGCCTCGGCGAGCCTTCGCATCAGCGGCAGGTTTTTCTTAGAACCAATGCCGCGACCCACCACGACCAGGCGCTCGGCATCGGCAATTGATGCCTGCTGCCCCCACTCCTCGGCGGGAATCGAGATCTCGACACGAGCCTTAGCATCATCCGCAAGCGATATCTGGGTGATCGTGCCGGAGCGGCCGTAGTCAAAGTCGGGCGCCTTAAAGATGCCGGGACGCACCGTTGCCATCTGAGGACGATGATTGGGGCAGACGATGGTGGCCATCAGGTTGCCGCCAAACGCCGGACGCGTCTGTTGCAGCAGCCCCGTCTCCGCATCCATCGAAAGCACCGTGCAGTCAGCCGTAAGGCCCGTCTGCAAACGCACGGCAACGCCGGGTGCCAGTTCGCGGCCAAAGGCGGTCGCACCGTACAGAATGGCCTCGGGCTTGCGCTCTGCCACCAAATCGCAGATCAGCCGGGCGTAAACCTCCGCATCGTTCTGGCGCAGACGCTCGTCGCGACAGACCAGGACCTCGTCCGCGCCGGCACAAACCAGGAGTTCGAGGTCCCCAAGCGAGCCCTCGGGGCTCATGCCGACCAGTGCCACCAGACGGCAGCCGCGAGCATGGGCAAGCTCGCGGCCCTTGCCCATGAGCTCATAGGCAACGGGAGTCACCGTATCGTGCTCGTCGGTCTGCACGAATACCCAAATGTCTCGATATGCATCAAGGTCCACCGCGCCAGCGGCCTCGTCACGCTCGATCGAGATGGCGTTGACGGGGCAGGCGTCGACGCACCCACCGCATAGGATGCAGCCGTCGGTTACGCGGGCGCCACGGTTGGGCCGCTCGCCTTCCACTACAATGCCGCCCGAGGCACAGGCGCGAACGCAGCGACCGCAGCCGATACAGGCTTCGCTATCGATAATCAGTCCGCTCATCTATGCCATCCCCTCGATGATCTTGGCAAGTTTCGCCGCCTGCTCGGACGCCGTTCCGTCAACGGCCTCGCACGTTTGGTCGCGGTCGGGCACAAACGATCGCACGACCTGTGTCGGCGAGCCGGCAAGGCCGCAGCGCGCGGGGTCGGCATGCACGTCGGCAGCGTTGACCACACGCACGTCCGCCTCCTCGGCCGCACGAATACCGGCAATGCTCGGCATGCGCAGTTGGCCAATCTCCTTGGCGGTCGTCATCGCGCACGGCATCTCAAGATAGACCGTCTCCTCGCCGGCATCGCAGCCGTGAACAAGAGCCAGCGAGCCGCAAGTCGTAAAGCCCGCGCTCTGCACGCAGCTCACGTCGGTCACGCAGGGAATCTCAAAGGCACCGGCAAGCTCGGGACCAATCTGGGCTGTATCGCCGTCCACCGCCATCTTGCCGCAAATGAGCAGGTCGAAGTCCTCGTCGAGCGCCTCGATGCCGCACTTGAGGGCATAGGTGGTTGCCAGGGTATCGGCACCTGCAAAGGCGCGGTCGGTCAGCAGCAGTGCGTCATCGGCGCCTCGGGCGATGCAGTCGCGCAATAGCGATTCGGTCGCGGGGATGCCCATCGACACCACCGTTACGCGCACGTCCATGCCAAAGCCGATAAAGTCATCCTTCAGCGCCAGCGCGCATTCCAAAGCGCTCGCATCGAACGGGTTAATGACCGCCTGCTTGCCATCGCGCACGATGGTATTGGTCTTGGGGTCCATCTTGACCTCGGTGCTGCCCGGCACTGCCTTGACGCACACCACCATATGGAAATCGCTCATCTTCACGCGCCCCCTTTCTGGACGAGCTCATCCAAGAGCTTCTCCGAAAACAGGTTACCGCGACCCAGCTGCCCGGCAGGATCGAGCTGGAGCTTGAGCCGCGCCGACTCGACCATGGCCTCGTGACCGTACATCGTCTCCAAGAAGCCCGCCTTGATCTTGCCGACACCGTGTTCGGCGGAGACGGCGCCGCCCATGGCCGTGACCTCGGAAGCCCACTGGGCAAAGAGTTCTCCGCCGCGGCGGTAATCCTGCGCATCGCGCGGCAGAATGTTCACATGCAGATGGTTGTTACCGATGTGCCCCCAGGCGGCAGATTCAAGCCCGCTTTCGGCCAACGTGCGGCGATAAAGGGCGATGACATCGGCCAAGCGTGCGTTGGGCACCGACATGTCCGAGCCCAGTTTGGTGATGGTGGGATCCGTGCGGCGACGCTCGTCGATGAGCATGTTGACGCTCTCGGGCACCGCATGGCGGAAGAATCGCTGACACTCGCGATCGACCTCGGTGCGCGCGACCCATGTCGCATCGTCGCTTCCGCCCGCAAGCTCCAGTACCCACCCCAAGTGATACAGCTCCTCAGTCGCCTGGGCTTCGTCGTCGCAGTCGAGCTCCACGTAGACACAGACCTTGGCGTCTTTGTCGAGCGCCGGCAGCGAGGCGAACGCGGTCGACTGCTCACGCTGACGACGCAGGATATCCAGAGCGCCCGCATCGAAATATTCGATGGCAGCCGCGTGGGACAGGACGGGACGCACAGAATCGGTGAAGGACACGGCCTTGTCTTCGCTATCAAAGAAGCAGCTCACGCCCCAAACGACCGCAGGCGCCGCCTGCAGGGCAATCTCGAGCTCGGTGATGACGCCGAGTGTGCCGCACGCACCGATAAACAGATCGATGGCATCCATATCGTCAGCAACGAAATAGCCCGAAGCATTTTTGGTCTTGGGCATGGTGTAGTCGGGAAGGTCGAGCTCGAGCGTGCGACCCTGCACCGTGACGAGCGAAAGGCGACGACCCTGTGCAAAAACCTCGCCACGGTGAAGCTCGAGCAGGTCGCCATCGATCAGCGCGACATGAAGGCCCGTGACGTGAGGGCGCATGGGGCCGTAAGCGTAGCTACGGGCGCCGGAAGCGTTGCATGCCGCCATACCGCCCAGGCAGGCAGATGCCTCGGTGGGATCGGTAGGAAAGAATTGTTCGGGGGCTTCCTGGAACTCCTCGTAGGCCTCAAGCGATGCCTGGTCCCAGCCGGCAGTCGGCAGCACTTTCTTGCCCAGTTGCTTGCGCAGCTCAGACAACACGACGCCGGGCGCCACACGCAAAAGAAAGCGGCGCTGCTCATCGCGGCGAAGGCCTAGGTAGCGATTCATGCGGGAAGTATTGAGAATGTGACCGCCATGGGGCACGGCTCCGGCGGCAAGACCGGTCCGGGCGCCCTGAACCGTTACCGGGACACGCTCGGCATGGAGCTTTTTCAAAATGGCGCGGACCTCGTCCTCCGTTGTCGGAAACGAGATGCTCGAGGCCTCGCCCGATGTGCGAGACTCATCGCGACCATACTCTTCGAACTCGTCGGTGAAGGGTTTGATGGTTGCAGACACGCGAACTCCCCCTTTAGCTAACTACAGTGTTTGCAGGGAGATGTTACCGCATCGTTTCGTCGACGTGTTCGAAACCGTCTCCATAATTGGCGATTTTTACGTTCGTGCAATTCGGCGAGCGGCAAGGTTTCCTCGGCAGACGATGCTTTTGACACATGTCGCTTTACCGCCAGCGACCACGCAATTGTCGCTCGAAAAAAGTTGAAGTTATTTTTGCCATCTTTTACCTGCGGAGATGTCAATCCGTCAAGCATTTGGTCAGAAATTGGTCAAGTAGCGACTGATACGGTCGGCATCGACAGCCAAAACCAATGGTAGTTTTGGCCCCAGAAGCAGGGAGGTTCCCATGGCATATTACTGGCCCCAGTACGGCGTCGCCATCGAGGTCGACGACGATCCCTATCTCCTGCCTTTCGACGAAGAGGCGTTCCCCGATACGGCGGTCTACCACGTCACCACCGATGTTATCTGCGACCCCGAGTCGTTCTCGGCGCTCGCCCACCACATCGCGCGTATCCACAACATCGAGCTCCCTCATGACTTCGACGAGCTCATCTATTCGCGCCGCCTGATGCTTCACATGCTCTTTGGAGCGGACCCGTCCACGTTCGCACGCGTCTACACCACCAAGGACGCCGCATGAGCGCGAAGAAGCCGCCCCGCCTTGCAGGACTGGGGCGTCGCAAGAAACTCGTCGTTGTCTGCCTGGCTATCGTCTGCGCCCTCATCGCCGTAGGGCTATACGCCTGGCAGTCGCAGCCCGTGCCCGAAGCGGGCGCCTCAGTCACGACGGCAGAAGGTAAATCGCGCCAAGAAATCCAGGATGAGCTCGACGCCATCGTCCGCGACAACATGATGACGATCTCGGTCGCGCCGGTCGCACAGTTGCAGGAAGGCGGCAAGTTGCGCGTCAACGTGCAAAACGTCCAAGACAACAAGTTTCCCCAGCGCTTCCGCGTGATTCAAAACGACGAGACCATCTATGAGTCCGGTGTGGTCGAAGCCGGCAAGACGGTTGAGACCTGCCCCGCCGGCGATATCCAAGAAGGCGAGGCATATATCGAGATTCAGGCACTCGATGCCAAGACCTACGACACCCACGGCAATCCGACGCGCGTCAAAGTGCGGGTGGCCCAGGCAGACGGCTAGTGGCCGACGCGCTCGCAGGGGCAGCACCCTGTCCCCATTCGTCCAACCATCACGGAAACAATCCGTGACGAGCAGAAAGGATCGATTATGAACACACCCATGAACCTGAGCGGAGCCAGGGCACTCGCCGTGGGCGCAGGGCTTACGCTCGCACTTGCGATGGGCGCCGCGCCAACGGCGGCCATCGCAGAGGTGCGCGTTGGAACCACCGATGTGACGGTGAAGGCCGACATAAGCAATGTTTCGTTTAAGGCGCCAACGGTCATCCCCTTTGCCGCCAAAGCCGACGGAACGCTTGTAGGACCTTCCGACAAGACGATTACCATCGACAACCTCTCGGCATACGGCATCCACGTCACCAACATGAAGGTCACGGCCAAGAATGACTGGACAATCGTTGCAGACGCAAAGACGGGCTCGGCCCAGAACTCCATCGATTTTAAGGTTGGCCCCGATAAGGCAGAAAAGGCTGCCAGCTCGGCGACTCAGACTACGGGCCTCGATCTTTCCAAGGACGCAAACTTCGACATGAAGTACCAGGGCATTGCCGATGGAACGGACAAGATCAAGCTCAGTGTGAGTGGACACGTCGCGCGCGTTACGCGTGACATCTACCACGCCACCGGTACGGGAGATCAAGTGGCAAGCATCACCTGGACGGTCGAGCCCGGTGCGCACGCCACGTCCTAAGGCGATCGCACTGGCCGCCATCGTCGGCATCTTGGCGTCCGCGCCTGCCATGGCCTTTGCTCAACAAGAGCAAGCGCAGGCGGCCACAGAAGTGACCGTCGACCTTTCGGGCCTTAATCGCGGCGGCCGTCACGAGCCGCTCGCTCAGACGAGCGACACCCGGCAACTCATTGCGACAGGCGCCGCCACGGTGGGAGCAGGACTGACGTGCCTTGGCCTGCACATCAAACGCAACCAATAGCCAAGCACGACCGGAGTACGCGAAATAGATAGGAGAACCATGGCACCCAAAAACCTTTTGCCCGTCGCCGCGCTCTGCAGCGCACTGGTAGGCGGTACGCCTCTCGCCGCTTGGGCGACGCCCGCCACGGCAAACTCCTTACCGCAAGCTCTGAACCCCGTGGCGAATTCGTCGGGTATCGTCGCCTGCCAACGTTTTTCGCTCGCGCACGCCACGATCCGAACCTCGGGATGCCTTCGCCGCAATACGGTCGGCTCGATAGTCGTGGATATCAAGCGACCGGACAAGGAGAACGGCCCCCAGACAGGTTATGCCATCTGCACATGGAAATCGGCTGCAGTCGACGCCGATGGCGACCCATGCGACCTAGAGCTGCGCATCGATATTGACTCGGTCGATGACTCGGCGAACGGGGCGAAGGTCGTCTTCGACAGCGCGGCCTATGAAGAAGGAGGGGGTGTATGCCTGGGCTGCGTTCCCTCGAATGTCGATGGCGCGCAGCCCATCATCTCCTTTACGGCATCGCTGCGACTGACCAAGGCGAACACCGAAGCCATCGCAACGGGAGATGCGCCTTTGCTGTTCTACGCTGGCGACGCGGATGACCAAGAAGCTCAAAGCACCAGACAGAAGGGCTCGCTTAACCTCACGCGCGGATCAGAACCCGCCCCCATCAATATCGATACCCAGGAGCCGGGCGTGCATCGCATTCTCGCCGATCCGGCGCTGCTCCAAATGACATGGCACGGAGTGGGGTCCGTCGGGATTGCTGCTCCTATATCGAGCGATAATGACAAACCCCCCAAAGACGAGATCGCAGACGCACCGGTGCATGTTGACGATGCAGACGATGCATCATCAGAAGGCAACGCTGCGGCCCCTCTCGAGAAGCCAGGCGGCACCGCCACCGAACCAGGCAATCCCCAACCGAAAGACGGCCTGGAATTTGCCGCTCCCCCAGATGTCGACGAAGGCAACTGTTGCATGATGGTCGCGCTCGACCACACGGAAACCGTCGATGCCGCAAGCATTGAGCCAGTCGCTGCCAATGCGCCCCGCCGCAAAAATATCCTCATCGCGTTCCCCAATACCGTCGAGCTCGTCTTTTTGCCTTCGGGTGAAGTCGTCGCGCCTACGGCACTTACAGCAGTGGGAGCAAGGAGCGCATCGAACGACATCCAAGCTATCTCGGCACTTGATGCCACAACGACCGCCAAGTTGCACCTTTATTCCGTTGCAGCAGACGGAACGCGAACCGAAGAATTCGACGGAACCAAGCTTTTGGTTCCTCGTCGCATCGGTATCCAAGAAGACTTCCCCTATCAAATGGAACTCGAAGGGTTCGATCGCGCACGAGATGCCGACATCATTGCCGCGGCCATCGAGTCCCCACAGCACCTCATGACGCTGCGCTTCGACTTTAGCCCCGTCCTATCCTAGACCGCTAACCGCCGCTTGGCTCGGACACTGAGCGCTCCCCTCCCCGTTCTGTTACGATTGCCGCGTTGGCATCAATTACAGGAGGGTTCATGCCGGGTTTAGGAACGATCATCAACGTCGCGCTTTTGATCGCGGGCGGTCTGCTGGGCCTCATGGGCGGGCGCTTCATTACGCCCCGCATCCAAGACACGCTCATGAAGGCGTCGGGGCTGTGCGTTCTGTTTATCGGCCTGGGCGGCACCATGCAAAATATGCTCGTTATCGATGGAGAGGCGTTGGCGACCACCGGCACCACCATGCTTATCGTCTCATTTGCCCTCGGTTCGCTCATCGGCGAGGCCATCAACCTGGAGGCCGCCATCGAGAACCTCGGCGAATGGCTCAAGCGCAAAACCGGCAGTGAGGGCGACAACGAGTTCACCAACGCCTTTGTCTCGGCATCACTCACCGTGTGTATCGGCGCCATGGCCATCGTAGGATCGATTCAGGACGGTCTGCTCGGCGACTGGTCCACGCTTGCCCTGAAGGGCGCGCTGGACTGCATCATCGTCTGCACCATGACGGCCTCGCTTGGCCGCGGCTGCATCTTCTCGGCCCTGCCCGTTGCCGTATTCCAGGGCACGATTACGCTTTTTGCCGGCGCACTCTCCCCTATCATGACCACCGCAGCCCTCAACAGCCTTTCGCTTGTGGGCTCCATGCTCATCTTCTGTGTTGGCGTTAACCTTATTCGGCCTCAGACCTTCCGCACGGCCAACATGCTCCCCTCCGTCGTCGTGGCGGTCATCTACGCCCTCCTGTTCTAAACTATCTGCATAGTGCTATCTCGAACACCTGTTTGATGCTGTGCTATGATATGAGGTCACCGACACCATATAGGGAGAGGAGAGGGCGGTGGCCGACCAGGACGTCAAGATGCTCATCGAGCGCATTATGGCCGAGGCCCGGACCCATCAGTCCGCCCGCTTCTCAAACGAAATCTATGCTGACGAGCCGATTCTCAAGACCGGTCGTCAGATGCAGAACTTCCTCCCCGACCAGTACCGCAAGATGCGCGAGATATCACGCTGGCAAGATGACCCCAAGGGCGGCGCGGGCCGCTGGCTATCGGAGGCGGAGCTCTTTTACCGCCAAGGCCTGCTGATGGCCGACTTCGAGGATGATTACCCCTATAGCGGCACCTTTAAGTCGTACTTTCCCACCTACAATGCCATGAGCGATCGACAGTTGCGCGGCTACTTTACCTGGCGTGCCCAAGTGCGCCGCGGAACCGTCGAGGAAACGTCTACGTCCTTTGCCTTTCTGTATCTCTATGAGCTGATTTGCGGCATTGGCGTAGATAATCCGCTCGATGGCTTTAGCAAGATCAAGGCATTTTGGGATGCCTATCGCGCCTTTGAACCCGGCATCGACCGGTTCGCACGCGTGTGGCTGCAGGACTACGCCGTGTTCCATGAGCTCGACCCCAAGCTGCTTCGCGACTCTAAAACCGTCGCATTCGACAACGCCCTCATCGAGCTGCGCCGTGCGGCGCGAGACCTTGTACCCGCGCCGGCGCCGTCGGACCTGCCGCCTGCGCGTCGTAAGACTTCCGAGCCCACGCTTCCCCTTCCGCCCGATGAGGCGCATGAGGAGCGGCTCATGGCTGCCATCGACGCACTCTCGACGTACAACCTGAATAACTCACGGCTCGACCGTTCCCACCATCGCGACCTGCGCCACGTGGCATGCGCCGTGTATGTCCGTATGGCGCGCTACTATGACACGCACCGAAAGACTGGCATCGTAGCGAGCTTGTTTGGGGAGGAGACGGCCATGCCCTACACCATGTTTGCCTCGGCCGTGTTCTTTGCGCCCGAGCGCCACGAGGACTGCGAATATCGCCTAGACCCCATTCACATCTACCGCTGCCAGAATGGCTTTTGGGAATGCATGCGGATTCACGGCAGCAGGCAAAAGAGCAGCAAGCTCGGCGAGATGATGCGCGCTTGTGATCAGCGCCTGCGCTTGGCACTGGATCCCGGCCATCCCCTTAAGGAAGAGAAGGTTCCCAAATATCTGGCTAAGATTATCGACGACGAGATCACGGCATGGCTTTCATGGGATGCCGCGCATCAGCCCGTCAAGATCGATATCGACCTGAGCCAGCTGGGGCACATTCGGAGCGCCGCCGCACAAACGCGCGAGGCGCTTTTGATCGACGAGGAGCGCGAGGACGGCACGCTTGCGGATGTCGAGGCGGCAGTTGCCGAACGACGGGAAGCCGAGCCCGTGGCCGACACGATCGCCGAGCCAGTCGCGACGACCATGCAGCAGGACGAGGCTAGCGAGCCGACCATCTCCACCGAGCAGTTTGGCGTCGTAGCCCCGCTCCTCGCACCAGCGCCCACGCCCGCCGACACTGCGTCCGCACTCAATCCTGCAGCAAACGCCTATCTTCGAGCACTACTCGAGCAAAACGCAGCGCAGACGGCATCGGCGGTGGCAAAGTCGGGCAAGAGTGAAGACATGCTCGTCGACAGCATCAACGAAGCGCTCTTTGACCTGGTGGGTGACACCGTAATTGAATTTGGCGCGGCAGGACCGCGCATTATCGAGGACTACGAAGCAGACGTGAGAGGATACTTAGACCATGAGTGATACCGCATCCGCAGCACCCCGCGTGCCCAAGCGCGTCGCCGCCGTCATTCTCAACTCGCTCAAGGGCGGCGTTGTCCCGCGCATCGGCCTTCCCTATATCACCGTGGGGCGAGAGGTCGAGATTCGCGCTCTGCTCACCGACCTGAGCCTCATCGCCGATGGCGGCGCAAGCTTCCGTTTCCTAGTCGGTCGCTACGGCGCCGGCAAGAGCTTTTTGCTCCAGACGATCCGCACGCACGCCATGGGCGAGGGATTCGTCGTGGCCGATGCCGACCTATCCCCTGAGCGCCGTCTGCAGGGCGGCCAGGGACAGGGCCTTGCCACCTACCGTGAGCTCATCCGCAACATATCGACCAAGACGCGCCCTGAGGGCGGTGCGCTCAACCTTATTCTGGATCGCTGGGTCGCCTCGTGTGCCGACGTCGACGAGTCGGCCGTCAATGCCCAACTGGCCCCGCTCGAGGAAATGGTCCACGGCTTCGACTTCACCCGCATGCTCCGCCGCTACCGCGCGGCCGTATCCGAGGACGACGAAGAAGCTATGAGCCGCGTGACCAAATGGATCCGCGGCGAATACCGCACCAAGAGCGAGGCTCGCGCCGAGCTGGGCTCCTCGACCATCATCAGCGATGACGACTGGTACGACTACGTTAAGCTCATTGCGCGCTTTTTGGTCTGCAGCGGCTACAAGGGCATGCTGGTGCTCATCGACGAGCTCGTGAATCTGTATAAGATTCCCAACGCCATCACACGCCAATACAACTACGAGAAGATCCTGACCATGTACAACGACACGCTCCAGGGCAAGGCGCAGTACCTGGGCATGATCATGGGCGGCACGCCAACCTCCATCGAAGACCGCCGCCGTGGCGTGTTCTCCTACGAGGCCCTGCGCAGCCGACTCGCTCAAGGCCGCTTTGCACGCGAGGATCTTAAGGACATGCTCGCGCCCATCATCCGCCTGCAGCCACTCACCTACGAGGAGTTGCTGGTGCTGATCGAAAAACTCATGCAGATCCATGCCGGCTACTTTGGCTGGACGCCCACGCTTACCGAGAACGACTTGGTGGACTTCCTCAAGATCGAGTTCGGCCGCGTGGGAGCTGACACGCATCTGACGCCGCGTGAGGTCATTCGCGACTTTATCGAGCTGCTCGACATCCTATGCCAAAACCCCGACGCCAACGTGGCCGAGTTGCTGCAAAGCGTCGGTGGCGACGCGCTGGCGCCGACAGCCGCAACAGACGACACCGGCACCGCAGGCGACGACCGCAACTTCGCCGAGTTCACCATCTAACCTGCCAAAAAGGTCAGGTTTATTTTGGCAGGTTTTATCTTGGCAAACGCCGATGTTGCAAAATATCGAGCCGTTGCCCGTTGCGTTGATCAGCCCGTTGATGAGAGGAGGTCCCATGAACGCTTTTGACCGATATGCCCCGTTTATCCAGGATTTCATTTACTCCCACGATTGGGAGAGTCTGCGCTCCATCCAGGTTGCGGCGGCAGATGCCATCTTCAACACGCAAGACAATGTGCTCCTGACGGCATCCACGGCATCTGGCAAAACCGAGGCAGCCTTCTTTCCCATCCTGACCGAGTTTTGGGAGAACCCGCCCGCGAGCGTGGGCGCCCTTTACATTGGCCCCCTCAAGGCGCTCATCAACGACCAGTTCGTTCGCCTCAACGATCTGTGCGAAGAGGCCGACATCCCCGTCTGGCACTGGCACGGCGATGTCTCGCAGTCGCACAAGGCAAAGCTCATCAAAAAGCCGAGCGGCATCCTACAGATTACGCCCGAATCACTCGAGGCGCTCCTGATCCACAAGCACATGGCAATTCCGCGTATGTTCTGCGACCTGCGCTATGTGGTCATCGACGAGGTCCACTCGCTCATGCGCGGTGACCGCGGCGGGCAGACGCTCTGCCTTATCGAGCGTCTTTCGCGCATGGCGGGCGTGCGGCCCAGGCGCATCGGCCTTTCCGCTACCATCGGCGACCCCGAGCGCACGGGCGCTTTTCTCTCACAGGGAACGGGACGCGACTGCGTTATCCCCCGTTTTGAGGAGCCGCGCCGCGTGTGGCGTATCTCCATGGAGCACTTCTACAACTCGGGTCCCCAGGCTCAGCAGCGAGGATTCACGAGCACAGGTCCGCAGGAAGCTGAGGTGCTCGCATGCGAGCGCATTGAGGCGGCACCAACCGCGGCACTGCCCGTCAGCACCCAAGACATGCGCCACAGCGGACAGCTCACACAGGAGGAGCGCCGTCAACGTCGCGAGCAGGCACGGGGCAAGGCTGCCCCCAAGGACCGTCGCACTTCCTCAGCCCCCGAGGGCGATGTCGACATCCCGCAGGCAGCCGAACAGGCACTGCTCAGCCCCACCGACACCGCACCCGACAACGCCGACCCCGGCATGGGCTACATCTTTGAACATACCCGCGGCCGCAAGTGCCTGGTCTTTGCCAACTCGCGCGAGGAGGCAGAGGCCGTGTGCTCCATGTTGCGCAGCTACTGTGAAAGCCGGCACGAGCCCGACCGTTTCCTCATCCATCACGGTAATCTTTCGGCATCGTTGCGCGAGACGGCAGAAGAGCTTATGCGCGACGAGGAACAGGCACAGACGACCGTCACCACCTCCACGTTGGAGCTCGGCATTGATATCGGCCGTCTGGAGCGCGCGTTCCAGATCGATGCACCGTTTACCGTCAGCTCCTTTTTGCAGCGCATGGGGCGCACAGGCCGCCGCGATCTTCCGCCCGAGATGTGGTTTGTCATGCGCGAAGAGGAGCCCGAGCCGCGCACGATGATGCCCGAGACCATTCCGTGGAAGCTCCTGCAAGGCATCGCGCTTGTACAACTCTATCGCGAGGAAAAATGGGTTGAGCCGCCCGAGCTCGATCGGCTCCCCTACAGCCTGCTCTATCACCAGACCATGTCGACGCTTGCCAGCACCGGCGAGCTCACACCGGCCGAACTTGCCCAGCGCGTGCTCACGCTCAGTTATTTCCATCGCGTCTCGACCGATGACTATCGCGTGTTGCTGCGCCACCTCATCAAGATCGACCATATCCAGGCCACCGAAGGCGGTGGGCTCATCGTGGGCCTCGCGGGCGAGCGCATCATCAACAACTTTAAGTTCTACGCTGTATTCCAGGAAAACGAGGAGTTCACCGTTCGTAGCGAATCGGCCGAACTGGGCACGATTGTCAACCCGCCACCACCTGGCGAGCGCATCGCCATCGCGGGCCATTGCTGGATCGTCGAGGAAGTGGACTGGAAGCGTCATACCGTCTTTGCCACGCAGGTCAAGGGCCGCGTGCCGGCCTACTTTGGCGACTGCCCCGGTGACATCAATACACACGTACTCGAGCGCATGCGAAAGGCGCTCAACGAGCACGCGGCATATCCGTACCTCATGGGCAACGCACGGGCACGCCTTGCACAGGCTCGTCATACCGCCGAGATTTCGGGCGCGGGAACTAAACCGCTTATCAACCTGGGCGGCGACACCTGGGTACTCTTCCCCTGGCTGGGCAGCTACGCCTTTCTGGCGCTCGAACGTATGCTCAAGATTAAATGCGCCACGGAGCTTGGCCTTCGCGGACTCGACCCATCACGCCCGTACTTTATGCAGTTTAAGATGAAGGCCGACGAGGAGACGTTCTTTGAGGTGCTCGCCGCCGAGGCCGAGAAGGACTTCGATCCCATCGAGCTCGTCTATCCCGGCGAGGTGCCTTACTTTGATCGTTACGATGAGTTCGTTCCCGAAGAGCTCGTGCGCAAAGGCTTCGCCGAAGGCGTGCTCGACATCGAGGGTATGAAGCAGCGTGTCCGCAGCTGGCACGACCACGCCTAAGACCAGTCTTTCTGGGACGGGGGGACTTACTTGTCGTGAAGGGCGGTGCCGAGGAAGTTGGCGTCGAAGGGCACAGCTTCGGCAAAGGCGTAGTCGCCGTCGCTGGCGATGAGCAGGTAGTTCTCCTCGCCGCCGAACTCCGCATCGCCACATGGGACCACCCAGGCGTGGGCGAATACCTCGACTGCCGTGGCAGCGCAGTCGCGCAGGAACGTCACGTCGCTCCCCTCGTTTGCGCTCACGATATTGGCAATGTAGATGCCGCCGACATTTAGGCTGCCCCGCACCAAACGCAACGCCTCAACCGTCACCAGCTCGCGTACGGGCTCGGCACCGCCAAAGCAATCGCTCACGACCACGTCGTAGCGACGATGGCCCACGCTCGTCACGCCCAGATACGAACGCGCCTCGGCGGTAATCACCCTCAGGCGATCGCCCGCCGCGCGCTCCAGCTCGTCTAGGTAGAACCAGCGGCGCGCCAGACGCGTAATCTCTCCGTCATACTCGATAACGTCCATGCGCAAGCCCTCGTGCGACATCAGCGCAAATTTGGGATAGGCAAACCCACCGCCGCCCAGCATAAGCATACGGTCGATGCCGTGGCCATAAGCGTCGCGCATCGCATCCTCGGACTCAAACACGTCGTCAAACGCACGATAGTACGCAAAGACGGGCTCCGCCCAACGATCGCCGACATAGCTCGCGCTTTGGTAGACGCCGCCCTGCGCGAGCACACGGACCTCGTCGCCGCTCTCATCGTGCACGCGTTTCACACGCGCCAACCCATTGCGGGTTCGCGCAACCTGCAGACAGGCAGCACGAACAGCGACGGCGGCCGCACCAAGCGCCGCGGCTCCCAGGGCAACGCCGGCAACGACGCCAGCAGAAACACTCGGCTTGTTCATCTAGAGCTCCTTTTGCAGATAGAGTCCATGATCGTAAAAACCCAAATGGCGATAGTACTCGCGCGTACCAATCGCGCTGATCACGTTGATGCGCGTATAACCCGCATCCCGGGCAATCTCGCACGCACGCTCTACGAGCAGACGCCCCAACCCATGGTGCTGGGCCGCCTGGCCTTGATACCCCACGCGCGCCGCCATGCCATAGACGTGCACCTCGCGAATCATCGCCTCGTCCGGCGTCGTCGGCAACTCGTCCGCATGCGTGGTGACAAAGGCGCGATCGGGAAGCGACAGGCGCAAAAAGCCCGCGATCTTGCCCTGCGGCGTCACCCACTGCAAAAAGCGCTCGCGCGTCACCGGCGTCTCGTACGCCACTTCCTCGTCAAGGGTCAACTCGTCCAGATCGGCACCCGCCGTGCTGATCTCGCGATAGCGAATCTCACGCACCATCGCACCATCACCCCGAGCAGCCAGGCGGTTCTCAACGAGCTGGCGCAGGTTGGGCTTCTTGTTGCCCACCATAATGTCGTCGGAACTAAAGTCGCGGATCATGCGACTAATGCGGCAGAACGCCGGCGTCACCACGATGTCGTCGGCCAGCACGTCGAGCAGCTCCTCCTCGGTATAGGGGCGCCACTCGCCACGCTCGTAGCAGCCCACCAGACGCGAGCCATCGATGAGCGCACACGGATAGACCTTGACCTCGTCGGGCATAAAGGCCCCCTCGGTCATAAAGCGCACGTAGTCGCGCTTGTCCCCCTCCGGCGTGGCGCCCAGCAGGTTGAGCATAAAGTGCGCGTGGATCTTAAAGCCAAACAGGCGCGCAAGCGAAAACGCCCGCTCGATCTGAGCCACCGAAATGCGACGCTCGTTGATATCGAGCAGGTGCTGGTCGAGACTCTGGATACCCATCTGAATCTTGGTGCAACCCAGGCAGCGAATGAGCGTGAGGGCCTGCGGCGTCACGGCATCGGGGCGCGTCTCGATAACGAGCCCCACCACGCGATGCTTCGCCGTCTCGTTGATGCGCTGCTGACGCTCAAGCTCCTCCATCGTTGCCGTTTGCCACTCGGCAACCTCGCCCCACGGCGTACCGGGGCCGTACAGACGACGCACCGCGCGGTTATAGCCGCCCACGGCAGCATCCACACGCTCCTGCTCGTCGGCAACACCGCTCGCAAGCTCGGCCTCGTCTGTCGCAATGCCGGCTGCCCGATAGCGCTCGCGGCGCTCTGTTACCACCGGCGGCAGGGCATCGGCGGGAGCGTCATCGAGCAGGCGCCCTGCCTCGGCACGGCTGATGCCCGGACGCGCCAACATGGGGTTGGCCGCTACGCCGGCGACGGCATCGTCATTGAGCGCGCGGAAGAGCTCCGACATAAACCATGCCTGATACCCTTGCGGATAGTCGCTCCAGGTGCCACCGAGCACGATGAGCTCTATCTTGTCGGTCGCATGCCCCATCTGCGAAAGCGCCGTCAAACGGGCACTCACCTGCAGATACGGATCGAAGCAATTTTGCTCCGCACGGGCACACGCCGGCTCAGCGTGCAGATAGCTCTTGGGCATGCGCAGGTCGTTGGGGCAAAACAGGCAATCGCCCGAGCACGGCCACGGCTTGGTGATGACGGTAATGGTCGCCACGCCCGAAGCCGTGCGACGAGGCTTCATCCTCAGCACTTGCAGCAACCGACGTTCCAGATCGGCGTCGACATTCCACCCAGCCCACCGCGCCGGCTCCTCACGTTTAACCCGCTGGTAGAACGGCAGCAGACGGCGCTTGGCCAAATCGCGTTTGTCGGCGCCCTCACGGCGCGCCTCGGCATGTATCAGTTTGACGAGCGCTTTGTCGTCCACGGTCTCGCCGCGACGCAGAGCCTCGAGTATGTTCAAGATAATCTGTTCCATGCCCCCATTGTAAAGGCAAAGGCGCCGGAGCCGATCTCGGCTTCGGCGCCTTCATCAAACAGCGCAGCTATGGTGTATAAGTCTTCGATAACCGCCCGTCACTCTGAATCAAATGACATGTCGCCCGAACCAACCTCAAAACGATACGTGGCGGACTTATCGCCATTATCGAATTCAAGATTCAAAATGGTCTCGCCGTCGTAGTCAAGCGGAAGGAAATCGCTCTCGAAGTCGCCGCTGCCCAAGGTGAGGCTCGCCTTAAAGCCCGTCGAGTTCGGAACCGTCATCTCCACATCGCCCGAGCCCACACTCACGTCCATCGACTTCGCGGGGGCCTGGTAGAGCTCGAACGTTACATCGCCCGACCCGACCTCTGCACTAAGCGCATCAGTCACGCTGCCCGCAAACCCTACATCTCCCGCACCCAGGAAAAGGTCGAAACCATCACAGGTGACACCGGCAATCTGCAGATCACCCGAGCCCACGTGCGCGTTGATTCCCTTCAGATGTTCGGCAACACGGCGCGGCAGCTCAACCGTAACCGAGCGGTCAATTGCCTTACCGTCATCACTTCCAAACTGAGAAACCTTGAGCGTCGAGTCCTCGACGGATGCGATGTTCTGCGTCGCGGCCTTGGAGGCATCCATACCATTGGCAACGCGTCCCCGCTCGATAACGCGAGCCTTGTTGCCATCAACAACCTTGACGTCCACCGAAGCCGCATTGATATCGAAATCGAGGTAGCGGAACTCATCGGCATCAAAGGTCGTACACGAAAGCTGCTGAGGCTGAGCGGAATATTTACCGCCATCGTTCATAAAATCGTCGTCATCAACCACATCGTCCATACCGGACAAGCCGGGTATAACATCGTCGAGATCCCACGGGCCATCAAAATGAATCAAAGTCCGCGAAACGCCAAAAACAAGCCCGATAATCAGTACAAACGCTCCGATGCCAACGCCCAAGCGTACCTTGGATTCATGCGAAAGCTTCATCATTCATCACCCTCTTTGGCGATCGGGTCAGCGGTAGTCGCGGTAGCCACGCCAGTATCAACCGTAGCGGAAACATTCTGAGCCCTAGCTGTCACCGGTGCCGGACCAACCTGAATATCCCCGCGCGCCCAATCACCATCGAGCGCACGCGCCACCCAGTGATAGATGGGAATCGTAAAGAAGATCAGCGCGGCAAAGGGGCCGGCACCAAACGGGAACATCAGCAAAAAGAACAGTAGCCAGCACACGGCCCAATACGGGAACGACTGGAACGGGCCCTTCACCGGAGTCGAGCCAATCGCGGTGCCACTCGTCGCCTGCGCCGTAGCGGCATTGGCGGCCTGTGCACTCCAGCTTGCCGCCTGCGCCGCCTTGGCGGCGGCGTCACTCGCCTGTGTTGCCGCCTCGGTAGCTCGTGCCGCCGCCTCATGGGTGCGTGCGCGCTCTGCCGCCTCGGCCTCGCGCTGGCGGGCGCGGTCCTCGTTCTCAAACTCGATATCGTCCTCGATCTCATCGCTCGGATTGAGCAGCTCGTCCAGGCTCACGCCATAGAGCTTGGCGAGCGAGATCAGGTTCTCGGTATCGGGCGAGCTCTCCGCGCGCTCCCATTTACTGACCGCCTGGCGCGACAGCCCCAGCTTTCGCGCCAGCCCTTCTTGGCTAAAGCCCTTGCTGCGGCGAAGGTCGGCGAGCCGCTGCGCAGTTTCTACATTCATGGTTCCTCCTATGTGATGCCAGCCGTGCCGCCGGACCGTTTTTGTTCTTAAGGCGCCTTGCACAGTTAAAAATCTATCCGCCACCGCCAAAAGCATGCCACCTATTCTAGTGAGATTTTTGACAACCGGCGGTTGCGGGTGCATATGAGCTGCGGAAATGTGTCCAAACAAAGCAATGACCCGTAGCTTGGTTGTCCCTGTTGCGGCGTTAACGGTAGTATGGTCGTACTGTTTATTCCGCACCGCCAACGGAGGGAGTTCCGCGCCGTGAACCGCGATTTCGCCTCATCGCTCATCCAGCTCAACAACACGTTCTATCGCGAGCACTCCGCCTCCTTCTCCGATACGCGCCAGGCCCCGTGGCCCGGCTGGGTGCGCACCATGGATATCGCGCTCGGGCAGCTCGACGTCGCCACGATCGAGCATCCCGTCCGCGTCTTCGACCTCGCCTGCGGCAACATGCGATTCGAGAACTTTGCCGCCGGCGGCGCACTTGCCGCCAAGGGCGTCGACGGCGCAAACCCCTCGGCAGATGCCAGCTGCCCGTTTGAGTTCTATGGCGTCGACTCGTGCCAAGACCTGGCCATCGATGCACGCGGTCACGCCCTGCGCATTCCCAACCTGCACTTCCAGGAACTCGATGTGCTCGACGCCCTTATGAAGCTCAACCCCGCCGAGACGCCCGACGTGCTTTTCGACGCCCCGCTCGCCGACATCTCGGTCTGCTTTGGCTTTATGCACCACGTGCCGTCGTGCGAGTACCGCGTACGCGTGCTCGACGCCCTGGTGCGTCAGACGCGCCCAGGTGGCATCATCGCCATCAGCTTTTGGGAGTTTATGAACGACGAGCGCATGGCGCGCAAGGCCGTTCGTGCCGAGGCCCGCGCCGAGCTCACCCCGCCGTTTGAGGGTTACGATTCGGCGCAGTTTGAAGCCGGCGACCACCTCATCGGCTGGCAAAACGACCGCCACGCCTACCGCTATTGCCATCACTTTGACGATCAGCAGATCACCGACCTGGTGCGCGGCGTCCGCACGTTCTACAAGAGCGGCGAGGTCCCCGTGCGCGAGCTTGAGCGTTTCCATGCTGACGGTCGCAGCGGCGAGCTCAACCGCTATGTGATTCTCAAGCGCCTGTAGGTATCGGCGACTCGCCGCCGAACCGCACCGCATCTTTCGGGCAAACTATGCCCACCCTTTTTCAACCCATTGACGAAACGCGCAGCTACGCGTTCCATATTTATGACCAAGGAGCCTCATGGGAGCCGTCCACGTTCGCGCGCCTAAGAACTTTGTGCTCGAGGAGCGCCTGGAGCGCTACGCCGATGCGATTGAGACGAACCCCGAGGCTTATGCCGGAGATTGGCGCAAGGCCTGTGCGCCCGCAGACGGCAAGCCCTTCGAACACCTTCACCTGGATCTTGGCTGTGGCAAGGGAACGTACCTTGTAGAGCGCGCGGCCCACGAGCCAAACACGCTCTTTATCGGCATGGACCAGGAGCCCATCTGCATCGCCTATGCCGCGCAGAAAATCTGTGAGCAGGAACTGACCAACGCACTCGTCCTGCCCCGAGGCGCCGCATCGCTGCCGCAGCTGTTTGCCGCAGGCGAGCTCGATGCCATCACCATTAACTTTCCCACGCCGCAGCCCAAGGCCAAGTACGCCAAAAAACGACTCGTCCATGTCGACCATCTGATGCTCTACCGCCCGCTCCTTGCAGCCGGCGCCACCGTCACGCTGCGCACCGACAGCAAGCCATTGCGCGATTACGCCCTGGGACAGTTTGCCGCGGCCGGCTACGACACACTTTGGGTAAGCGAGGACGTTCGCCGCGACCATCCCGAGCATCCCGAGACCGAATATGAATGCCGCACGCGCGAGATGGGTGCCGTCGTCTATGGCATTTGTGCCACACCCGGCGCGCAGCCCAGCGATGAACAGCTTACGACGGGCCTCATGCAGGAGCAAAGCCTTGCCTGCTACCTGCCCGAAAACCTCGATGAGCTCACCTATGTACCTCTGGGCATGGAAGAGGCCGTCGAGAACTTTAAAAACCGCGCCCGCAAGGGCAAGAAGCGCTTACCGCAAGAGTCCTAGGGGCTTCTTATGGTCGCGGCGTCGGCAAACAAGCGCAAATAGGCGCCAGCGAACGACCCTCAAGCCTAAGTGAGTAGACTTTTTTGCAATAGCCAAGCACAACCCGCATAGCGAAACATAAAACCGCAGGTAGAGCCCTTGTGCAAAAGCCATGTGCTCGAGATATCGCAAAAAGTCTACTCACTTAGCTAACGACTACACCAAACGGCCGGGCAGAACGCCCATTTCCTGCATTTTCTCGCGCGCTGGCACCCCGCGCCGCCGCTACGCCATAATAGTTGGCGGACAAACGCGAGAGAAAGCAACCACATGGCACAGACCACGACAGATACTTCCGCCAGCACCGTTTCCGGCGCCGGCGCCGCCAGCTCGTTCTCGGGCGGCACGGGAACCGAAGCCGAATTCGGCTCACTCGGTGCGCTCTCCCCCACCTGGTGGGAGCCCGAGGACGGCAGCGAGCCCGAACCGTGGCTCACGCCCGACCAGGCCTTCGAACGCTTCTTTGAATGGACGAGCAATCGCGGTATTGAGCTGTGGGACCACCAGGAAGAGGCCCTCATGGATCTAGCCGCCGGTGACCATGTCATTTTGGGAACACCGACCGGATCGGGCAAGTCGCTTGTCGCGCTGGGTATGCTCTTTATGGGCATGGCTCAGGGCAAGCGCTGCTACTACACGGCTCCCATCAAGGCTCTGGTCAGCGAGAAGTTTTTCGACCTTGTGCAGGTGCTCGGCCGCGATAACGTAGGCATGATCACCGGCGACACGCATATCAACACCAAGGCACCCGTCATCTGCTGCACGGCAGAGATCCTTGCCAACGACGCACTGCGCGAGGGCGAAGATGCCGACGTGGGCTGCGTGGCCATGGACGAGTTCCACTACTTTGCCGACCCCAACCGCGGTTGGGCCTGGCAGGTGCCGCTGCTCACCCTGCCCCACACGCAATTCATGCTCATGAGCGCCACGCTCGGCGATGTCACTGCCATCGCCGCCTCACTCGAGGAACACACCGGTGCTACCTGCGACTTGGTCGTCGATGCCCCGCGCCCCGTGCCGCTGAGCTACGACTACGTGACGACCTCGCTCGAGGGCACGGTCGAGCTCGCCATGCGCCGTGGAGAGGCCCCGCTCTATATCGTGCACTTTAGCCAGGACGCCGCCCTTGCGACGGCGCAATCCCTCGCCAACTTTGGCATTGCCAGCAAGGAGCAGCGCGAGGCTATTAAGGAAGCCGCCAAAGGCACGAGCTTCTCCACGGCTTTTGGCAAGATCCTCAAACGTCTGCTCGGATGTGGCGTCGGTGTGCACCACGCCGGTATGCTGCCGCGCTATCGCCTCCTGGTCGAGCGCCTGGCGCAGCAGGGCCTACTGCCCGTCATTTGCGGCACCGACACACTCGGCGTCGGCATCAACGTACCCATCCACACCGTGGTGCTCACCGCGCTCACCAAGTTCGATGGCTACAAGATGCGTCGCCTGCGCGCCCGCGAGTTCCATCAGATCGCTGGTCGCGCCGGGCGTTCGGGCTTTGACACCGAGGGCATGGTGATCGCCGAGGCCCCGGAGCACGAGATCGAGAACGCAAAGCTCATGGCCAAGGCGGGCGACGACCCCAAGAAGCTCCGTAAAATTAAAAAGAAAAAGGCCCCCGAGGGCTTTGTCACATGGAACAAGCAGACCTTTGAGCGCCTGATCGAAACGCAGCCCGAGACACTCAAGCCACGCCTGCGTATCACGCACTCCATGGTGATTAGCGTGGTCGAGCAGGGCGGCGATGCTCGCGCCCGTGTGCACGACCTCATCGAGACAAGCCTGCAAACGCCCGAGGAAAAGGCCAAGCTCGAGGTTCGTGCCGACGAAATCTTCGCCACGCTCATCGATTCCGGCGTCGTCGTTCGCACCGAGGTGCCGCCCGCGCCTGACGCTCCGGCTGACGCCGCACCAGACATCGACTATGCGCTGACGGTCGATCTGCCCGAGGACTTTGCGCTCGACCAGCCGCTCTCGCCGTTTTTGCTTGCCGCGCTGGAGCTGCTCGACCCCGAGAGCGAGACCTATACCATGGATCTGATCTCGATGGTCGAGGCAACGCTCGAGGATCCCAAGCAGGTGCTGCGTGCACAGGATCGCGCCGCGCGCGACCGCGCGATGGCCGAAATGAAGGCTGACGGCGTCGAATATGAGGAACGCCTGGAGCGCATCCAGGACGTCACCTACGAAAAGCCGCTCGAGGACTTGCTCGATGCCGCCTTCGACAAGTACTGCCAGGAAGTACCTTGGGCCAACGACTACCAGCTCTCGCCCAAGAGCGTCCTGCGCGACATGTTGGAGAGCGCGAGCGACTTTAAGGGCTATATCCAAAAGCTCGGCATCGCCCGCTCCGAGGGCATTCTGCTGCGCTACCTAGCCGAGGCCTACCGTTCCCTCGATCGCACCGTTCCCATTGAGAAGCGCGATGAGCGCTTGCGTGACATCATTTCGTGGCTCGGCTTTGTGGTGCGCTCGGTCGACTCGAGCCTGGTGGACGAGTGGGAGAACGCCGGCAACCCCGCTGCACTCGACGCCACACCGCCGCAGGGCATCGACGAGGTCGTGGCCGACCGCCGCGGCTGCACGCTACTGGTGCGCAACGCGCTCTTCCGCCGCGTGACCCTTGCGGCCCGTGGACACGTGCGCGATCTGGGCGAGCTCGACGAGGACTGGGGCATGAGCGAGGTCCGCTGGCAAAAGGCCCTCGACGCCTATCACGAGCAGCACGAGGAAATCCTCACCGACGGAGACGCCCGCAGTGCCGCGATGTTTACCATCGACGAGAGCGACGAGAAGACCGATCACGTGTGGCACGTGCACCAGATTTTTGCCGACGAGGATGGCGACCACGACTTTGGCATCATGGGCGATGTCGACCTGGATGCCACGCAAGATGGCGGCGAGGTCATCTTCAAAAACTACCGCGTCGGCTTTATTGAGGACCTGCTCGAAGACTAGCCGGGCGCAATGGAACGAAGCGGGGCCGCTGGCAACATCGCCAGCGGCCCCGCTTTTGTGCGATACGCTATCCCCTACTCGGCATCCTCGATCTCATACGAATCGGCATCGGTGGGCTCATCAACCGTGTCCGCCGCCACCTCACGCGCCTCGTCGAAGGCCGCCTTCATGGTTTTGTTCCCCCAGGTGAGTTTGCGGATCGTGAGGTCGTCGGCCTTCTTGTTTGCCAAGCGTAGGTTGTTCTCGGACGACAGGAGCGCCTCCTTGGTCTTTTGCAGATGGCTAATCGTCTTGTCGATCTCATCGATCGCCGTTTGGAACTTGCGGCTCGCGATCTCGTAGTTGCGACCGAAATCATTCTTGAACTTTTCCATCTTGGCTTCGAAGTTTGTGACGTCGATATTCTGCTGTTTGTACTCCGCCAGCTCCTGCTTATAGCGCAGCGAACCCATGGCAGCGTTGCGAAGAAGCGTAATCATGGGAATAAAGAACTGCGGGCGGATCACGTACATCTTCTCGTAGCGATAGCTCACGTCCACGATGCCGGCATTGTAAAGCTCGCTCTCGGGCTCGAGCAGCGTGCAGAGCACTGCATACTCACAGCCCTTCTGGCGACGATCGTGGTCGAGCTTCTTAAAGAAGTCCTCGTTCTTGTGCTTGGTCGCAGTCTCGTCGTTCTCGTTTTTCATCTCGAACATAATCGAAATGACCTCGTTGCCGCTCGCGTCGCACTCACGGAAGATAAAGTCGCCCTTGGTACCCTCGGACGCATCGTTATCCTTCTCGAAGTACGCGTTAGGAAACGCCGTCATGCGCAGACGGTTAAACTCGGTCTCGCAGTGCTGCTCGAGTGACTCGCCCACCATCTTGGTGGACAGGCGGACCTTCATATCCTTAAGGCGCTCAATCTCTTCGTCCTTGTAGCGAATCAGGTCATCGCTCGCGCGCTTGGCCTGCGCGAGCTCGAGCTCGTGTGCCACCTTGACCTGTTCCTCGCGAGAATCGCGCACCGCCAGCTCGCTCGCGAGCTTGGCACGTGCCTCATCGCGCTCACGCTCCGCCGCGGCGACCGCCTCCGATAGGTTCATTTTGGCCGTCAGCTCCTGTTCGCGCAGCTGGGCACGCAGGCCCTCGGCCTCTTGCTCGGACTGAGCCTTTGCGGCGGAAAACTTCTCTTGTACCTTCGCGCGATAGTCAGCAAGCGCGCGCTCGGCCTCGCTGCGAGCGGCATCGAGCTCACGCTGCGACTCTGCCGTGGCAGCGGCAAGCGCCATCTCTTGGGCCTTGTCCGCCGCGGCAAGCCTGGCCTGCAGCTCGGCAATCTGGGCATCACGTGCAGCTAAATCGTTTTGAGCAGCATTGCGCGCCGAAGCCTCGGCAAGCTTGGCTTCGTCATCCTTGCGTCCCAGCTGCGCACGTAAATTGTCAATCTCGCGCTGAAGCTCGGCATTCTCCTTCTGCGCATCCGCACGGGCCTCAACAGCTGCACGCTGGCTTGCACTCTCGCGCTCCGCGGCAGCGCCCTCGAGCTTGACACGCAACTCGGCAAGCTCGGCATCGCGCTTGGCAACCTCTTGTGCCAGCTTCTGCTCCGCAGTGTTCTTCTGCTCGGCAAGCTGAGCGTTGCGCTGAGACTCTACCTTTTGCAAGGCAGCCGACAAACGCGAGCGCTCAAGCTCCAGCGCCTGCTCACCCTCGCGCTGGACTGCCTTCACACGCTCATCCAGGTCGCGCGAGAACTCGGCATCGCGCACCTGTTTGACGATATCCGCATAGCCGGACGCATCGACCTTAAAGACTTCGCCGCAATGCGGGCACTTGATCTCGTTCATAGCAGCTCCTCGATGGACGCAAATTTCAACCGCCTACACTCTACCGCGCCGCACGGACAAAAAAGACGCCGCCGCCATAAAGGCAACGGCGCCAGAACCGCCACAAAGGTGCCTGTCCCCTTTGTGGCGGTTTGGGTCCTTACAGATCGCGGTAGTCGATAAGGCGAAGATCAGGTTGAGATTCAAGCCAAGCGCGAAGCTCGGGGTCGATCAGCGCATCGACCTCCTTGGTGCGGTCAGTCGTAAGCGAGCTGTTCTCCAGGATAAAACGATCGAGATAGCCTGGATGGCACACAAAGACGACCGTCTCGCCGTCCTCCATCTCGCGAACCGTCTGCATAATCGAGTCCTTGGGTTCGTAGCCCGGCTCCATCGAATGCATCACCATGCGCAGGTCGGTGGCACCGCAACGCACAACCGCCGTGGGGTCGAAGCTTGCCTTTTGCTCCTTAAGGCCCAGCTCCTGAGCAACCGCCGAGATCGCTCGGTTAAGGTTTTTGCTCATGACGGCATGGGCCTCAAAGTAATCGGGTTCGCGGCCCACGATCTCGACAAAGCGGTCATGCTGCGCGCGGATCTCGATGCAGGCCTCGTCGAAGTCTATCAACTCCTCGCCGCGCTTAAAATGCTCGCGGAAGGTACGGCTGCTATGGAACTCGCCGTTCTCGTTGAGCATGCTCGGGATGAGCGCCGGGTCGGCACACGGCTTGCCCAGGCACACGTTGGTATGCTGGCCCACTGCAATATCGGCATCCGCCACGAGCGACCACCCACGCTCGGCCTCGGGCATATTTGGCATAAGGCCCGCTGAGCGCACCAAGCCCTCGTTGACGCTACGGGCGATCCCCAAGTCAACGGCGTACGAATAACCAAGATCATCGGCACGAATAAGCAATTGCTTCACAACGACTCCAATCTATGGAAACGGGCACTTGGAGTGTAGCCAAGTGCCCCAGGTAATTATCCTACCTAAACAGATGTCTTAAGCCTTAGCGGCATCAACATCTTCCTCGAGCTGATCCTTGCTAAAGCCAAAGAGGTAGGCGATGGCAGCGGCGGCAACAAATGCAGCGCCCGATGCAACGCAACCCCAGACGAGATTAGCCGTTCCGCCGGCAACAAAGCCGGTGACGCCCAGAATATTGGTCGCGCCCAGAACATACGTTGTCACATTGGTGAGGGCTGCGATCAAACCGCCGATAGCACCGCCGGCAACCATGGCGCCCAGGCAGCGAGTGTACTTAAAGCCACAGCCATACAATGCGGGCTCCGTCACGCCGCCCACGATACCGGAGAGCGAGAAGCCGAGCATGGCGCCCTTCTCGTCGGTCTCCTTAAGGCGCAGGAAGGCACCGAAGGCCATGCCCCACGTAGCGAACTGAGAGATACCGGCCGCGACCATAACGCAGGAGTCGGAGCCCAGGGTGAGCAGCTGCACAATACCAAGGGCAAGCAGGACCTGGTGCATACCGGTCATAACCAGGAACTCCCAAAGTGCGGCAATGACGACGAGGGAGAGGATGGTGACGATGCCGCCGGCGTTACCGAGACCGAACATAAAGTTGCCGACCATGCTGCCCAGGATGGAGCCGATCGGAGCCAGCACGCACAACGAAACGGGGATCATAACGGCCATGGTGCCCACGGGTACAAACACCGTAGAGAGCATGTCGGGAACGACCTTCTTCATGAACTTCTCGACGACCATAAGCACCGGCATGGACAGAACCATGGGGAGCACGGTGGAGGAATAGTTGTTCAGCTGGGCCGGCAGCACGCCGTAGACCATGGTGGTCGTTACGCCCGAATCCGCCGCAGCGTTGACCAACGTCATGAACTCAGGAGCAATGAGCACACCGCCGAGCATCATGCCGAGTGGCTGGCTGCAGCCAAGCTGCTTCGCAGCAGCCCAACCCAAATAAACGGGAAGGAAATAATAGCCAGCGTTATAAATCCAGCTGTAGAAGAAGTTGTAGATGTCGGAGTCGGCAGACCAAATACCGAGCATGCCGTCACCGCAAACCACAGCGATGGTACGGAACATGGCAGCACCCATGATGATGGGGATCGTCATGACCATGGTCTTGGAGAGATAGTTGAGGATCTTGTTGCCCGCAGTCTTGAGCGTCAGCGGCTCCTTGGTGCCGCCATCGAGGTTCTCGTCAATGGAGCCTTCGCCCTTAACTCCCAGCGCAATGGCGGCGTCGTAGACCTTCGGTACGTTCTGACCGATGATGACCTGATACTGGCCGCCAGACCACTGGGCACCCAGAACACCCTTGATCTTCTTAACTTCATCGTCATTGGGGATGGACTGATCCTTAAGGTTCAGACGCAGACGGGTCATGCAGTGCGTCGCGTTCGTCACATTGGAGGCGCCGCCGACGGCAGCAAGCACGTCCTCGGCAATCTTCTTGTTATCGACAGCCATGTCGAATCCCTTCTCTTCCAACTAAAGGTCTGTGGGCCTTCACAGCATCAAGACGCACGATTCCGCTCGCGCCTGCGCAGCACGCGATATCCGTTGGCAAGAGATTTCATTGCATGTGATTCCCGGGTGGATCGACATGAAAAAAGCCCCGCGCACAACCGACAGAGACCCAATAATGGCCTCGGCAGAATCGGTAGTGCCTCTCGGAGCTGCGCCGTGAGTAACACCCAACACACGGCGAGTATATGCGGCAGATGCGTTCGCTGCGGCTCAGATTACCGATGAACGGTAGCAAACGGCCCGCAAACGGTCGCCATAACGGAAAGGGGGCGCCAGAGACCCCCTATCTATCCAGGCTGGTGGGAGCCACGCGATTCACGTGCATGATCAGATAGACGAGCTCTTCTTGGGCCAATGGCTCGCCAAAGGCCTCTTGAATCAGATCGTCGATACGATGAGCACAGCGCGATGCCGCCGGATACTGCTCCACGAGCACGTCGTAGAGACCTGAGTTCTCGGTATCAATCGGCTCTTTCTCTGCCACGCGGTCGAGCAGATAGCGCACATGGGTGGCAAAGCGAGTAAAGGCAAACGACGAGCGGTCGACCGTCACACCCAACTCTTCTTGAATAATTGCAACCGTCATGTCGAGCAGATGCTCCTCGTGCTGTTCGGCAAGCACGCGCCGCTCACTCGGCTTAATCGCCGCATTGATAATCGACATGGCAATGCCCGCGGCCTCACTCTGGGGCATGCGAATGGCAAAAGTTTTCTTAATGCCGCGAACGGCTAGCTCGCCCAATCGATACTCAATAGGATGCAGCTGCTCCAGATCGCGCTTGAGCGGCAACGACACCACCATATGTTCGCGGGCGCGCTTAATGGCAAACTGGATATGATCTGCCAGCGTAATGGGCAGATTAGGACTCAATTCGTACGAAAGTTGCCCAGTTGCGATATCGGCCAGCTGGGCGGAAAACTCCAGCACCTCGGGATCAACTTCGTCGATAAACGCCAGGTACTTGGAATCGATACCGTAAAAGGTGCGGGTAACGACATCCAAATCGACATCGTGCGGCATATCGCCAAAGCCGATACCGCGACCCAACGCGATGAGCTGGCGCCCCGCGCCGTCTTCGCAGATGGCAGCGTTGTGGTTAATGCGCTGGACAGCCCTCATGGAATCATCGCTCCTACTAAAACACGCCGTGCAGACCATCCACACGGCGCGTTCATTCTACCTGCACTTGCAGCTACAGTCCAAAGAAGCTCAAGATCTGGTCTCGGCTTACGGGCTTGTAGTCGTTGGCATCGAGACCGACATCGTAGCGAAAGATAGGGCGCTCGCGATCGCGGTTGCGTGCGTTGGCGCGGTCACCCCTGCTGTGGATATGCCCATGCAGCATAATGGCGCCACGTGCCTTGCCGTTCCAGCTGAGCATGGGGTAGTGGCTCATAACCAGACGATGGCCCTTGGCATAGCCGGGAGCAATCTCCAGGTAATCGCGCACGTCTTCCCAAATCTGCGGTACGTCGGAATCTTCCCAGTCGCCGTCATGGTTACCGCGGATGAGCGTCACGTTCTGGCATTCGATGCGCTCGCGCAGGCGCACCGCCTCCGCCAGGGGCAAACGATAAGTAAAGTCACCCAGAATATAGAGACGGTCGTCCGCCGCCACGCACTCATTGATGGCATTGATAACCTTGCGGTTCATCTCCTCGACCGAGCCAAACGGCCGGTCCATGTCGTGCAAAATATTCGTATCGCCCAGGTGCAGGTCGGCGGTAAACCACATCATCGTCTATGCCCTCATTTCGCAACGTGTTCAACTCGTGCTAAGTATACAGACGCAGCGATGCGGCGGTTATCCAAAGAGCCCGCCGAACAGTCCGCGGCGGCGCTTGTCTTGCTTTTTCGAAGCGTCACCCTGAGTTTTCTTGTCCTGCCGTTTCCTACGGCCCTGCTCCAACTCATCGTCATCGAGTAACATATCCCACTCAAACGGATCATCTGTCAGATCGAACAGTTCATCGTCATCAAACATGGCAGCCTCCATTGCCGACTAGCGAGCATCCACCACATAGAGCCCAACGCGCACCTGATGCCACGGGCTGCACTCGGGGGCAACCTGTTGCACGCGGGCCTCAAACACGTCCTTGTGGCCGTAATACATCATCAAGGACAGTGGGCCGACCTCGTTTCCCGGAACGTAGCCAAGTTTGGTCTTGCCATAGTAGATCGCAACTGCCTCGGGGTCATGGGGATTATCGCGCTCGGCGCACAACGTCAGTTTATCGCCCGCTTTAAGATCGCCTAGGACCAAAGCGCCGTCGGCATATTGAAATCCTGCAATATGAAACGACAGAAGAACACGTGAAGGCTCGTACATGGCAACTCCTCTAACGGCCGGATAAACCGGCGCTTAACCTTAGTGAGAAGTCTACGGGTCCGTGCGGACACAAATTCGCCCCACCCGCGCCTTTTCGACCGTTTGTCGCTACACCATCTGATTCTAATGCACAAACATGCGCACGAATTTGTGCTTCCAGCTTGCGTAGGGCGCATACCGAAACGGCACGTCCAGCCACGTTGCCTTGTTCACGATGCTCTTCTTGTGGCTAAACGTATCGAAGCTCTCGCGTCCATGGTACTGCCCCATACCGCTCGCACCCATGCCGCCAAAGCCCATATGACTCGTAGCCAGATGCATGATGGTGTCGTTAACGCAGCCGCCACCAAAGGGCACGTAGCGCACAAAGCGCTGCCGAACCGCACGGTCCTGGCTAAAGATATACAGGGCCAGCGGCGTCGGACGATCCGTAATAAACGTCTCGGCCTCGTCTAGGCTCTCAAACGTCAGCACCGGCAAAATGGGGCCGAAAATCTCCTCCTGCATTACGGCGTCCTCAGGCGCCACGCCGTCTAGGATCGTCGGCTCAATCTTGAGCGACGACTCGCGCACCGTTCCTCCCAGCACAACCTTATCGGGGTCGATCAGCCCGCGTACGCGCGCGAAATGCTTGGCGTTGACAATATGACCGTAGTCCTCGTTATCGAGCGGGTGCTCGCCAAACATGCGACGGACCTCCTCCTTGATGAGGCCCAACAGCTCATCGTGCACGCGCGTATCGACCAGCAGGTAGTCGGGCGCCACGCAGGTCTGCCCCACGTTGAGCCATTTACCAAAGGCGATACGTCGTGCCGCGACCTTCAAGTTTGCCGTCGCATCCACGATGCAGGGACTCTTTCCGCCCAGCTCAAGCGTCACGGGCGTGAGGTTTTTGCTCGCGCGCTCCATGACGAGCTTGCCGACCGGAACACTACCGGTAAAGAAGATCTTGTCCCAGCATTCATCGAGCAACGCTTCGTTCTCGGCACGCCCGCCTTCGACGACCGTCACCAGGCGCGGATCAAATGCTTCCTCGCAAATCTGCCTGAGCACCGCACTCGAAGCCGGCGCATAGGCACTCGGCTTGATGACCACGGTGTTACCCGCGGCAAGGGCGCCGGCGAGCGGCTCGAGTGTTAGCAAAAACGGGTAGTTCCACGGAGCCATAATGAGCGTGACGCCATAGGGCACGGCTTGCGTTTTGCACACACTAATGGCATTGGCGAGGTCGCAGGGGCGCAGGCGCGGGCGGCTCCATCGGGCCATATGCGCAATCTGATGGCGAATCTCGGAAAGCGACGTGCCGATCTCGCACATATATGCCTCGTCATGCGACTTACCCAAATCGGTCTTGAGCGCATGGGCAATATCGCCCTCGTGCGCACGAACCGCATCGCGCAGGCGCACCAGTGCGCGGCGGCGAGCATCGACATCAAACGTAGCGTGCGTCTTAAAGTAGGTGCGCTGATCGCCGACGATGCGCGCAATTTCCTCGGTGTTCATGGACCCTCCTAGTTCTCGTCCTCAAACATACCACCTGCAACAACTTCGTACATATGCTCGAGCTCCAGGCGGTCCATCAAAAGCGGAACGGGATACAGCGGATTGGCCTCGGCATCGGCATGCGCCGCCATTTGCGGAATATCGGAGCGGCGAATACCTGAGACATATTTGGGGATTCCCAGGGCCTCGTTCATGCGGTCGACCCAATCGATAAAGGCCTCGGCCGCAAGACTGTCCTGCGCGGTAGCCGGCGCAATGCCCGCCATGCGAGCAAGATCGGCAAGCTTGGGGGCGGCGGCGTCACCATAAGCGCGAAGCATGTGCGGCAGGATGATCGCGTTGGCTAAACCGTGCGGAATTCCGTATCGGCCGCCCAGACTGTGCGCGATGGCATGCACATATCCGACATAGGAGCGGGTAAACGCAACGCCTGCCTTATACGCCGCCGAAAGCATATTGCGGCGCGCACGCATGTCGTCGCCATGCTCATAGGCCTCGAGCAAATTGTCGCGGATGAGCTGGACCGCCTGACGCGCCATCTTGCGCGTGTAGGGCGTGGTGCTACGGCCGATAAAGGCCTCGACAGCATGCGTCAGGGCATCCATACCCGTCTGCCCCGTGGTGGACGCCGGCAACCCGCGCGTAAACTCGGGGTCGTGCACCGCAAAACGCGGGATGAGCACAAAGTCGTTAATGGGGTATTTATAGTGCGTCTCGTTATCGGTAATTACCGCCGCGAGCGTGACTTCGCTTCCCGTACCGGCGGTAGTGGGAACCGCAATAAGTAGCGGCAGGAGACGGTGGACGCGCAACAGGCCACGCATCTTGTTGATGGGCTTGTTCGGCTGTGCAATGCGCGCCCCCACACCCTTGGCGCAGTCCATGGCCGAACCGCCACCAAAGCCGATAATGGCCCGGCAGTCGTTCTCGCGATACAGCGCCGCCGCTTCCTCCACGTTTGAGACCGTGGGGTTCGCACGCGTTTCGGCATAGACCGTAGCGCCAATCCCCTGAGCCGTAAGCGCACGCTCGAGTGATGCCGTGAGCCCCAAACGTGCAATACCAGGGTCTGTCACGATAAGAACCTTCTGGATCGAGCGTTTTTGAAGCACCGCGGGCACATCCTCGGCATGCTCCAAAATGCGCGGCTCGGTATAGGGCAGGATCGGCAATGCAATGCGAAAAACCGTCTGATATGTTCGGCACCAGGCACGACGGGCTAGATGCATAAAGGAAACTCCTTTATTTGTTGATAGGTCAACATTTGCTCGACCGATTGTACTCAGCAGAGATCACAGACGGCCTACCAATCGTTAATCAATCAACATCTTCATATCTCAAAATTGTTTTATTAAAAATCATTCCTAATAGGCTTCACATTTGGTTGCATTTATGGATAATAGAACTCGTCAAGACGCACGTCCGGAGAGGGCCCTTACGGGACCGGACGAGCGCGCAATCGCCATCGATCGAAAGGATCGAATCATGAAGTTTGTTTGCCCCGTTTGCGGTTATGTGGAAGAGTTCGACGGCGACCAGCTGCCCGAGGATTTTAAGTGCCCCCAGTGCGGCGTTCCCGGTTCTCGTTTCCTGAAGCAGGAGGAGGGCCAGCTCGAGTGGGCTGCCGAGCACGTCGTGGGCGTCGCCAAGATGGAGGGCGTCTCCGAGGACATCGTTGCCGACCTGCGTGCCAACTTTGAGGGCGAGTGCTCCGAGGTCGGTATGTACCTGGCCATGGCTCGCGTCGCTCATCGCGAGGGCTATCCCGAGATCGGCCTGTACTGGGAGAAGGCTGCCCACGAGGAGGCCGAGCACGCCGCCAAGTTCGCCGAGCTCCTGGGCGAGGTCGTGACCGACTCCACCAAGAAGAACCTCGAGATGCGCGTTGAGGCCGAGAACGGCGCCACCGCCGGCAAGACTGATCTTGCCAAGCGCGCCAAGGCCGCTGGTCTCGATGCCATCCACGACACCGTCCACGAGATGGCTCGCGACGAGGCTCGTCACGGCAAGGCTTTCGCCGGCCTGCTCAAGCGCTACTTTGGCTAAGCCAGCCGTCTGAGAGACAATCTCTAGCTCGATAAGGCCCGGACCGCACGGTTCGGGCCTTTTTGTGTCTCGAGGACTCGTTAACGCCCTGAAATAGGACCGCCTTCGGCATCGGTTGCTCGTCAAAAACTAAGTGAGTAGACTTTTTGGAACTTGCCGAGCACACCATCCATATTGCTTTATAAAGCCGCAGGTAAATGACTTGTTACCAAACGGCCTGGTCGCCAAAGTGCCAAAAGTCTACTCACTTAGAACCGCAGCCGTCCACGATCGAGCTGTTTTGCGTCTAACGGGCATCTTTCCGTCGATTACCCCCAATTTTGTCCAGTCAACGAATAGTTCAGACCGGAGTAATGCCTCAGCCCTTTGCTCATCCGGGCTTTTATCACGATATTCAGCATCGAGCATCCTGCATACGGCCTTAACGATCGCGCGGAATCTATCCTCATCGGATATCTGTCTGTGTGTCAGGAGAAGTACATCGTAGCCCATGGCCTGAAGGGCCGTCATGCGATCGGCGTCACGCAAGCCATCCCCTGCGCGTCCGTGCGAGGCCTTTCCCTGACATTCAATGGCCACCTGTCGCCTGCCGTCCAGCGAAGAAAGTAGTAGGTCGATATATACACGGGACTTTCCCACAATCGCTCGAGCACTTGTGCTTAGCGTCACTTCGACATTGAGCTCTATGCCGCAAAACCCTTCGCCTCCCAGGGCTCGCGGCAGTCCAAGCAACAAATACGCCTCGACCTCAAAAGGCGACGCGGCACCCAATGGAACGAGTTGCGATACCGCCATAAATCTATTGCCGTAACGCATCCCGCAAACATCTGAACAAAAACGGTCAAGGTCTCTGCCCAAAACCAAAGCGTCTCGACGCCATAAATTTGAAGCGGCGCCGTCCTCGGACGGGCAGCGCACCCAACCGAACGTTGTCGAAATCGCGCCCGAATCAATTGCACGCGAAAGCTCCGCCTCGAGTGCCGCTGGCAGAGCACACACCGCAAACAGGCCGCACATCTCCGCCAACACAAAAAGAAGCTGAAGATCCGTCAGATGCCGCGACATGATGAATGCCGTCAGTAGAGGAGACGTAATCAAAAATCCATGCTCCGTTTCCAGCACGGATTCCCTGGGAAGCTCGCCCAGGAACAGCCGCTGCCTAATGCCGGCAGAGCATGTCCGTTTGCTTCTCGTCCGAACCAATGTATACAACGGAAAGCCGAGTGCAACCGCAGCCGTCGGGTTACGGGCGAGGTCATATCGCTGCCGATCTTCTTCCGGCCGTGGAAGCGGCGGACACAAAGCGCGGACCTGAGGAGGCAAACTCAAATACCTAAAAGCCGATATGTCACAAAGTAAATCCTTCATAGGCACAGGAAAACACGCATTTCAACCCAGCTTGTCTCGCATTGGCGCGAACGCACCAAAAATGGCACCGAACGGACTGTCAAGTTTTCAACAGCCCTCCCCAACTGACCAAAAGCTTGCCGAGAGCTGGACAAAGTTTTGTTGAAAACCCCATTTTTTTCGCATGCAGAAGCTTTGCGCGGCAAGTGAGTAGACTTTTTTGAACATCCCGAGCAGGCCGGTCATCCTGCTTTTCAAAACCACAGGTAGATAGCTTGTTACAAAACTGCCTGGTCGCCAAAGTGCCAAAAGTCTACTCACTTAGGTTGCAGAGTGCTCCCATTAGCTGCAATTCCAAGGTATTAAGCACTTTTGGACTCAAATCGTCATACTGAACAAGAATTTGACTTGAGTTTTCAGGGACAGATGCGCCATCGGCACACCAATAGCAGTCACTGACATCGACGAACGGGATACCCGAGCGCGTGAGGGCCCGCACAAAAGAGCTTCCACCCGCTCCGCGCTCTGCAGCCACGGTGCAGTAAAGGCCGGCGTCTGCATGCTCGATTGAAACCTCCCCTGCCGGAAACGCTTTCCGCACAAGCGCCATCAGGCCATCGCGTGCCTCGCGAGCGCGCACACGCACGCGGTTCACATGCCGCTCGTAATCACCCGATTCCAGCAAACGCGCCAAAGCGACCTGGTCAACAGAGCTCACCGACGAAGCGTAAAAACCAAGGTCGCGCCCAAACCGTTCCATCAGCTCATCGGGCAACACCATGTACGCCAAACGCAACGCCGATGAAAGGCTCTTCGAAAACGTGTTGGTGTAGATAACCGACTGAGCGGCATCGATCGACGTGAGCGCGGGAATCGGCTTGCCGGCAAGGCGAAACTCACAATCAAAGTCGTCTTCGATGAGATACCGGCCCGGCTGCTCGGCTGCCCAGCTGAGCAGCGCGTAGCGACGCGCAATGCTCGTCACAAGGCCGGTCGGATACTGATGGGACGGCATCAGGTGAAGGACATCGGTCCCGCTTTTCTGCAGAGTGCTCAAGTCCACGCCCTCATCATCCAACGGGATATGTCGAACTTTGCAGCCCATAGCCTGATAGATGCGCGTCAGGCGCAAATAGCCCGGGTCCTCAACGGCATACACCCTGTCGGCTCCAAGCAGCTGAACCAACATGGTATCGAGCAGCTGGGCGCCCGCACCGATAACAATGTTGTTGGGGTCGACATTCATGCCCCTCGTCCCACGCAGGTGGTGAGCGATTGCGCATCGTAGCCGAGCGGTGCCCTGTGCCGGTGCGGGCGAAAAGATCTCGCGCTCGTCTTCGGATGCCAGCGTCGCCCGCAGTGCGCTTTGCCAAAGCCGCGCCGCCTCCAAAGTGGAAGGAGAAAGTGCGTCGAATTGCTCGACCCGTCCATCAACATCATGTGCGTTAAGACCCGCAGGAGCGGAATCTCGATCAAGCTCTGTCTCAGCCAAGGGCAAAACGGGTGCATCCGGAAGCTCACAAGCGTAGTAGCCACGACGCGGCATTGAGCAAATATAGCCCTCGGCAAGTAGCTGGCTATATGCATTCTCGATGGTAATGACACTGATTCCCAGATGACTGGCAAAGGTACGCTTAGACGGAAGATGCTCCCCCGCCGCAATGCGTCCAGCAACGATATCATCTCGTATTTGCTGGTAAACATACTCATAGAGCGATGCTCCGCCGCGTTTTTCCAAATTGTAGTCAAGCATGAGCCTATCACCTGACCTTATTAAGTCATTCAATCTGGTATTAGTCTGACCTTGTCATTATCTCGAAAACTGAGTATTTCGCCATACCCAGCTCCCAGATAGGATGTTCCGTCAAGCAATGCACATGCCAACCAAGGGAGCAACCATGGCAGAACAGACCAGCAAGGCCGATCGCGTCAAACTCAACCGCGAGCTCGCGCAGATGCTCAAGGGCGGCGTCATCATGGACGTCACCACGCCCGAGCAGGCACGCATCGCCGAGGAGGCGGGCGCCTGCGCCGTCATGGCACTCGAGCGCATCCCGGCCGACATCCGTGCCGCAGGCGGCGTCTCGCGCATGAGCGACCCCAAGATGATCAAGGGCATCCAAGAGGCCGTCTCCATCCCCGTCATGGCCAAGTGCCGCATCGGTCACATCGTCGAGGCGCAGGTCCTTCAGGCCATCGATATCGACTACATCGATGAGTCCGAGGTTCTCTCCCCCGCCGACGATGTCTACCACATCGACAAAACCCAGTTTGACGTCCCGTTTGTCTGCGGTGCCCGCGACCTGGGCGAGGCGCTGCGCCGTGTTGCCGAGGGCGCCACGATGATTCGCACCAAGGGCGAGCCGGGCACGGGCGACGTCGTTCAGGCTGTGCGTCACATGCGCAAGATCCAAAATCAGATCCGCGACGTTATTGCCCTTCGCGATGACGAGCTCTTTGAGGCAGCCAAGCAACTGCAGGTTCCGGTCGAGCTGGTGCGCGAGGTCCATGCCACGGGAAAGCTTCCCGTCGTGAACTTTGCCGCCGGCGGCGTAGCGACCCCCGCCGACGCTGCGCTGATGATGCAGCTGGGCGCCGAGGGCGTCTTTGTCGGCTCGGGCATCTTTAAGAGCGGCGACCCGGCCAAGCGCGCCGCCGCCATCGTCAAGGCCGTGGCAAACTTCACCGATGCCAAGCTCATTGCCGAGCTTTCGGAGGACCTGGGCGAGGCCATGGTCGGCATCAACGCCGACGAGATCGAGATCATCATGGAGGAGCGCGGACGCTAGTCCGGCAGAAAGGATCGCACATGAGCGATTATGCAGACCAAACGGTCGCCGTGCTGGCGGTCCAAGGTGCTTTTGCCGAGCACGAGGCGAGGCTGTCCGAGCTGGGCGCACACTGTATTGAGCTGAGGCAGGCGGCTGATTTGAAGCAGGACTTTGACCGTCTGGTACTTCCCGGCGGCGAGTCTACCGTTCAAGGGAAGCTGCTTGATGAGTTGGGCATGCTCGAGGAGCTTCGTGCCCGTATCGCTGAAGGCATGCCCGTCCTGGGCACCTGCGCCGGCCTGATTCTGCTGGCTCACGACCTTGCCGCCCATGACGATAAGGGCACGCCCCGTTTGGCAACCATGGATGTGCTTGTCGAGCGCAATGCCTACGGCAGGCAGCTCGGCAGCTTTCGAACCAAGGGGCAGGTAGCCGGCATCGACGGTGAAGTGCCGCTGACGTTTATCCGCGCGCCCCGCATCGTCGAGGTCCACGGCGACGCCAAGGCCTTAGCGAAAGTCGACGAGCGCATCGTCGCCGCCCGCCAGGGCAACCAGCTCGGCGTAACCTTCCACCCCGAACTCGACGAAGACACCCGCCTCCACGAACTGTTCCTACAAATGTAGGCAGAAAACAAACGAGCGTGGATTTTCGGACGCATAGCAAATGAGAGTGGATAATCTCCCACTTTGAGCTTGAATGCAGACTCAAACCGGGAGATTATCCACTCTCATGCTATGTAGTCGTTGGGGACGTTCTTAAACGACTAGTCAAACAAGAACGTCCCCAACGACTAGTATTTATCCCCAACGACTAGTCATTTAAGAACGTCCCCAACGACTACCTTTCGCCAGAGCGAGGGAGGCCCTTTTGGGGCGAGATGACGCCATAGGTTGAGCATAAGTCAGCGAGCGGGCCGCATTTGAGGCAAGGTGACGTGAAACGAAAGGGCGCAGACCTTCTGGTCGCGCCCTTGAAGTTGAACGTCAGATTGTCCAAATGCGGCCCGCGCAGCGTCGAGCCGTTACGCGGTTTGGTAAAACCGCGTAACCCAACTAAAAACGGTTGCCGCGGAAGCCGCCGCCGTTGCGGCCGCCACGATCGCCACCGCGACCGCCGCGGTCGTTACCACGGTTGCCGCCGAAGCCGCCACGGTTGCCGCCGCGGTCGCCATAGCCACCACGGTTGCCGCCAAAGCCGCCGCGACCGCCACGGTCGCCGCCACGGTCACCAAAGCCGCCGCGGCCGCCACGATCGCCACCGCGACCGCCACGATCGCCGCCACGGCCACCGCGGTCGCCAAAGCCGCCGCGACCGCCACGGTCGCCGCCGCGGCCACCGCGATCGTCACGGCCGCCGCGAGGACCGCGGTCCTCGTCCAGGCCCATGGCGACGAGCGGAGCGATAACCTTATCGAGAGCGGCCATCAGCTCGGTGGCCTCCTCATAAGAAAGCTCGGGCAGGAGCTTCTCCTTCTTGTTGGCAAGCTCGACCAGGCCCTCAGCGGCATCCTCGGCAGCAAAGACGACGATCTTGCGCATATCGCCCTCGGCGTCGTCGATGCGGCCGACCAGATCGGCAGCCTCGGCCTCGGCCATCAGGCCATCGAGCTCACGAAGGCGCATGCCCAGCAGGTCGGACATTTCCTTCTGCTCCATCTTGGGCTTGAGGTCAAGAAGCTTGATGGCGCGCTCGATGTTCGCCATGCGCTCGGCCTTGGCCTCCTCCTCCTTGGAAATAGCAAAGCGACGGCTACGCAGCAGGCGGGCGGCCTTCTGCATCTTGTCCATCAGCTCTTCGTCATCGTAATCAACGGCGGCCTCGACAACCTCGGCCTCCTCCTCGGCGGAAACCTCGTCAGCAGCCTCAACCTCGGCAGCTTCGGTCTCCACGGTCTCGACTGCCTCAACCTCGGCAGCCATGGTCTCGTTCTCGGTCTCGTTCATGATCTCTTCGTTCTCAGACATGAGACTCCTTCTTGGCCCTCTCGGGCATCATCGCCCCATTCGCGGGGCCCGTCGCGCACTCTTTGCGCTTTAAACATTCATGCCTCTCGGCAAAACGTCCATTAGTTTATGGTGTCGCCCGCTAATCTAGCTGCAGAATCTATGTGCACACATTAATGCGACATGTGCGACTCGCGGCGAGCGTACACAACCGATACCACAAATCCGACCACGGCAATTACAGCCGCCACACGCACGGCTGCCGCAAATCCAATCGCCTGGGCAACGTCGGTCGCAACGCCAGCGGCGCCGGCAGTCGCCGCAGAACTCGAGAGCAGGCCGATAAACAGCGACGGGCCAAACGATGCGGCAATCATGTTCCACGTGTTGAGCAATGCCGTTCCGTGAGGATGCTCGGCGACAGGCAGCGTCTCCAAGCCGGCCGTTTGCGAGGGGCTCAGCACCAAACCGACTCCGGCATACACAACAACGGTCAGCGCCACGACGACGCCGATGTTCATGCTTGCGGCCGTCATCGAGATGACAGTCTGCCCCACGGCGATCAGGGCAAAGCCGACCGGCAGCAGCGGCCATGCGCCACGGGCGTCCATCACGCGTCCGCCCACAATCGAGGTCACAGCATTGCAGGCAATCGCCGGCAAAATGAGCAAGCCCGCAACAAGTGCGGTCATGCCGTATGCGCCCTCAAAATAGAGCGGCAACAAAACGCTCATCGAGAACGTCGTCATCATCGATACCACCACAAGCAAGCACGCAGGCCAAAAACGAACGCTCGCCATGGGACGCACGTTAAGCACCGGATGCTCGAGCTTGAGCTGGCGGGCCGCAAACAGGCCGAGCAGCACAATGGCGGCGAAGAGCGTCGCGATGCCGGCAATCAGATTGGTCGAGAACTCACCTACGGAATACACAAATGCCGTAATACCGGCAGCGAGCAAAACCACCGACAGAATATCAAGCGTGGTGTTCGAACGCTCTCCGACATTCTGGACATGCTTTACGCCCGCCGCAGCGACCGCAATGCCGCCCACCAGCGGCACTACGAATACCGCCCTCCAGCCAAATAACGTGCACATAAGACCGCTGATCACGGGTCCAAACGCCGGTCCTAGCGTAATGCAGGCGCCGCCCAGGCTCAGATACAGACCGAGCTTCTCGCGCGGGGCACAAGACAGCACCACATTCATCATGAGCGGAAACAAGATGCCCGATCCCGCAGCCTGCAAAATACGGCTTGGCAGCAAAACGCTAAACGACGGAGCGACCAGGCACAGGACTTCGCCGGCGACCATGCATCCGCATGCGAAAAACAGCAGCTTGCGCGTCGAGAAACGACCGGACAGGAAGGCCATGATAGCCGTAAAGATCGACGTCACGATCATGTAGCCCGAAACGAGCCACTGCGCCGTGGTGGCACTCACCGAAAAGGCCGCCATAATGTCGTGCAGCGCCACGTTAATGATGTTCTCGTTAAACGCGGCAACAAAGGCTGCGATATACATTACGGCGAGAAGCGCCGCAGTGGCCGATGGCGTTACTTGAACTTGTTGCTGAGATTTGCTCCCCATGCATTTCCTTCCTCTTGGAACGAGAGTCGCATCGCCCCAGAGGAACAGTCCAGGGCGAAAAATGAGCCCTAGACTTACGCCAGACGCCGTACACGACGAGTCTGGCAACATGGTCCAACGTCGAAAGATTGTAACGCGGACGCACAGCTTTCCTTCCGCGCTATTATTAAAAGTCCACGAAAGCATGAGACATGAGGAGCCCGCCATGATTAAGCCCATCATGAAATCCGAGTTCTTTTTGCGCCTGCCTTCCGAAGACGCGGGGCCCGACGATGCCGCGACCGGGCAGGATCTCCTGGATACGCTCCACGAGCATGAGCACGAGTGCGTGGGCCTCGCCGCCAACATGATCGGCGTGCGCAAACGCATCATCTGCGTAAAAGACGGCAACAAGACGCTCCTGATGTACAACCCTCAAATTCTTGAGCAGGTCAATGCCTATCAGACAAGCGAAGGATGCCTCTCGCTAATCGGCGAGCGTCCCTGTACCCGCTATCGCCGCATTAAGGTTGAGTATTTGGACGAGAACTTTATCCACCGCATCAAAAACTTCTCGGGCTACACCGCCGAGATCATCCAACACGAAATCGACCACTGCAACGGCGTCGTGATCTAGTTCCGCCGATTCAAGAAAGCTCCCTGCAGCCAAGCAACTGCAAGGAGCTTTCGATTGTATGGGGCCTCTATCCCTTAGCTCTGGCGGTAGTGATCGAAGAAGTCGGCGAGGTCTTCGAGCGACTCTTTAAGCACTTCCATGCGCGGCAGGTACACGATGCGGAAGTGATCAGGCTCGGCCCAGTTAAAGCCGCCGCCGCGCGTGATCAGGATCTTCTTCTCGTGCAGCAGGTCGAGAGCAAACTGCTCGTCATCGGTGATGTTGAATTTCTTCACATCCATCTTGGGGAAGATGTAGAACGCCGCACGCGGCTTAACCACCGAGATGCCGTCAATCTTGTTGAGCGCCTCATACACAAAGTTGCGCTGCTCGTAGACACGGCCGCCGGGACGGATGTAGTCGTTAACGGACTGATGGCCGCCGAGTGCCGTCTGGACGATCGACTGAGCCGGCACGTTGGAGCACAGGCGCATGTTAGAGAGCATGTTGATGCCCATGATGAAATCGCTCATACAGCGCTGGTTGCCCGAAAGCACCATCCAGCCAATACGATAGCCCGCAATCATGTGCGACTTGGAAAGGCCGCTAAAGGTGACGCAGGGCAGATCGGGAGCGAGCGAGGCAATCGAGACGTGCTCGTAGCCGTCCATGCACAGACGGTCGTAGATCTCATCGGCAAAGATCATGAGCTGGTGCCTGCGCGCAACCTCGACGATGCCCTCGAGCACCTCGCGCGGGTAGACCGAGCCCGTGGGGTTGTTGGGGTTGATGATGACGAGGGCTTTGGTCGCGCTCGTGATCTTGGACTCCATATCCTCCAAGTCGGGATACCAATCCGCCTGCTCATCACACAGATAATGTACGGGATGACCGCCGGCAAGGGTTGCGCACGCCGTCCAGAGCGGATAGTCGGGGCTGGGGATCAGAATCTCGTCGCCATTGTCGAGCAGCGCGTTCATCGAAAGCTGAATGAGCTCGGACACGCCGTTGCCCGTGTAGATGTGCTCCATCTGAACGTTGGGCAGGCCCTTGATCTGCGAGTACTGCATAATCGCCTTGCGCGCAGAGAACAGACCGCGCGAGTTGGAATAGCCTTCGCAGTCGGGCAGCTGCTGGCGCATGTCCTTGATGACCTCGTCGGGCGTGCGGAAACCGAAGGGCGCCGGGTTGCCGATATTGAGCTTGAGAATGCGCTCGCCCTCGTCCTCCATACGGGCGGCCTCGTCGACGACGGGACCGCGCACATCATACAGGACGTTATCAAGCTTGGTGGATTTAGAAAAAGTACGCATGGTGGTGCTCCTTGGAATTTGAGCTGAGGGATGGGGTTCGGGCTTGGAAACGTTACGGGGCGATGATGCCTCGCCTTGATCGGCGTCACCGGCAAGCAGCCAGGTAACATCGACCTCCAAAATGCGGGCGAGCAGCTCTGCCACATCGCGCCGCGGAATCGTCTTGCCGCTCACATATTGGCTCATCTGACTCTTGCCGAGTTTTTTGCCGAGCATCTCCGATGCGCGGATTACGTCCGACTGGCGAACGTCGCGATCGGACATAGCCTGTCGCAGGCGATCGCTAAACGTCTCTTGGGCCACTAGAACCTCCTTGCTGGCAAAGTTCAATTTATAGAACACGAATTGAACCAGAGTTCAATTTAGGCAGCAGTATAGCGCGGCGCATTATCCGGAAGTTCAATTTCACAAGAAAATGTACCGAACCCCGAGAATTGTCCCAAAGTGGGCAACGGGTACGCGCCTTTAGAGATATTCAAGGAGACGAGCCGCCGCAAGCGAAACGTCAGCGGTGCGGTATATTGCGTTGATCTGCCGATGAGGATGTCCCTCGAGCGGGCGCACGGCAACATCGAACTGGCAGCGGCGCAAGATGAGCGCCGGAAGAATGCTCACGCCCAGGCCGTCCTCGACCATAGCCATAATCGCATAATCATCCCAGGTCGACAGCTTAGAGCGCACCGCCAGACCCGCGCGACGAAACAGCGGCGTAATCTCGTCGTCGCTACCGCGTTCCAGCAGAATAAATTGCTCGTCAGCCAAATCGGCAAGGGAAACGACCTCCGCGGTGGCAAGCGAGGAGTCCGCTGGCACCACGGCCATCAGCTCGTCTTGCACCAACGGCCGCGACGCCATGCCGGCGCCGCGTGGCTCGCGCGGAATAAAGCCCAGGTCGCAGCGGCCTTCCGCCACCCATTGCTCAATCTCGGAGTAATCACCCATCAACAGCTCGTAATCGACATCCGGATGATCGGCGCGAAAGCGCGCAATCACCGGCGGCAGCACGTGGGTCGCCACGCTCGAAAACGTACCGATGCAGATTTTGCCGCGCATGAGCCCACGCATCTCATCCACCCGTCGCTGCAAGCGAGTGAATTCCTCGCAGAGCGCCTCGACTGCCGGCATGACCTGCCGCCCGTCGGCAGAAAGCACTACGCCCTCGCGGCTTCTATCGAGAACTTTAAAGCCCCAGTCAGCCTCAAGATCGGCCACCATACGGCTCACGCCCGACTGCGAATAGCTCAGCCGCTCGGCGGCGCGCGTAAAGCTTCCGGCGCGCACGGTCTCCAGCAGCACCTGCATCTTTTGAATATTCGTTTCCACGGCACCCCTCCACCTTTGCATGAGTTTTTCTCATGCTATCCATGCATTATATTCGCTTTTCTTCTAAAGCCAGTTCACCCATAGTGAACATGCTCGGATATAGAGGGGATGTCAGCGTATGAACAACGGACTGTTTACGTACTTAGCAGCATTGCTGTTGTTTGGCTCCAACGGCATCATCGCCGCCGTCATCGCGCTCCCGAGCTCCGATATCGTGCTCCTGCGCACGTTTTTGGGCGCGCTCTCGCTTGTCACCATCCTCGCCATCACCCAACGCCATAAGTTGCAGGCGCCATCTCGCCCCCGCGAAGCCGCAGCCCTCCTCCTCTCGGGAGCCGCGCTGGGCGCCAGCTGGATTTTTCTGTTCCGAGCCTACCAGACGATCGGCGTCGGCGTTTCCTCGCTGCTGTACTACTGCGGCCCCATCATCGTCATGGCCCTCTCCCCGCTCATCTTTGGCGAAAAACTGACCGGCGGCAAAATCGCCGGGTTTATCGCCGTCGCCTGCGGCGCTTTTCTCATTGCAGCGCAAGGTCTAGGCGGCAATATGCCCATTGCGGGTATCGCCTGCGGCATCGCCTCGGCATTTTGCTATGCGCTGATGGTCATCGCCAGCAAGGGTGCGCCACACATCGAAGGCCTCGAAAACTCCACGCTCCAGGTGAGCGCCGCCTTTGTGACCGCGCTGGTCCTCACGCTCATCACGCAGGGCGCCCCCTCATTCCTGTCCGTCGGCGTCGCCGCCAGTATTGATTGGCGCGCCGTTGCCATGCTCGGCATTGTCAACACCGGCATCGGTTGCCTGCTCTACTTTAGCGCCGTCGCCAAACTGCCCGTGCAGACCGTCGCCGTCGTCGGCTACCTTGAGCCGCTTTCGGCCGTCGTGTTCTCGGCCGTCCTTTTGGGCGAAGCCATAACACCGGTCCGCCTGATGGGCGCCGCGCTTATCATCGGCGGCGCGATTTTTTGCGAACTCGCCGGCAAACGCGCAAACGCCAAGGCTAGCATCGCCCAGACAGCACGTGCTTAATAGCCCCTGCTCTGAAATACTACCTGCGTATATGAATAATCCCCAGATGGGGATTATTGTCTAAAACACCCCGATGTGCCAAACTGCTCTTATATGTATAAAGATGGCATAAAGGTCTACTGCTCGTGGCAGAGGCCAGATGTCCAAGGGAGTCCACGTGGCACACAACAAGCTGGAGGCAAGCCTCCAAGACCAGCGTAGTCAAGGCGGACATGGCGCCATCCCCCTCTCCGCTGGCATGCTGCTCGTAACGCTCGGCGTCGTCTATGGCGACATCGGCACGAGCCCCATGTATACCATGAAATCAATTGTCGCCAACAACGGCGGCATCGGTACCGTTAGCGAGGACATGATCTTGGGCGCGCTCTCGCTCGTTATCTGGACCATGACGCTCGTGACCACGGTCAAGTACGTGGTAATCGCCATGAAGGCCGATAACCACAACGAAGGCGGCATCTTCGCCCTGTTCAGCCTCGTGCGCAAGGTGGCACCATGGCTGATTCTGCCCGCCATGATCGGCGGTGCGGCACTGCTTGCCGACGGCATCCTCACCCCCGCGGTCACGGTCACCACAGCCATTGAGGGCCTGCGCACCATCGAATGGGGCCATGCGCTTTTGGGCGACGGCCAGACCAATGTGATCATCATCACTATCATCATTATCTGCGGCCTGTTTGCCATGCAGCGCGCCGGCACCTCGTCGATCGGCAAGCTGTTCGGCCCGCTCATGACGCTGTGGTTCCTGTTCCTGGCAGGCGCCGGCCTGTTCAACATGCTCGGCAACCTGTCCATCCTACGCGCGCTCAACCCCATCCGCGGCATCATGTTCCTGTTCTCGCCCATCAACCACTCGGGCATCATGGTGCTCGGCTTCGTATTCCTGTCGACGACCGGCGCCGAGGCGCTCTACTCGGACATGGGCCACGTTGGCAAGGCAAACATCTATGCATCCTGGCCGTTTGTTAAGGCGGCGCTTATCCTCAACTACCTGGGCCAGGGGGCTTGGCTGCTCGCCAATAATTCCAACCCCCAGATGCTCGCGATGGATATCGTCAACCCGTTCTATATGATGCTCCCCGAGCCCCTGCGCCCCTTTGCCATCGTGCTTTCGGCCGTGGCGGCCATCATCGCCTCGCAGGCGCTCATCACCGGCTCGTTCTCGCTGGTATCCGAGGCCACGCGTCTCAACCTTATGCCGCACCTGCGCATCCACTACCCCAGCGACACCAAGGGCCAGCTCTATATTCCGCTCGTCAACAACATCATGTGGGTCGGCTGCATCTTCATCGTGCTGCTATTCCAAAACTCTGAGCGCATGGAAAGCGCCTATGGCCTCGCCATCACCGTGACCATGCTCATGACCACCACACTGCTGACGAGCTATATCGCCGGCATCCTCAAGCACAAGCTGGGTGCCTGCGTCTTCGCCCTGCTCTTTGGTGCCATTGAGCTGTGCTTCTTCGCTTCGTGCCTCACTATGTTCTTTGACGGCGGCTACGTCATGATCTTCCTGGCCGCGCTGCTGTTCGGCCTTATGTATGTGTGGCGCCGCGGCACCGCCATCGAGCGCACGCAGACGATCCTGCTGCCCGTCTCCAAGTACATCGATCAGCTCAACCGCCTGCGCAACGACGAGACCTATCCCGTGCTCGCCGACAATCTGGTATTTCTCACCAACAGCCCCGACCCGCTCACGCTCGACCGCGACGTGCTTTATTCCATCCTGGACAAGCACCCCAAGCGCGCCAAGGCATATTGGTTCATCAACGTGCACGTTACCGACGAGCCCTATACGCACGAATATTCCGTTGAGACCTTTGGCACAGACTTCCTGTTCCGGGTGCGCTTGGACCTGGGCTTTAAGGTCAATCAGCGCATCAACGCCTACCTGCGCCAGATCGTTGGCGACCTGATGGCATCGGGTGAGTTGCCGCCGCAGCATCACACCTACTCTATCTACGAGACACGCGGCAACGTAGGCGACTTCCGTTTTTGCATGCTGCGCAAGATGCTTGCCCCCGAAACGGACATCAACCGCAACGACCATCGCGTCATGGCCATCAAGTACGCCGTCCGCCGCGCCTGCGGAAGCCCGGCACGTTGGTATGGTCTCGAGAACTCGGCCATCATCATTGAGTACGTACCGCTCTTTGCCCGCATGCGTCCGGCCGTTAAGCTCGTGCGCACCCAGGTGCCGCTCGAGGTTCAGATCGAAGAGGCCGAGGAAATGGAAGTCGACATCTTCTCGGACGACTTGGTCAACGGCAACGAGGCCGGCAAGAGCATGAACGTCGATCCCACCGAGCTGCTCGAGAGCGTCGCCGATACGCCCGAGCAACAGCAACTCGACGGCCTCGAGAGCACCCAGCTCAACGACGCCAACTTCTAGCGACGTTACAAATCAACGACAGCGGCCCTGCACCTCACGAGAGACGCAGGGCCGCTTTGCATTGCAGTAAAGCTAACGGCTACGAACGGCGCGGCTCGGGAACCACGAGCCTATCGGGGCTCGCGCCCTCGGCATCCATCAGGCTCACGTAGCGAATCGACGGATCATCATACATCGCGTAGTAATAATTGCCCGTGCGCGCGCTAAAGCATCCGGTGTAGATAGTCTTCTCGAACTTGCCATCGCCCATCCTGGACGCTCCCTCGATCATCACCACGCCCTCGAGCGAGCGGAACATGCGAACGACGTTTTCGGTCTCGCTCTCCTTTTGCGGGTAATTGGCATTGAGGTACGCCGCCTTTACAAAACGGCTCGGCGAATAGCAGTCACCCGGAATACCGCGCATGCCGGCGCCCGCGCCATAGGGCTTGAGCTCGGCGCCACGCCATGTCGCCGTCTGCGGAAAATCACTTGTGGCGGTGATATAGGTGCGCAGGTTTTCCATGTGCCACGGGAAGGTCGGCTGGTTGGCAAGGGTGTCGACCGGATCGTCGTATACATGCAGGCCGTCAGCCATCATCTCGACCACGATGCTGCGCTGGCTGTCGCCGATAATCCAATGGAGCAGCGACACGCCCAGCCCCTCTCCGGCAGATTTGGCGACAATCACCGTGTCGCGCAGCGCGGCCTCGACCTCATCGACCGTCGAGAACGTCGCTGCCACCCACAGGGGAAACTCATAGGCCGCGATATTGGTCTTTCCATCAACCGGCCCCTCGGCATACTCGGCATAACCCGGGAAATTGAGGCCCGCCACGGCGAGGCCCGCATCGTTGCCGCAATCGAAGAACATAGGGTAGTTCTTGTAATCGATGCACATACCGATCACCGCGTGTGCCGCTGTCGCGTCGTCGATAAACGAATACGGAATCTGAAACCCGCGCGGCATCACGCGAACCTGTTGGCCGTAGTCAAAGCTCCAGTCGAGGTTGCGGCCTAGATACATGTGGCCAGAATTATCGGTAAATCGAATACTCGTGCACATAGCGCCTCCTAGCTTTACGTTCTTGCTAATTTCATTGTCTCCAAACAAAAAGGCGCTAAACACAAAAGCCCGGACATGACAACAATGTCACGCCCGGACTATTCAAGCTGGATAAACTCAACCAAGTTAACCCCGCAGGTCGTCTAAGGGGTCAAAGTGCCGCAGATTGCCACGAAAGAGGAGCGCCGCGTACTAACGGTACGCAAGCGACGATTGAGCGGCAAGGTGCGGTGCTTTGGTCCCCTTAGACCAACTTGCCGAGACAGTGGTCGATCATATGCTGGATCATTTGTGCCTCAAAGCCCGCGTAGTCGTGGCGGCACTCCTTCATCTTGCCGTCGACGATCTGGTCAAAGGCAACCTTGCACTTGATGTAGCGCGTGGACTTGGTGATCTCCTCGTGCGTCAGGCAGCTCTCCTCCATCTTGCTGGCACCCAGACCAAACACCAGACGGGGGTTGTAGAGCACGTGGGGCTCGCCGGCATCGTCCAGGTAGACGCAGACCTTCTTGGTGACGCCAATCTGGTTGGCGGCAAGGCAGCCGGCATCGTCGAGCGACTTGATGGTATCGATCAGGTCCTGTGCCACCGACTCGTCCTCGACGGTCGCGACCTCGCAACGCTGGGACAGAATAGCCTCGTCGTGGCAGAGCTCTTTAATCATACGTTCCTCCATAGGGGTCGTTGTAACTGCTTAAGTATACGGTACCCACACATTTTCATACGGAAAATACCGCCCGTCCGCTACAAAGCGCCGAACATCAACATGTGAGGAACAGCAAGGTTGTAAAGGCGATATAGTGAATGAGTTCGTGTCAATCGGCCTAAACTCGGGGCCGAACAAGGAAAGGGTATGCATGGACGAACTTTTTCACATCAGTGAGCGCAAGTCCACAATCGGGACCGAACTTCGCGCTGGACTGACAACATTCCTGGCGATGGCCTACATCATCGCCGTCAACCCCGCAGTGCTCTCGGGCGCTGGCATCGATGCGGGAGCGCTCGCCTGCGCCACCTGCCTGGGCGCCGGCATCATGACCATCTGCATGGGCATCTTCGCCAACCGCCCGCTCGCCTGCGCTTCGGGCCTGGGCATCAACGCCATGATCGCGGGCATCGCCACCACCATGTGCGGCGGTGACTGGCACGTGGCCATGAGCGTTATCTTCCTCGAGGGTATCGTCATCTTGCTGCTCGTCCTGTGCGGCCTGCGCGAGGCCATTATGGACGCCATCCCCGTGGTCCTGCGCCACGCCATCTCGGTTGGCTTGGGCCTGTTCATCGCCATGATCGGCCTGTGCGACGCCGGCATCATCACCGCTGGCGCCGGTACGCTCGTCGGCCTGGGCAACATCGCCTCCCCCACCTTTATCGTCGGTATCATCTCCATCATCGTGACGGTTGCCTTGGCTTCCCGCAACGTGCCGGGCTCGCTGCTCATCGGCATCATCGTCGCCGTTATCGCCGGCATCCCGCTGGGCGTCACCCACGCCCCCGAGGGCCTCATCGCACCGCTCGACTTCTCGACCTTTGGTGCCCCGTTTGCCAGCACCGCCGACGGCAACATGGCCATCGTGAAGGTTCTGACCGACCCGATGCTGCTCGTCGTTGCCTTCTCGCTGCTCATGAGTGACTTCTTCGACACCATGGGCACCGCGATGGCCGTCGCCAAGCAGGGCGAGTTCTTGACCGAGGACGGCAATGTCGAGGACATCCGTCCCATCCTGGTCGTCGACTCCGTGGCCGCTGCTGCCGGTGGCTTTATGGGCGTCTCCTCCATCACCACCTTCGTCGAGTCCACCTCTGGCGCTGCCGACGGTGGCCGCACGGGTCTCACCTCCGTCACCACCGGCGTGCTGTTCATTCTCGCCGCGTTCTTCTCCCCCATCGTCACCATCGTTTCCAGCGCCGCTACCTGCGGTGCTCTGGTCTACGTCGGCTACCTCATGATGAGCGAGGCCTTCGAGATCGACTGGTCCGACGTGTCGCAGGGTTTCCCGGCGTTTATGATTGTCGCCGGCGTGCCCTTTACCTACTCCATCTCTGCCGGCATTGGTCTGGGCTTTATCGCCTACGTGATCGTCGCGCTCTTTAAGGGCGAGGCCTCCAAGATCAAGCCGCTCATGTGGATCGCAGCCCTCGCCTTCCTCGTCTACTTCTTTGTAGCGTAGCGGCAAAGCTGCCAAAGCAGAACACCAAAGCGCGGAGTCGCATCGAGCGGCTCCGCGCTTTTCTTTTAAAGCCAGGCAACGCACGGACGCGCGATGTTTTGTTTCCCAAGTTTTGGACATTTTGCCCTCCAAACGGCACTACCGCCGGCTACATCCTGCAGATATGCTGAACTTAATCGCATAGGCCCTATGAGGATGGGAGTAACCATGGCCGCCTTGTTCACGACCCCCAAGCGCAATGACAAAACCTCTGGAGCCCATTTTGTCGAGCCCGACGTGCGCCGTCGCACGCTGCTCGCACACGGCAGTTGGCGCCGCGGTAGGCGACGAGGCGGGCACCTGGGCCTGGGACGGCGCCGACGACATGAAGCTCAACGGCTATAACGGCGGTGCGATCCAGGCTGCAGGCAAGCTCAACATTGCGTACGAGGGCAAGAACACCGTGAAAACCGAGCCCGATTACACCGGAGCCGCCATCAAGGCGCAGGATGGCACTAACCAGAAAGCAGAGCTGAACATAACGAGCTCGAAGAGCTCGGATGAGCTCAATGTGACAGCCGAGGCCGATGCGATTAAATCCACAGGCGACCTCTCCATTTCTGGCCCAGGCGCTGTGAACACCACGAGCACTACTTCCGACGGAATTGAGGCAAAGGGCGACCTCTCTATCACGGGCTCGGGCACCGTGAATGCAACGGGCGGTACCGAAGGTATCCAATCCAAGGGCAAGACCACCATCGATTCCTCTGGCACCGTGATCGCTAAAGGAGGCGAAGGTTACGGCGTCGCCGCGGGCAGTGACCTGATCATCAAAGGCGGTGGCAAGGTAGAAGCAAGCTCGATAGAAGAAGCGGCGATTTGGGCTGACGGCAACATCGACATCTTGGGCGGCAGCCAGGTTAAGGCAAACTCCGAGGAGGATCTTGCCGTCGACACTGAGGGCAGTCTCGCGATCACGAACGCCTCCCTTGACGCAAGCGGTGTTGAATATGGTGTCTATGCCTACAAGGGCATCACGCTCGATGGCGCAACCGTGACGGTCCGTACAAGCGCGAGTGGCGGCCAGGCCATCGCCCTCATCACCGACGGGGACGACATCGTCATCAAGAATGGTTCCATCGTGGACGCGTTCGCGGAAGGCAAATTCTCGGTTGCAATCTCTACCAGAAACCACCAGCCAAACGTCGCTGGCGGCCACATCCACATCAGCGACTCCGTTGTTAAGGCTATAGCCCGCTATATCGAGACCGGTGGCGATGGCCCCGATCACTACAGCAACGACCAAAGCGGCGCGGTCATCCCTGAGCCTAGGGGTCTGAACATCGGTATCTTCGCCCAGACCTACGAGGGCATCACGCCCGCGAGTATCTCGATCGTCCGCAGCAAGCTCACGGCCGAGGGAGACACGGCGGCAATCTTCGCTCTTGCCATAAGCGAGGATGGCAAGGCGATTGGCACCATCGAGATCGAAGGCGCTCCCATCCAGACGCCCGCAGGCGGCAAGATCATTAACTATCGCTACGAAGAAGAGTACGGCCCCAGCATCTCCTACGAGGCAGGTCAAACCATCGGCACGGGCGACGCCACGATCGACTCCCCCTACGATGCAGCCGTCGCCAAGAGCACGGTCATCGTGCCTCCCGAGGAGACCAAACCCGAGGAGAAGCCCGGCGAGACCAAGCCCGAGGGCTCCAAGTCCGAGGGCACGAAGACAACCAAGACCGTTGCAGTTGCAGCCACGGGAGCCAAGATCGCCGGCAAACTCGCGGCAACCGGCGACGCCTCGAGCGCAGCCATCGTGGCAGCCACCCTTGCGGGAACAGCCGCCATCGCCGTAGGCGCCGTGGTGAGCCGCAAGCGCTCGTAAACACTTTTTCGCACGGGACGGGTGGATCGCGGCCCTTGCCTTCCTCGTCTACTTCTTCGTAGCGTAAGGGCAAGGCTGCAAAAGCTGAACAATAAAGCGCGGAATCGCCATGCGGCCCCGCGCTTTTCTTTTAGCGCCGGTCCCTGCGCCGGCGTGCGGCCTATTTCTCCCCCATTTTGGCCATTTTGCCCTCCAAACGGCACTACCGCCGGCAACATCCAGCAGATACGCTGAATCTAGTCGTATAGGCCCTATGAGAACGGGAGCAACCATGGCAGCCTTGTTCACGACCCCCAGACGCAATGACACTACCGCCGGAACCCATGTTGCCGAACCCGACGTTCGCCGTCGCATAGGACTCGCGCACGGCAGCTGGCGCCGCGTGACGCGCCGCATCGTCGCGGGCGCCGTGTGCGCGCTCACGGTGAGCTCGCTGCTCAAGCCGAGCGTCTCGCTCGCAGCGGAATGGGTCAAGGTCGGCGGCAACAAGTACAACACCGCGGCGAGCGACGAGGCCGGTACCTGGTCGTGGGACGGCGCCGACGACTTGAAGCTCAACAACTATAACGGCGGCGAGATCCAGGCCGCAGGCAAGCTCAACGTGAATTACTCGGGAACCAACATCGTCACTGCCGAATGGATCGAAAGCATCAAGGTTTCTCATGGCACTAACGAGAATGCCGAGCTCAATATCCAAGGCGACGAGGGCGGCACGCTCAGCGTGACATCTACTGAGGACGCTATCCTCTCCACGGGTAATATCAACATCGACGGAGCCGGATCCGTCAACGCCACGAGCACTGGGTTTGATGCCATCAATGCCGGAGGTGATCTCGCTATCAAAGGTTCGGGCAACGTCAACGCCACGGGTGCATCGGATGGCATCAGGGCAAACGGCAATATCACGATTGACGACAGCGGAGCCGTCACCGCCAGGGCTACCAAGGACAAGGGCATTGGAGCCGACAAGAACCTCACCATCAAGGGTGGCGGGACGGTCGAGGCAAGCTCAGCCGATGGTGAGGCCCTTTGGAGCGGCGGCAATATCAACATCTCGGACGGCAGCCAGGTCAAGGCAAGCTCCGAGAAAGACGCTGCCGTCGAGGCCAAGGGCAGTCTCGCGGTCACGAACGCCTCCCTTGACGCAAGCGGTGTTGAATATGGTGTCTATGCCTACAAGGGCGTTACGCTCGATCACGCGACCGTGATGGTCCGTACCAGCGCGAACGGCGGCCAGGCCATCGCCCTCATCACTGACGGGGACGACATCGTCATCAAGAACGGCTCCACCGTGAACGCGTTTGCGGAAGGCGAGGTTTCGGCTGCATTCTCCACCAGAAACGATCGACCCAACGAGAAGGGCGGCCACATCTATATCAGCGACTCCGTTGTCAAGGCCATAGCCCGCTATGTCGAGAACGGCGACGGCCCCATCCCCTACAGCGAAAACCAAGATGGCGAGACGAGGCGCGAACCCCAAGGCGAGAACATCGGCATCATCGCCCAGACCAGCGAGGGCGTCACACCCGCAGTCATCTCGATCATCCGCAGCAAGGTAACGGCCGAAGGAGATACAGCGGCAATCTTTGCCCGTGCCATGAGCGCTGACGGCAAGACAATCGGCACCATCAAGATTGAGAACGCCGCCATCCAGACGCCCGAAGGCGGCAAGGTCATTGACTATCGCAAGCTCCGTGACGGCATCTACGAGGCAGGCCAGGCCATCGGCACGGGCGACGCCACGGTCGACTCCCTCTATATCAAAGCAGTCGCCAAAAGTACGACCATCGCACCTCCCGAGGTAGCCAAGCCGGAAGACCCCAAGCCCGACGAGACCAAGCCCGCAGAAAGCAAGCCCGCGGAGTCCAAACAGAACCCCAAGCCTGAGGGCTCAAAGCCGACCAAGGCCGTTGCGGCTTCAACCACGAAAGCCAAGACTACCGGCGTGCTCGCGGCAACCGGCGACACCTCGGGTGCGGCCATCGTGGCAACCGTCCTTGCGGGAACAGCCGCTATCGCCGCAGGCACCATGGCGAGCCGTAAGCGTTCTTAAACGCCTCTGCGCACATGGCAGCTCCCGCGAAGGCCCCGAGCCCCAGCACCGTTTAACAACGCCACCGCCGAGCTCCCCTCCGGCGGTGGCGTTTTCCATATGAGTCCGCAGGGGATGCACGAGATTGTCTTTGGTCTAGCCCAACCGGCATACGCTGGCGTGCGACAATTGGGGCTGCCGATATCACAACACTGAGAGAAGCCCGTCATGGAAGCGCATCAAAAGCAGATAACCGTTTATTCGAATCATACGGAAAGCGCGCCTGTCATCTACCTTCCTGTGGTCGTGGGCGACGGCAGCGAGGTTTATAAGTGTTGCCGAGAGCTCGACTGTCCGCCATTCGCCCTCGTCACCATTGGCGGGCTCGATTGGAATCGCGAGCTGAGCCCCTGGGCATGCGACGGGACCGTACGCGATGCCGAGCCTTTCGGCGGCCAAGCTGCCGGTTTTCTTGATGAGCTGCTGAATCAGATAATCCCCCAGGTGGAGTCGTCGCTTCCTCAGCCGCCCACCTGGCGCGGCATTGCCGGCTACTCGCTCGCGGGCCTCTTTTCGCTTTGGGCCCTCTGGCAAACCGACGCCTTTGGCCGCGCGGCGAGCGCATCGGGGTCGCTATGGTTTCCCGACTTTGTCGATTGCGCCAGCACGGCGCCATTTGCCGGCAGTCCACAAGCTGTCTATCTTTCGCTCGGCAAAAAGGAAACCAAGACGCCCAACCGCATGATGCGGCATGTACTCGACGACACACGCGCGATGGAAGCGTTGCTCGTCGAGCGCGGCATTCCAACAACGCTGGAGCTCAACCCCGGCAATCACTTTGCCCAAACCGACTTGCGCATGGCCCGCGGCATCCACTGGATACTGACACATTAAAAATGGTGCCCACGCGTATATACGCATGGGCACCATATCTTGTTTTAGCTGAACGCAGCTGCTACTCAGCAGCCTCCTCAAGCTCGGAGACATCAAACTCAAAGTCGTTACCCGGCAGGATGGCGTTGAGCACAATGCCCACCAGTGAGCCCACGGCAATGCCGGACAGTGAAATGGTCACGCCGCCCAGCTCCAACACGATGGCGCCGGCGGCGCTGTACGCGATGCCGAGCGAAAGCACGAGCACCAGCGCGGCAACCAGCACGTTGCGGTTGTTCTGGAAATCGACCTGGTTCTCGATGAGATTGCGGACGCCCACAGCGCTGATCATGCCGTAGAGCACGAGCGACACACCGCCGATAACGCATGCCGGCATGGCGGCGATGACCGCGGCGAACTTGGGGCAGAACGAAAGCACGATGGCGCAACACGCGGCAATTCGAATTACGCGCGGGTCGAACACGCGCGTCAGGGCGAGCACGCCGGTGTTCTCACCATACGTAGTGTTGGCCGGAGCGCCAAAGAGCGAAGCCAGAATCGTGGCAAGGCCGTCGCCGAGCAGCGTGCGATGCAGACCGGGATCGGCAATGTAGTTGCGCTCGCAAGTCGAACCGATAGCAGAGATATCGCCGATATGCTCGATCATGGTCGCGAAGGCCAGCGGCATGATGGTGATGATGGCCGTCGTGGCAAGACCGCTATCGAACTGCGGCCCAAAGAGCGCAAACACGGTGTTGTCCCACACGATGGGCAGACCGACCCAGGGAGCGGCTGCGACGCCCGAAAAATCGACCTCGCCCAGCGCAGTCGCAACGGCATAGCTCACCACAACGCCCAGCAGAATCGGCACAATCTTAACCATGCCACGGCCCCAGATGTTGCAGATGATGATCACGGCCACGGCGATAACGGCGACAAGCCAGTTGGTCTGGCAGTTGGCGATGGCAGAGCTCGCCAGAATCAAGCCGATGGAAATGACGATGGGGCCAGTCACCACCGGCGGAAAGAAACGCATGACGCGCTTGGCGCCAAACGCGCGGAAGAGCGCCGCCAGCACCGGATAGAGCAGGCCGGCGCAAGCTACGCCCAAGCAAGCGTAGGGCAAAAGCTCCGTCTCGCCGTTGGGGGCGATGGCCGCGTAGCCGGCGATAAAGGCAAACGACGAGCCCAGAAAGGCCGGCACCTTGCCGCGCGACAGGAAGTGGAACAGCAGCGTGCCCAAGCCGGCAAACAAAAGCGTTGCCGATACCGAGAGGCCGGTGAGCACGGGCACCAGCACGGTGGCGCCAAACATGGCAAACAGGTGCTGTAGGCCGAGCAGGAACATGCGCGGGCGGCCGAGCGACGATGCGTCGTAGATGGCATCGCTGAGGGCGGGCGTCGAGGACTGGGACATGGATGTCCTTTCAAATGGAAGGGCGATCAGGCATATCGGATAACCTGCCCGAACGATACGATCCGAACCATTGTACGCGATACACTATGCCTCGCACGCGCCGCCACCTGCAAACACTAGCGCTATTTCCAAACGCACTCGGCAATGCGCTTGACCAGCGCGATCTTTGCCCATTGCTCATCCTCGGTCAGCTTGTTGCCAATCTCGCAGCTGGCAAAGCCGCACTGAGGCGACAGATACAGGTTCTCGAGCGGCACGTACTTTGCGGCTTCACGGATGCGCTCGACGATAACATCCTCGTTCTCGAGCTCTGCCGCCTTGGTGGTTACCAAGCCCAGCACGACCTTCTTGCCCGGGGCAACGTACTTGAGCGGCTCAAAACCGCCGGCGCGCGGCGTATCGAACTCCAGGTAAAATGCATCGACATCCTCGTTTGCAAACAGGTACGGCGCGATGGGGTCGTAGCCGCCCTCGAAGGCATAGGTGGAGTGGTAGTTGCCGCGGCACACATGCGTGTTGATGACCAGATCGTCGGGCTTGTCCGCGATGGCGGCATTGTTGAGCGCCACGCCCAGCTCGCTTACCTTTTGCAGGTCGACCGGGCTCATGCCGGTTTTGGCGACAAAATCGGTGTCGCAGTAGATGCCCCAGGTGCAGTCATCAAACTGGATGTTGCGGCAGCCTGCTGCGTACAGGTCGGCGATCACCGTGCGATAAGCGGCTGCGATGGCGTCGGCAAGTTCCTCATCGGTCTTATAGACAGCGCGCAGGCTCTCCTGCTGGCCGTCGCAGCGGTCGAGCGTGACTTCGGAGAACGTCTGGATCGGCGCCGGAATGGTTTGCCGCGCGACCTGGCCCTCCCCCTCGAGCGCCTTGACAAATTTAAAGTGCTCGACGAACGGATGGTTCTCGCCGCTAATGGGGCCGGTTACCACGGCGGTGTCGGCTGTGGTCTCCTCGTCGTGGAACATATAGCCCGTACGCGAGGTACGGCGTTCAATGCCGTTGAGCCCCCACATAAAGTCGAGGTGCCAGTAACTGCGGCGAAACTCGCCATCGGTAATCACCTGCAGGCCAGCGGACTTTTGCTTGTCCACCAGGTCGCGAATGGCCTCATCCTCGACGGCCTTAAGGCCGGCGGCGTCGAGTGTGCCCGCAGCATAGGCGGCACGGGCGTCCTTTACGGCCTGTGGACGAAGAAAGCTGCCGACGATATCGGCGCGAAACGGCGCGTTCAGCGTGGTTAAAGCACTCATAGATATCTCCCTTTGAATTGGTTGCTTTACTGGGACAAAGTATGAGCGCTCATATGGCCATCGTAAAATATATGTTTATAACAGTTCGATATAGATGCTTCCTATATCAGTTGGGACCGCCATTAAGAGATTTGAGCCGTGCAGAACGCAGCAGTCTAAATATGCTGGCGGATCGCGTCGATATAAGCTTGGCCGTAGCGCGTGAGCGTCGTGTTCTTGCGCGTAATGATGCCGATCTCCATGTACTCGTCCACATCGAGCGGAATCGAGATGATGCCGGGGCCGTTGAGCTCATGGCTGATCACGCCCGAACACACCGTGTAGCCGTTAAGGCCCATAGCCAGGTTGAACAGTGTCGCACGGTCACGCACGCGGATATTCTTGCGGCGCTCAAAGGTCGAGGTCAGTTCCTCGGAATAGTAGAACGAGTTATAACTGCCCTGCTCATAGGACAAGAACGGGTAGTCTTCCAAGTCCTCGAGCGTCACGCTGGCGCGGTCCGCCAGTGGATGGTCGGCACATACAAAGACATGCGGCGCGGCGCAGAAGAGCCCCTCGAATACGAGCTCGTTGGCGGCGAGCATGCGCTCGACAACCTCGCGGTTATGCTCGGATAAGTACAGGATGCCCAGTTCGCTTTTCATATGCGCGACGTCCTCGATAATCTCGTGGGTCTGCTCCTCGCGCAGGGTAAAGTCGTAGCGCGCGGCATCGAACTCGCGGATCACGTCGACAAACGCGTTAACGGCAAAGGAATAATGCTGGCAGCTCACACTAAAGTGCGGCACCTGCTCGGACGCGCCCTTGTACTTGCCTTCGAGCAGATCGGCCTGGTCGAGCACCTGGCGCGCGTAGCCCAAGAAGGTCTCGCCCTCCTCGGACACAATGACACCCTTGTTGGTGCGCTCAAAGATATGCACACCCATCTCGTTTTCGAGATCGCGGATCGATGCGGTAATCGAAGGCTGCGACACAAAGAGCCGGCGCGAGGCCTCGGTAATGCTGCCGCATTCGGCAACTTTGACGACATATCTGAGCTGCTGAAGCTTCATAGCTTTCTCCCTAGACGTTCGTGACGTCGAAACCCGTCGCATCCATCTGACGCATAAACGGCGGTATCTCCCCCGTCGCGGCGCAGGCGGCAATCTGATGCAGAGCCCCGGCAACCGCATCGTCTGCCGCAGCGCCGATATGCCAGCGCGCGGCAGCCGTGACAGCCTCGTTGGCATTGGCGACTGCAACGGAGTTGGGAACGGCACCGATCATGGGCAGGTCGTTATCGGAATCGCCAAATACGACCACCTCGTCGGGCGTCAGGCCCAAAGCGCGCGCCAGCTCCAGCGCAGCGCAGCCCTTGTCCCAACCAGCCGGAAGGATGTCAAACAGGCGCACGCGGTTGTTGGGAAACACAAGCGAGAGCTCCGGCACCTCGGCGGCAATGTGCTCGCGCAGCTCAGTGAGCTCTTCGCGCGAGCGGGCGCTCCAGATATTCGCCTTGTATACCGGGGCATCATCGACAACAGGACGGCACGGGGCCTCTTCGCCCTTGAGCCACGCGTTGCCGCCCGACTCCATGGCGCGGCGCACGCGCTCGGGGTCGCCCGTCACGCAATAGGCATCGTTATCCCAAAAGTCGTCACCCAGGCTGTAGACCTTTAGATAGGTATCGTCGGTCTCTTGCTCGAGGTAATCGGCCAGACGCGTCAGGGCACCGTTGTCGGTCGCGCGCGAAGCGACCACCTGACCGTCGACAAACATTACCTGGCCGTTACAGAATGCGCCAGTCGAAAAACACTCGGAACGGTTTTTGAACATCCAGCCCATCGCGGACGGCTGACGACCCGAAACCGGCCCAAAGTGCAGACCCGCCGCCTGCATGGCATGAATACCCTCAATGGCGTAGTCGCTGGCGCCGTCATGCCCGGCTGGAATCAGCGTATCGTCCATATCGGTCAGCACAAGTTTAATCATAAGGCCCCCATTCGTATCGGTCCTACCTATTGTAACGACCCGCCAAAATAAACCTGTCCCTTTTTGGCAGGTGCGTTAGTATAGGGAACAACAGATTCGATGCGGGAGTGCCGGCGGTGCAAACCACAAGGCTGAGAGGGCATGGGGCCCAATCCTTTGAACCTGTCAGTTAATGCTGGCGTAGGGAGCATGCCGCCTTTACAGGGGCGCTGTCTATGCACAGCGCCCCTTTTCTATGCCAAGGAGGCATGTGCAGTGATTGATTCGGAACAGCTTAAGCAACATATGGTCAAGGCCGTGGATGAGATTCGCGCCACCAATCCGATGGCCGGCTCCATCACCAACACGGTGACGATCGACTTTGTCGCCAACGCGCAGCTCGCCGTGGGCGGTTCGGCCGCCATGGTCTATCTGCCCGACGAGGGCGAGGCGCTCGTTGCCGGCGGCGGCGCCATCTATCTCAACATGGGCACGCTCTTCCCCATCTACGAGCAGACGATTCCCCGCGCGGCCAAGGCGGCACACGACGCCGGCAAGCCCTGGGTGCTCGATCCGGTGGGCCTGGGCATCGGCAGCCTGCGCACCCAGCTGGTAAACGAGCTCAAGCAGTACAAGCCCGCCATCGTACGCGGCAACGCCTCCGAGATCATCGCGCTCGCCGGCCTGTGGGGCCTTGAGGGCGAGGCGGCTGATCTGAGCCGCGTGCGCGGTGTCGATACCACCGACACGGTCGACGCCGCCTGCGCCGCTGCCGTGGCGCTCGCTCGCTACACCGGCGGCGCCGTAGTGGTCTCGGGCGAAGTCGACCTAATCACCGACGGCACGACCGTGGCCAAGTCCCACGGCGGCAGCCCGCTCATGTCCAAGATCACCGGCTGCGGCTGCTCGCAGGGCGGCGTGCTGGCCGTGTACGCCTGCGCTGCCGATCCGTTTACGGCAGCCGTCTGCGGCACCGCCGTCTACAACGTTGCCGGCACGCGCGCCGCCGCTGTCGCCGATGCCCCGGCAAGCTTTAAGGTCGCCTTTATCGACGAGCTCTACCGCGCAACCGCCCAGGACATTGCCGATAACCAACTCGAGCTCGAGGAGGCATAGGCCATGTCCGAGCCCACAACCAATGCCGGCATGAACACGCTCGTCGCCGTGGCCATCGCCCCGTGCGGCACCGGCGATGAGCTCTCCGCCGAGGTCGCCGAGGTCGTGCGCGTCATACGCGAGAGCGGCCTTCCCAACCGCACCACCTCGATGTTTACCGAGATCGAAGGCGACTGGGACGAGGTCATGCAGGTCGTGCGCGACGCGACCTTTGTTCTGGCAAACAAGGGCATCCGCACCGAAGTCGTGCTCAAAGCCGATATTCGTCCCGGATTTACCGACACCATGACCGGCAAGCTCGAGCGCATGGAAGCACAGATCAAGAAGCAGGAGGAAGCACGATGAGCATCCGCGACAACCTTGATATCTCGGCCTACCTAGTACTCGGCCCCGAAAACACGCTGGGACGCCCCGTGGGCGATGTGGTGGCCCAGGCGCTCGACGCAGGCTTTACCTGCATCCAGGTGCGCTCCAAGGTGGCAAGCGCCCGCGAGATCATCGCACTGACCGGCGACGCCGCGCAGGCAATCGCACAGGCTGGCAAGACCGGTCAGGTCGCCCTGTTAATCGACGACCGCCTGGACTGCGTACTCGCCGCGCGCGAGCAGGGTATTGCTGTCGATGGCGTGCATGTAGGCCAGAGCGATATTCCCGTCGAGGTCTGCCGCAAACTTTTGGGCCCCGATGCCATCGTGGGCCTTTCGGCCCGTTGCGAGGAGATGCTCGAGTACGTCAAGACCGCCGACATGAGCCTGGTCGACTACCTGGGCATCGGCCCGCTCCACGAGACCGAGACCAAGCGCGACTGCGGACGCGCAGCCGATGGCTCCATCATCACCAAGAGCTTTGAGGATCTGGCCGCACTCCACGCGGCAAGCCCCGTGCCCATCGTAGTGGGCGGCGGCGTCAAGACGGCCGACCTGCCGCAGCTCAAGGCCACCGGCGTCGATGGCTTCTTTGTGGTAAGCGCCGTCTGCAGTGCCGACGACCCCCACGCTGCCGCCAAGGAGCTTGTCGACACCTGGCAGCAGGCATAAGCCTAGGCCGAGCAGTTTATTCGCAGTCTCATATCTTCTAGAGCGGAAAGCGCATCCCAGTTTGGACCTCCATTCCGGGATGCACTTTCCGCATGCGACCCTTACCCCGCCAGATATGCTTCCAACGCCGGCAAAGTCGCCTCCGCATCGCGGCGACCGACCTGGTAGATGCGCTCGAGCTCATCCGGTTCGCGGCATAGCGACGGCACCTTCACCGATTCGCTCGGACGCACCACAAAGATATCGCCGGCGGCCTCACGACGTGCCAGGTCATCGAGCGTGGTATTGTAAACCTCATGCCGGTGCTCAAGCGCTGCGACAAACTCCGGGTAGTGACGGAACACGCGACGCAGCATGGGCATCACGCTGTTGGGCTGCTTCACAAAGCCCGCCGGCTGCGTGAGTACCACGATATTGCGGTCATACCCCTGTGAAAACAACCAAGCGCTGGGAATGGAATCGGCCACGCCACCATCCAGATACTTATGCCCGTCAATAGCAACGGGACGCGTCGCCACAGGAATCGCCGACGATGCCCGGATCCACTCGATATCCCTCTCGTCGCCATAGGGCAGGTCGTGGTAGACGGCCTTGCCCGTCTCGATATCAGTACACACGCACGTAAACCGCATGGGACAGGCGCGATACGCCTCCAAGTCAATGGGATCGCGCTCGATAGGCACCTCGTGATAGGCAAAATCGGCATTGAACATGTCGCCGGTCCGCAGCCAGCTTGCTACACCCGCATAGCGCTTGTCGGCACAATAGGCCTTGTTGTAGCGAATGGCACGTCCGATCTGCCGCGATTTAAAGTTGTAGCCAAACGCCGCGCCCGCCGAGACACCCACCATATGGTCGCAGGTCAAGCCGTGCTCCATCCAAACGTCGAGCACGCCCGCCGTATACATACCGCGGTAGCCGCCTCCCTCGAGTGCCAGCCCCACCGTGCGCGTCGTATCCGGCTGTGCCATGCGACCATCTCCGTTCCTGCGTTTAAAACCGGGACAAGTATACCCGTCAACATATATCGTCTCAGTCGCATTTTTATCGGACATCGCATCGTCGCGCTACCATTTGTCGAATAATAGCCGCCCACAGCATGTGCACCCATATATAATTCTGCACTGTTGTTTATACTACTCAGCAGTTATCAACAGCGAACATTAGCCGGTAAATTAACCCAACAACGCAGCGAGGCGGGGCCTGGATACACGCAAAGCGCCGAACAACAACGCGTGTGCACAACGAGCTCGCCCGACGCAATTCGCCCGACCTCAGAAAGCCGCTTACGACATGGATACTGTCAGCAATTACACCGAAACGCTCGAAAAGACCGTTCGCGACCTTCTCGAGCGCCAGGATGATCTGATTAGGACTGCCTTTACCGACCAGCTTACCGGGCTTGGCAACCGTGGCGGCTTTGCCCGTTCCCTCGAGGAGCTCTGGGAGCAGGACACCCCCGTTACCATGGCGTTCATCGATATCGACAATCTCAAGCACTGCAACGACGTCTTTGGGCATGACGAGGGCAACCGCTATATCTTGCAGGTAAGCCTCTATCTCAAGCTGTATATGAAAGTGGACGAGGCGGCGTTTCGCATAGGCGGCGACGAGTTTGCCATCCTGTCTACGATTGCAACCGAGGACGACCTCGCCGAACGTCTGGAACACTGCCGAACGATCCTGCTCAAAAACAACGATTCCGAGATGCCCCACTCGTTTAGCTATGGAGTGTCGCATGCCGACCCCGCCCTGGGCGAAGCCACCAACCGTATGACACTCGATGCCGACCATCGCATGTACGACTACAAGCTACGTCATGCCGTGCACCTCGATCGACGTAATATCACGCAAGTCCACGCCGACGACTTCGAAATAAGCGATCGTATTTTCGACGCCTTTTCGATGCTCAACGAAGGTCGTTATTTCTTTATCGAGAACTTGTACAAACATCGCACCCTTTGGTCACAAGGTGCCTTGCGCGATCTTGGCCTTCCCTCAGAGCACATAGACAACTGTCGCGATTACTGGAAAACGCGCGTCCATCCCGACGACCTTGAGGCCTTCGTCAACGACATCGACCAAGTCTACAACGGTACCAAGCACCGTCGCGTCATGCAGTATCGTGTGCGCAACGCCGTCGGCGACTACGTCCTTTGCCGTGCTCGCGGGTTTCGTATCGACGGCGACGGAAATGTCCCCTCGCTCTATGTCGGCGAGCTCGTCAACCACTCACTTGCCGAAACCGTCGACGCCGCCACAGGCCTCGGAACGCAGCGCATGCTGGTCAATGCCATCGATACCTGCCGCCTCGACCGTTGCAAGACAGGGCTTATAGCGGTGCGCGTTCGTGGCACGACAAAGCTCAACGAGCTCTACGGGGCCGAGGCTGTCGACAACATGCTTGCCGAATACGCGGGCCGCATGCTGTCGATCACCCGCGGCAGGAGCCGGGTCTACCGTTCACGAAGCGTCCAGTTTGTCGTGCTCAGCAACGATTTGGACCACGAGGCATTCGAGCAACTGACCCGCCACCTTAAAGAGGCCGTTTTCGCTCCTGTGCAAATCGCAGGCGACACCATTGCTCCCGTCTGTCTTGTCGTCCCAACCTTTTACGAACGCCTGGACTCCCAAGCATCGACTGTTTTGGGCGAACTCGATCGTCGCCTTCGCACAGCTGGCGGGCTTGTCCCCAACGACAGCCTCCCTATACCCGAGGTCGAACGCAAAAGCGCAATCGCCGAACGCATCGATATGCTCACGGGCCTCTATCGACCCAGCGAGTTTATGCGGCGCGCCAACGCATTTCTCGAGGCAAGGCGCGACGGCACCTGGTGCATCGCCACGGTCGACATGGGCCACATGCGCCTGTTTAACGAATGGTATGGACAGGCCGAGGGCGACCGCGTACTCGCCGATGTGGGCACGGTCCTCAAGGACATCGAGAATGCCGATATGGGCATCGCAGGGTACTGGGGCCAAGATGACTTTTGCGTACTCATCCCTTTTAAGCACATCACCGTCCATCAAATCTACAACCGCGTTCGCGAGGCCGTAGCCAGACATGATGATGGCGTAGGTTTTTGGCCGTCCATGGGCGTTTACCCCATCGACTCCAATGAGGAAATCACTATCGACGCGCAGGCCAAGGCCATGTTTACCAATCGACGCGCCAAAAACGACTTTAAGGAGCGCATTGCCGTTTTCCGCCCCGAGGAATATGAGCATGAGGTTGCGTTCCACCACACGCTAACCGAGTTCCAGTATGCGCTCTCAAACGGCCGCATCACGTACTACCTGCAGCCCCAGGTCGACATGGAAACCGGTGAGATTATTGGCGCCGAAGCACTCACCCGCTGGATTGACAAGGACGGCTCTCTCATTTCGCCCGCAACGTTTATCCCCGCACTCGAGGAAAGCGGCTTTGTGGTGACGCTCGACAAGTACATTTGGCAGGGTGTCGCCTCGTGGCTGCGCGAGCGCATCGATCGAGGGCTTCGTGTGGTTCCGGTTTCGCTTAATGTGTCGCGCGTGGATATCCTTGCCTGCGACGTTGCCGAGCATATGGGGGCGCTCGCCGCCCAATACAACCTACCGCCCGAGCTCATGCGTATCGAGATCACTGAGACGGCTTATACGGGGGAGTCCGAGGCCGTGGACAAACTGACGGCCGACCTGCACACCCGCGGCTTCTCGACCTATATGGACGATTTTGGCACCGGTCAGTCCACGCTCGCGATGCTCAAGAACGTCAACGTCGACGTCATCAAGCTCGACCGCGCCTTTGTACCCACCGATCGCGATCAAGGCCGCAGCACGCAAATCATTTCATCGATGCTCGAAATGGCGCAGTCGCTCCATCTGCCCGTCGAGGTCGAAGGCGTCGAGACAAATGAGCAGGCGAACATGCTACGACAAATGGGCGCCCGCTACGCTCAGGGCTTCCTCTACTACCGCCCCATGCCGGCGAAGGATTTTGAGGCATTGCTCGATGGTGGCAATAACGACTGATACGCTCGCGCGCAAAACGCCACCGCCGAAGGGGGCATTTGCCTCCATTAGCTGACTTATATCCCCAATTCAAACCGAATTGGGGATATGATACAAACCATTGTTCCGCCCAAGGAGGTTATCCATCATGAACGAGTCATATCGCCTGGGCGAGCAATCGATTATTGCCTATCTTCAGCGACTTGCGAATGGCATCTCGACCGCCGAACTCGATGTTGCTGCGCTGCCTGCTGAGCTACGCGCCGTTGGTGAGCAACTGCAAAAGACGCATGCTATCCTGCAACAAGAGCGCCAGCTGCTTGAGCGCAACGCCTATATCGATCCGCTCACCAACTTGGGCAACCGCAACGGACTCGACCGTCACGTCGAGCAACTCTGGCGCAAAGGCGACCCCTTCACCTGCGCCTATATTGACATCGACCATCTCAAACATTGCAATGATAGGTTTGGCCACGCCGAAGGCAATCGCTATATTCTGAGCATCTGCCGCACGCTCTCCGAAACCATGGAGCACGATGAGATGCTGTTCCGTATCGGTGGAGACGAGTTTGTGCTTATCTCGCTCTCTGCAAACGAGACTGAACTCGAGCAGCGCTTGGAGCAGGTACGTGCCGGGCTGATCGAAGCGAGCTCAGGCGGCAAGGCGCCCATGATCGGCAGCTTTAGCTTTGGCTGCTCGCGCGTCGATCCACTTGCCGGCGACACGCGTCGCCAGATGACGATGGATGCCGATCGCAAGATGTATCGCTATAAGCTTATGCATCGTGTGCAGCAACCGAAAGACAATGACGCGCCGCAACGCCCAATCGTCGATCAACTTCCTTGCAACGACCGCGTATTCCAAGCGATCTCCATGAGCTCCGAGACGCGCTATCCGTTCATCCTTAACCTCGATACTGGAGAATCGCAATGGTCGGTTAACGCCGTGCGCGATTTTGACCTGCCTTCCCAGCACCCTTTTAACTCACTCGACATGTGGCTCGCCCGCGTTCATCCCGAGGACCGCGACAACGTACGCGCCGAGCTCGACATGGTGATAAACGGCACGTGGCACTTCCACTACATGCAGTATCGCGTAATGGATGCCACCGGAAAATACGTGCTTTGCGACTGCACGGGCTACCGCTTGGACGGCACCGATACCGAGCCCAGCATGTATGTGGGCATTATCATCAACCGAAGCCTAGCAGATACGACCGACTCGGTAACGGGCCTGGGCGATGTCCACGCGCTGGTCAACGCTATTGGAGAGATGCGTCGCGTGGCGCGCGAGGCAGGCTTTATTGCCATTAAGGTCGACGATATCGCCGAGGTCAATGCCCGCTTTGGATTCGATGCAGGCGACCGTGTGCTCGCCGAAAGCGCCGCCTGCCTCATGGATTGTTCGCGCGGCAAGGGCCGCCTGTTCCGCTCGACGGGGCCAACGTTCGTGGCGCTTTTCGATGAGCTCGGCCCCGAGGCAATCGACGAGCTCGCAGACGAAATCGAGCGGTTCCTGGGTTCTCCTGTGCTCATCGGCTCGCTTGAATATCAGCCACCCATTCGTGTGGCCACGCTTCATCTGGACGCTGTCGATCGACAGCCCGTTTCCATTTTGAACGAGCTCAAAGCGTTGCTTAAAGAGGCACCGCAAGTACCAGGCACCAAGCTGGACTAGCGTTGTGGGGCGCGATGTGAAACACAAGCCGTTTCACATCGCGCCCCACGCCATCTACCCTCTCGTGCGATAATCCTCCGCAGAAGTCACCGACAGCAGAGGGAGTTTGTGATGAAAGTTCTTTTGGTCAATGGCAGCCCCAAGGCAAACGGCAACACCGCCCGCGCACTCGCCGAGGTCGCCGAGCAGCTCAATGCCGAAGGCATTGATACCGAGGTGTTTCAGCTGGGCGCCAAGCCCATTCGCGATTGCATCGGTTGCGGCCAGTGCGGCAAACTTGGCGGTCGCTGCACCTTTGACGATGACGTGGTGAACGAGCTCATCGCTGCCGCCGAGCAAGCAGATGGTTTTGTCTTTGGCTCACCCGTCTACTATGCGCACCCCAGCGGACGCATCCTTTCGGCCCTCGATCGCGCCTTCTATGCAGGCGGGCATGCCTTTGAGCACAAACCCGGCGCCGCGGTCGCCGTCGCCCGTCGCGGCGGCACGTCAACCACGTTCGATGTGCTCAACAAGTACTTCACCATTAAGCAAATGCCCGTAGTTGCTTCCACCTACTGGAACAACGTGTTTGGCCGCGTGCCCGGCGACGCCGATGGGGACGCCGAAGGCCTTGCCACCATGCGAAATATCGGCAAAAACATGGCGTGGCTCCTGCGCTGCATCGAGGCAGGACAGGCCGCCGGCATCAACGCACCCGAGGCAGATCACGCAACGACCAACTTCATTCGATAGAGCGGCGGAACCATGAATATTCAAATCTTCGGGACTAAGAAGTCGTTCGACACCAAAAAGGCCCAGCGCTATTTTAAGGAGCGCCGCATTAAGGTGCAGTTTATCGACCTTAAGGAAAAGGAGATGAGCAAGGGCGAGCTCACGAGCGTGATGCAAGCGGTCGGCGGCATCGACAAGCTGCTCAACCCCAAAGCCAAGGACGAGGAAACGCTCGCGCTCATCCAGCACCTTACCCCCAGTCAGCGCTTCGACAAGCTGCTCGAGAACCAGCAGGTCTTGGCCGAACCCATCGTGCGCAACGGCAAAAAGGCCACCGTCGGTTATTGCCCCGATGTATGGGGAGCCTGGGAGTAGCTTGTGTTATTTGCCGGCGCGTGGGTATAAGAGCAGGCGTTTGGCATAAGATTCAACTGTAAGCCATGTCTAACAAAGGAGGGCACATGCCCAACAAACCCGTGAAGATCATCATGCTTACCGGATACCTCGGTGCCGGCAAGACCACGCTGCTCAACCACATCCTCGCTAACGACGGCGGTATCCGCGCCGCCGTGATCGTCAACGATATCGGCGAGATCAATGTGGACGCCAGCCTTATCGCCGACGGCGGCCTTTCCGAGACCGACGACCTCATCCCGCTCACCAACGGCTGCATCTGCTGCACGCTTTCGGATGACCTGGCCAACCAGCTGCAGGGCATCGCCGATTCGGGCAACTTCGATTACATCATCATCGAGGCCTCGGGCATTTGCGAGCCCATCCCCATCGCCTACACCATCTCGAGCTTCTGCGACGAGGCCAAGGTGGGCGGCGAGCCTAAGCTCGCGCTCGACAACATCGTGGCCGTGGTCGACTGCGCCCGCATGTACGACGAGTTCAACGGCGGTCGCGACCTACTGGCCGAGGATATCGACGAGGACGACATCGAGAGCCTGCTCATCCAGCAGATCGAGTTCTGCTCCACGCTTATCCTCAACAAGACCGATACCGTGACGCCCGAGCAGATCGCCGAGCTTAAGGCCATCGTGCGCAGCCTGCAGAAGGACGCTGTGATTGTCGAGGCTCAAAACGGCGAGGTCCCCATGGAGGAGCTGCTCGACACCGACCGCTTCGACTTTATGCGCGCCTACAACTCCGCCGCCTGGATCGAGGCCATGGAGCATCCCGAGGAGCACGACGACCCCGAGGTGCTCGAGTACGACATCGAGACCTTTGTGTACTCGCGCCGCAAGCCGTTTGACCTGCAGAAGTTCACCGATTTTGTTGAGCAGGAGTGGCCCGACGAGGTCATTCGCGTCAAGGGTCCGCTGTGGCAGACCGGCGATCCGGACATGTGCTACATGTTTGAGCAGGCCGGCCACCAGATGCGCCTGATGGAGAACGGCCTGTTTGTCGACTCGGCGCCCGAAGGCGAGAAGCAGAAGATCATCGACGAGAACCCCGAGATCATGCAGATTTGGGACGACGAGACGGGCGACCGTATGACGAGTCTGTGCATCATCGGCCGTCACATGGACAAGGATGCGCTCATCGCTTCCCTCGATGCCTGCCTGACCGACTGGCACCGCGCCTAGGTTTATCCAAGCGGGCATTTTCCCGCCTACGTAACCGCCAAACCACCACGAAGGTGCCTGTCCCCTTCGTGGTGGTTTTTCGTTCTGAGCCAAGGAGATTCATGTTAAACATCGTGCTGTATGCGCCCGAAATCCCGGCCAATACGGGCAATATCGGCCGTACCTGCGTGGTCACCGGCGCCCGTCTACATCTGGTGGAGCCACTGGGCTTTTCGCTCGACGACAAGACAGTACGTCGCGCCGGCCTGGGCTACTGGCAAAACTTGGACGTGACCACCTATGCCGGCTGGGAGGATTTCCTTGCACGCAATGGTCTCTCCCCTGCCGACGAACGCCTGCATCTGCTGACCAAAAAGGCACGCCGCACCTATGCGCAGAGTGCCTACCGCGATGGCGACTACTTGGTCTTTGGCAGCGAGAGCTCGGGCATTCCCGAGCCACTGCTTGCCGCGGCGCCCGAGCGTTGCGAGCGCATCCCGATGCTGCGCGATTGCGACTCACTCGATAACGCCGAAGCTTGGGAAGCTCACGAGGAATCGCTGGGGCATACCGAGGACAGCCACGAGGCCATCCTTCAACAGGATATCTGCGGCAACTTCGTCAACCCGGACGACTACCGCATCAGCGCACTTAACCTCTCCAACAGCGCCGCCATCGTCCTCTACGAGGCCCTGCGCCAGGCAGGCTTTCCGGGAATGTGACAAAGGAACTATCCCTTTGTCACATTCAAGCGCCACGCCGATGGCACACGCGCCTAATTGATGCTCTAGATAAAGAGCCCTCACTTTTAATCAGAATTAACTAAAGTAAAATGAAGTTAAACGACGGTGTGAAAGGAGAGCCTTGTGGAATATCTCGAGAACCCGTTTACCCCCAGTTTTGGTGAGGTTCCTGCCCATCTCGCTGGCAGACAACAGATTATTCGGGATTTGGACCGCGCCTTCTTGAGCCAGCGTAGGCGCCCAGAATTGACCTCGATCTTCTCAGGCGCGCGTGGAACCGGTAAAACCGCTCTCATGTCGTCGCTCGCGACAAGGGCGGAATCCCACGGCTGGATTGCCGTAAAGACGACCGCGCTCCCGGGAATGCTTGAGGAAATCGAGTTCGGGGCGAAACGTGCTGCCGGCCATCTTATCGACCCGTCTAAGAACTTCGAAGTCACCGGTCTCGGAATTGCACCGCTCGGCAGCATCGAAGTCAATCGCGTTCACGATGCCTCAACCTGGCGTTATCGCATGAGCGACATCATCGACCAGCTCAACGAGGCTGGCACCGGTCTGCTCGTCACAGTTGACGAGGTGGACCCGACACTCGACGAGATGATTCAGCTTGCAGCGACGTATCAGCACTTTGTGACCGATGGGAAACGCGTCGCCCTGCTCATGGCGGGACTTCCCAACAACGTCTCGACGTTGCTGAACCACAAGACGGTCTCGTTCCTTCGCCGCGCCCAACAATATCATCTGGGTCGCATTGCCGACTATGACGTACGCGAGGCCTTGATTCGCACAATCCAGGAAAACGATCGCCTGGCAGATGCTGGGGGAATCGATAGAGCCGTTCGCTCGATCTCTGGTTTTCCCTTCCTATTGCAACTCGTAGGCTACCGTGCCTGGGATCTCACAAGCGATTCGAAGGAAATCTCGTCACGCGACTTTGACCTGGGAATCAAAATCGCGCGCGACGAGATGGACGACCGAATCCTCGCGGCAACCTATCGGGAACTCACTGCAGAGGACAAGCGATTCCTCATCGCCATGCTCGATGACGAGGAAGAGTCCACCACCGCCGACCTTGTCGAGCGCCTTAAGCGTTCGCCGCAGCAGGTCTCCCGCTACCGACGCCGAATGATAGATGCCGGCATCATCGGGGAACGAGGACGAGGGCTCGTCGCATTTGAATTGCCATTCTTCCGCGACTATCTCGCGGCTCAATGCGTGAAATAGGCATCAATGAGGCAAAGGGGCTGTCCCTTTGCCTCATTGTCTATAGGTAGCGGCCGGTGATGCTTGCGGAGCAGGCCACGATGTCGCCCGGCGTACCGGCGCAGACGATTTGCCCGCCCGCGTCGCCACCGCCCGGGCCCATGTCGATCACGTAATCGGCGTTACGGATAAGGTCGGGATCGTGTTCGATCACGATAACCGTGGCGCCCTTGGCAACGAGGCCGTCAAACACACTCAGCAACAACTGAACATCGAGCGGATGCAGGCCAATCGTGGGTTCGTCGAACACGAATACGGCATCATCCTGCACGCGGCCCATCTCGCTCGCGAGCTTAAGGCGCTGTGCCTCGCCGCCCGAAAGCGCCGGCGTGGGCTCACCGAGCGTGAGATAGCCCAAGCCCAAGTCGTGCAAGGTCTGCAAGCGCGCCTGAACCTTCTTGAGCCCCAGTGTGGCGTCGATGGCCTCGTCCACACTCATGTCCATGAGCTGCGGCAACGTAAGGAGACTCCCGTCCTTGCCCTCGCGATGGATATGCGAAGCCGCGTCTGCATAACGTGAGCCGCGACATGCCGGGCAGACGATCTCGACGTCGGGCAAAAACTGCACGTCGAGTGATATCGAGCCCGTGCCATCGCACGTAGGGCAGCGCAAGGCGCCGGTGTTGTAGCTAAAGGCACCCGCCTTGTAGCCGGCTGCCTTGGCCTCGGACGTACGGGCGAAGGCGCGACGCAGCTCGTCATGAATGTCGGCATAAGTCGCCACTGTCGAGCGCACGTTGGCGCCGATAGGCGTAGCGTCAATCAGGTTTGCGCGGGCAATGCCCTCGGCATCGACCCAGCGCACATGTTTTGGCAGGCGCTCGCCGGCTGCCTGCGCCTTGAGCGCCGGGATGAGCGTCTCGAGCACCAACGTCGTCTTGCCCGAACCCGAAACGCCCGTCACCGCGACAAGGCGGCCGCGCGGGATATCGACTTCGAGCGGTTTGACGGTATGGATGGCCTCGGTTGCCATGCGGATATGGCCCTGGTCGAACATTTCCTCATCAGTCACCTGCGGACGCAAGCGCTTGGACTCTGAGCGCAAAAACGGCGCGATGCGACTGCCCTGCGATTGCTCGACCTCGTCTACCGTACCAGCGGCGATCACATTGCCGCCGCCTGCTCCGGCAACGGGACCCATCTCGACCAGATAGTCGGCATCCGCCAGTACGCGCGTATCGTGGTCGACAACAACCACGGTGTTACCGTCATCCACCAGATCTCGCATCACGCCTACCAGGCCGTCGACATTGGCAGGATGCAAGCCGATCGAAGGCTCGTCCAGCACATAAAGCACGCCTGTCGATCGGTTACGCACCACGCGAGCAAGCTGCACGCGTTGGCGCTCACCCGTGGAAAGCGTGGCGCCGGCGCGGTCGAGTGAAAGGTAATCGAGACCCAAGTCGACCAGACGACGGGCCGCGCTCAAAAACGAATCGCAGATATCCGTCGCCATGGGCCGCATCTCGGGCGGCAAGAATGCGGGCACCCCGCGCACCCACTCAATCGCCTCGCCCAGCGTCATAGCCGCCGCCTGCGCCAGATTGATACCGCGCACCTGGGGCTGGCGCGCAGCCTCGGAGAGACGCGTGCCGCCGCAATCGCGGCATGGGCCCTCGCGCAAAAAGCGCGCAACGCGTTTTAAGCCCTTATCGTCCTTGACCTTGGCGAGCGCATTCTCGACGGTATAGACGGCGTTGTAATAGGTAAAGTCGAGTGGCGTAGCGCCCTCGCCGTTTTTGGGCACGTAGAGGATGTGCTTCTTAACCGCCGGACCATGAAACACGATGTCGCGCTCTTGAGGCGTGAGCTGGTTAAACGGCACGTCGGTGCGCACGCCCATCTCGCCGGCCACCTGCTTCATCAGATCCCACATGAGCGTGCCCCAAGGAAGCACCGCGCCCTCGTTGATAGTCTTTGACTCGTCGGGTACCAAGCTCGCCTCGTCCACCTCGCGCATGACACCGGTGCCGCCGCAGGTGGGACACGCACCGCCACTGTTAAAGGCAAGGTCCTCGGCACTCGGCGCGTAGAACTCGCGGCCGCATGTCGGACACGTGAGCGACAGGCCCGCAGCCACGTTAAGGCTCGGCTCCACGCGTGCCCCGCAATGCGGGCACACGTGATGGGCGCAACGGCTAAAGAGCAGACGCAGGCTGTTGTTGAGCTCGGTCATGGTACCAAAGGTCGAACGCACGCCCGGCACGCTGGGGCGCTGATGCAATGCGAGCGCCGCCGGCACGTGCAGCACCTCGTCCACCTGGGCGTGTTCGGCCTGCGTCAGGCGACGTCGAGTATAGGTGCTGAGTGCTTCCAAGTAGCGACGCGAGCCCTCGGCATAAAGAACCCCCAGCGCCAGCGAACTCTTGCCCGAACCCGATACGCCGGCAATGCCCACGAGCCTTCCCAGCGGAATATCGATATCGATGTCCTTGAGGTTATGGACGCGCGCACCGCGCACCTCGATAGCCTGCGGGCCCATCTTCTGTTCCGTCACCTTTATCACCCTACTCATGCCATAAAACTCGATCGCGAATGTACGCGCCCAGCATGGGCACGGTAAACCGGACGAGGCCGTATCCGGCAGCCTCGATGATGCGCTCGCGAATCAGGCTTGCGCGATATTTACTCGCCCAGCTTTGGGTTCGGTCGCAACGCTCAATGATGTCCGCCATGCGCGTCGGCTTGTCCTCGTCAACCGCCATAGCCTCGATAAAGAGGCGCTGTGGACTGCGCAGCCCGTAATACAGGGGCGCGTCAACCGCTTCGTAGAACTCGGAGACGGCATCCGCGTGCCCAGCCTCAACATCGCGCTCTTCAATGACCTGCGAGTTACGTCGGACAGCAGAGCGCCACATGTAATAGCCCACCAGCTGGACCATATAGGGATGCCCCATGCTCCTGCGCGCCGCAAGGTCCGCCGTCTCCGCATCAATGTAAAGACCAGCGTCTTTGACCGTCTGGACATACGAATCGCGCACCTTGGGCAAAGATATCGCTCCCAACGTACGCTGCTGGGCACGCCGCAAAAACGTTACGCTCGGCTCTTCGAGCAAATCGTCAACCATGCTGGGTAAGCCGGCGAACACCAGCGCAAGACCGCGCTGGTCGCTATCGGGCAAGCCCGTGGCATCCTGATCTCCGAGCACTTGCTGGTAGAGAACGGCAAGAGCCGCCAGTTCCTCGATAGACGCAGATTGCGCCTCGTCAATCGCAAACAATATGCCCTTGCCTGGACCGAGCTTCTTGAGGCGCTCGTTGACCAGCCCCCGCAACGTTTCGCCCTTTGCCCGCGCCGCCTCGACCGACGTCCGGCCAAACGACGGACCGAACCCCAACGACTTCACAACGGGTTTATTCGAGCAAAGCGCGTCGGCCAAGCGGTCGCATAAGCCAAGCGAAGCGGAATCGGAGACAACCGCCCATCCGCGTTCGTTGGCCAGACGTTGCAGCTCCCGCAGGAGAACCGTCTTGCCGCAGCCGCGGTTTCCCGTAATGAGCATGAGCCTACCCGGCGCTCCGGCGCCGTTGTCGAGTCCTTCCTCAAAATCTTCGATGACCGACTCGCGGCCGATGAGTATCGGAGGCCGCTTGCCGGCAGTGGGCTTAAAGGGATTTGGATTCATGTCGGACTCCTCGGATTGGCAAACCCTGCCTATAGTTATACCAACTTATACCGAGTTATACCAACAGCAGGTGACAAAGGTGCCGCCCTTCTATCACCTATGGCCGAAAAACTCGGCGTCCGCCGCTCGCCAGGGGCGGAAGGTGGCGGGATCGACCTTTACGTGAGCTGCGGCGGGCACGTCGTACCATTTGACCGTGTAGCCGGCGCCGTGAGAGCAAAAGACCGAGTCGGGCGTGTTGGGCAGATCGGCCTCGGGCTCATAGGCGGCCGCCTCGATGACGCGCTCGGCATCATGGCAAGCCGCATAGCCGGCGAACTCTAGGTACAGATGTCCGCGACCACTCGTGTAGGCAGCCACCTCCAGCGCGTAATCCTGCACCTCAGATGCCGGCACGCAACCCACAAGCTTCGCCCGGTCTCCCGCCATCGTCGGCGGCTCGTACTCGGCACCCATGCGCGTGGCATCCGAGAGCGCCCGACCCACGCACTCCCCCGGCACCTCGAGCTCAAAGCGATACCACGGCTCCAACAGCACCGCCGCGCCGGCGTCGCGCGCCTGCATGAGCCCCTGGCGAATCGCGCGGTACGTGGCCTGGCGAAAATCGCCGCCCTCGGTGTGTTTGGCATGCGCGCGGCCACCTGTGAGCGTAATGCGCACATCGGTGATGGGCGAGCCGGTCAGCACGCCCAGGTGATCGCGCTCCATGGCGTTGGTGAGTGCCAAACGCTGCCAGTTAAGATCGAGCTCGTCGGTCGAGGTCACGGTGCCAAACTGTACGCCCAAACCCGCTGCCAACGGCTCCAGGCACAGATGCACCTCGGCATAGTGGCGCAGTGGCTCAAAGTGGCCCACGCCCTCGACCGGCTGCGAAATAGTCTCCTTATAGAGAATGCCGCCGGGCTCAAACTCGACCGCAAGGCCAAAACGATCGGCAAGCACGCGCTGCACGACTTCGAGCTGCACCGCTCCCATGAGCTGCAGATGTATTTGCTCGAGATGCGTATTCCAGCTTACGCCGAGCATAGGATCCTCGTCGGCCAGCTCAGTCAACGCTTTGAACACCGCATGGACATCGTGTTCGCCCGGAAGCACCGTATAGGTGAGGACCGGCGCAATGACGGGTGCATCGCACGCGGATTCCGCGCCCAAGGCGTCCCCTGGGCGAACGTGCGCAAGGCCCGTCACGGCACAAATGCCGCCAGCAGCAACTTCTTGGACAAGCTCATACTTTTCGCCGTTATAGATGCGCACCTGATCGACCTTCTGCTCCCATGCCTCGGCGCCGGAACTTCCGTTAATCAGCTGTTTGGCATGCAGCGTGCCGCCGGTCACTTTAACCCATGCCAAGCGCTCGCCGCGATCCCCGCGGCTCACACGGTAGACGCGCGCGGCAAACTCCGGGTGCCATGCCCTTTCACGCATCAGCGCGCACATGCCATCCAGCAGCTCGTCCACGCCTTGGTCCTTGAGCGCCGAGCCGGCAAAGCAGGGAAAAAGCTTGCGCTCGGCAACCATGCGCGACAGCGTCGCGGAGGAAAGCTCACCCGCCTCAAGAAACTCCTCGAGCGCCGCCTCGTCCAACGCAGCAGCGTCCTCCTGAACGGCGCCGCCCGTCAGCAGTTCGTTGGCATCCAGGCAGCCCTCGGAAAGACGTTGCCCAAGCTGCGCCAGCAAAACATCGCGACCGGGATTCTCCAAATCAATTTTGTTGATAAAGATGAACGTCGGGATGTCATAGCGCGCAAGCAGGCGCCACAGGGTTTCAGTATGCCCCTGCACGCCATCGTTGGCGCCCACAACCAAAATCGCATAGTCGAGTGCGCGCAGCGTGCGCTCCGCCTCGGCAGAAAAATCGACATGCCCCGGCGCATCCACGAGCATGACGTGGGTATCGCCATGGTCGAGCACGGCCTGCGACGAGAAAATCGTGATGCCACGCTCGCGCTCGATCGCGTCAGTGTCCAGGTGCGAATCGCCATCGTCAACGCGGCCGCGCTTGCGAATACGACCTGCGTTGAACAGCATGGCCTCGGCCAACGTGGTCTTGCCGGCATCGACATGCGCCAAGATTCCAACGACCGCTTGCTTCGACATGGCTCTCCTCTTATATACAAGCCCATCACACGCGGCAACGGGCACTCACGCTCCACACTGGATGATACAATTTACGGGCCGGCGGGCGAAGCGGGCCCTATCCCCCGACCGAGCTCATCGTCCCGCGTTGCCGCGCGGCGATTTTCGTAGGTTCGCGCCTTGCGAAAGCCGGCACCTCCCCTTTTTGTCTGCCCGGGCTCATCTGGGGCGATAACAACGCGAGCCCCACAACAACGCGTTTTACCAAAAATGGCCCCACTCGGGGCCATTTTCATTTCGGTGAAACGCTGGTATGCGACTCGGCCTTTATGCCTCGCGCAGCCAATCAAACGCGACGCGCGGCGTACCGTCCGACACATATACGATACCGGCGCGCTTAAACCCGGCCTTGGCGATGGCGCCCTGCATAGGCAGGTTGTCTTGGTGCGTGTCGATACGCAGATGGTCGATACGTTCCTTGGCAAAGGCAAACATCGCGGCCGCAACGCCATGCGTGGTGCCGTCGGATGCCACGCGGTGCAGCACAGCGTACGGAGTGTCGCTACGCCATTGACCGTCCTCAATGACGTCATAGCACTCGTCCGGGCCCGGTAAAAAGGCAAACGTCGCCACCACGCGACCGTCGACTTCGCACACATAGCTGCCACCAGCGGCGATATCGGCTGCCAGCTGCTCGGCAGAAGGCGTGCCCTCGGGCCACTGCGTGGCGTTGCCATGCGCGCGCATAAAGGCGCGGGCCGCGTCATAGATAGCCATGACGGCGGGAATGTCGGTATCGAGGGTTTTTCTGATCATCACGCGGCGACCTCACGTTTATTGGTATCACTTTGATTGGGCAATGATACCAGCGTTTGGAGAGGGGCACGAAGCAGATGGGGAGCAAAAAGCGAGCCGCTTGGTCAAAAGCCAAAAGCGAGTTTTTAGGCGCTGCCACGGGCGGCGATATGAGCGACCTGTTTGCGCGCGAGAATGAGCGCCGCGACGCCCTGGACGCCGAGCGCGATGAAGCCTGGCGCTACAAGTCGTGCGAACGCAAAAACCGTTACGACACGCGCGCCGAGGCCGAGGCCGTTATGGCCGACTGCGAAAACCGCGGGCGGCGTGGTTTGGCCTGCTACAAATGCGAATACTGCGGCGGCTGGCACCTGACGTCGCATCCTTGGAAATAGGCCTCGCATCGGCACGGCACTGACGGAGCGCCAGTCATCTCACGAAAGCTACGGGCGCGGCGGCACCAAAACATCATAGCGAACGGCCTTGCCCGCAAGTTGATAGCTCGGCTTAACGCCGGCAAGCAGCGGGCCCTTTACCGGCCGCTTGATAACGACTTTGCGCGGATGCACCGCAAGCGCTGCCTGGACCAGCACCTCCTCATCGGCGCACGGCTGCTCCAAGTGATGCAGCAGCTGGAACTTCTTTTTAACCGCCGCGCTCTTGGTGCGCCCGGGAAACATGGGGTCCAGATACACCACGTCGGGAGCCGCGAGCTCGCCCCGCCCGATCAGCTCAGCCGCATGGCGAAGACCGACAATGCTGTCCTCGCCCGCATGTAAGCGCATGCGCGCCACGGCTGTCGCAAGCGCCGGATCATCTGCCGCGCGATCCAAAGCATCCTTGAGGAGCGCCGCGATCACGCAATCCTGCTCATACAGATCGACGGTAAAGCCCGCGGCCGCCAACAGCAGCGAATCCTCGCCAAAGCCTGCTGTGGCATCGATTGCCCACGGTTGCTCGGCACCTTTTATGCGTGCAGCCTTTACCAACAGCTCTTGCTGCAGACGGCCCTGCTTGAGCCGTGGAAGCATGCGGCCAAAATCGGCACGCAGCTCCATCGTACCGTCGGTGAGCGTGAGGCCCTCGGGCTTCCCGGTCAGCTCAAGCCCCGCGGCCCGAGCAACAGAAAAGGGATCGACGACGCCCATGGACACTCCTTAATAAACAAACGAATACGCGGGGCACCGTTTATGCCAGCACCCAACCGTCCGCTATTGTCCCACATGCGACATGGCCCACAGCATCCCAATGCAAAGCACCGCCATCAATCCCGTGCACACGGCAGCGATCACAGAATCACCCATGCGCCTTCCCAACGACCGCGGCTCACGCACTTGCCCTGCTCCGTACATCATGACTCCTCCTTGAGACCAGCTCCTTGTTACGGCCTCATCATCGCAGCGCCGCACATGAGCTGCCATCGATTTGGCTTACGTCCAGCTTTCCTTTTTGAAAGGTTGGACCGTACGGGCAAGAAACGCTTTCAAACGCATGCATCGCCCCGTTGAACTACAATGTGCTTCACGATATGTGCCGCAACCTGGGTGCGACAGATTCTCCGCGCCCGCATCGAAAGGACCAGCTATGAGCGCCGCTCGCAAGACACTCAAAATCCTTGCCCTGATTTATTTTGTTCTGGGCATCGCCAGTCTCGTCATTGGAATCGCCGGTATCGCGACCGGCAAGCTCGAGTCCACCTACGGGTCGAACGCCATGCTCGCCGCGGTCGTGCTGGTCGCCAAGGGCCTCATCGATCTCGCCGCGGGCGTTGCGGGCATCAAGGGTGCCAACAAGCCTTCGCAGGTGGATGGCGCGTTTAAGCTCGGCATCGTCGCCGCAATCGCCACGCTCGTCCAGGCCGCGCTCACGCTTCCCGCGCTCGGCGGCAGCTCCGTCAATATCGTCGCCTTTGTCATCGTGGTGTACGACCTGTTCTTTGTTCAGCAGGCGCACGCCGTTAAGGCCGAGAACAAGGATCGCCTGTAAGCGCTCGCTTCTCATAACCGCTGCAGCCAAGCAACTAAAAAGGGCCGATCGCGCATCTCCGCGGTCGGCCCTTTGCATTTGCCCAGATAAAACCTACCAAAACAAACCTGTCCCTTTTTGGCAGGTTGTTAGCTGTGGCGGTACTCGGCGATGATGAAGTCGATGTCGGTTTGAAGGGTGTCCAAGTTTGCCAGGCGCTCTTTATCGGCAGGGCGCGTGCGGTAGTAGTACGGCGTCATCTGGAACACCGCCTCGATGTCGGCCTGGGTTTGGAGCGTAATGTTCGCAGACAGCCGCCGCGTTCCGACCAACTCGAGTTCGGTGGTCTGCGGCAGCTTCTCGTCGTTAAGGTACGGTGTATCGTAGAGCACTTCCTTAAGCCCAAACAGATGACGGGCACCTGGCACGACGGTGTAGAGCGAGCCCTCGGGCGCCAGCACGCGGGCAAACTCGCGCTCGTTAAAGGGAGCGAAGAGCTCGGTCACCATATCGAAGGCGCCATCAGCCACGGGGATGTCCTTCATGTTGGCCACGAAGTAGGTCGCATCGCCGCGCTTGGCGGCAAGGCGCACCATCTCTTTGCCCAAATCGAACCCGTAAACGTCCACGCCCGGCACCGCGCCCATGGCACTGGTGTAGTAGCCCTCGCCGCAGCAAATATCGAGCAGCGTCATGGAGCCATTCGTAGACGCGGCGCGCCCAGACGCCTGTTTGCGCACCAGTTCGACCATCGCATCGCACAACGGCGCATAGTAACCGCGGTTCAAAAAGTCACGACGGCTGCGCGCCTGTGACTTGGGATCGCCCATAGAGTCGCCGCTCTTGGACGAGCGCAGTAGGTACAGATAGCCCTCGCGCGCACGGTCAAACCGGTGTCCGCCCGCGCATGCAGCACCGCGCTCATTGTCCGCCAACGGCTCATGGCAAACGGGACACAACAACATGGCAACTCCTTAGCGCGAACAACACAACGCCCACCATTGTCGCACGCCTTCCCCACCTAGTCATTGGGGACGTTCTTGAATAACCAGTCGTTTAAGAACGTCCCCAATGACTAGTCGATTAGGAGTATCATCGTCTGCGCAAATAAGCACGAAAGAGCATGTTAGAGATTGAGAGCGTATGGCTGATACCGCATCTAAGCACATTGACATGACAACCGGCTCGCTGTGGCGCAATATTCCCCTGTTCGCCTTCCCCGTGGCCGCCACGAGCATCTTGGAGCAGCTATCGAACCTCATCGCCACGGTCATCATCGGTAACTTCTCGGGCGACCAGGGAACCCTCGCCATGGCGGCGGTCGGCTCCAATGTTCCGCTTACCAGTCTTATGCTCAACCTGTTTATTGGCATATCGCTTGGCTCCAACGTGGTCATCGCCAACGCTATCGGCCGCAACGATCAGAACATGGTCAAACGCGCCGTCCATACCTCGATTTTAATGGCGCTCGTGGGCTTTGTCGTCATCGCTCTGGGCGAGATCTTTGCCGAGCCCATGCTCGCCGCGCTCAACGTTCCCGCCGAAACCATGCCGCTCGCCTCGCTCTACCTGCGCGTCTTTTTGCTCAGCCTGCCCTCAATCTTGCTCTACAACTTTGAGGCCGCGATCTTCCGCTCCGTCGGCATCACCCGCATGCCGTTGCAGGCGCTTGCCGTGTCCACCGTCCTCAACATTGGCCTGGACCTCATCTTTGTCCCCGTACTCCACTGGGGCGTCGCGGGCGTCGCCATCGCCACCGCCATCGCCTACACCGTCAGCGCCGCTACACTCTTTATCCGCCTGCTCAAGACCGACTCCGTCGTCCGCGTCACCCCACGCGACCTGGCTATCGACCCCGTCGCCCTCAAGCGCATCGTCAAGATCGGACTGCCCGCCGGCATCCAAAGCGCTGTCTTTGCCGTCGCCAACATCATCATCCAGTCCGCCATCAACAGCCTGGGCACCGAGGTCATGGCGGCATCGAGCGCCGCCATGAGCCTGGAGTACGTGTGCTACAACCTGCTCAACAGTTTTAGTCAGGCTTGCACCACCTTTGTGGGACAAAACCACGGTGCTCGCCAGATCGACCGCTGCACCAAAACGCTTAAGGTCTGCCTGGTCGAAGGCGGTATCGTTGCCCTCACCACGATTATCGTTATTGTCGGCCTCGGGCGCGAAATCCTATCGCTGTTCAACAGCGATCCCAACATCGTCTCGATCGGCTATATCCGCGTGTGCTCGATTTTCCCGGCGTACGCCTTTAGCATGTTCTACGAAAACATGTCCGGCTACCTGCGCGGCTTTGGTATCTCGCTCATGCCCGCCCTCATCACCATGATCTGTGTCTGCGGCATCCGCTTCTATTGGGTGTTCTGCGTGTTCCCGCACTTCCGCACCTTTGCGAACATCATGATGGTCTACCCCATCAGCCTGGGCACCACGGCGTTCTTTATGGTCGTGGCGGTACTACTTTGCCACCCGGCACGCACCTATCGCGCCACCCAAGCCAAAGCGACAGCCCGCTAAACACCGCACTCAAAGCCACGCCAGTCATTAATTGACAATATGCGAGCTCATATAGTCGATAAAGCGCCTCGTGGCGATGGGCATGGTATCCCAGCTGCGCCAGGCTGCCACTACGTCACGCGAGGGAGCGTGCACGATGGGCCGCACGCGAATATCGGCTCGCATGCCCTCCACAGTACGACGGTAGAGCATGCTCACGCCTAGACCCTCCTCCACCATCGCCATGATGGTGTAGTCGTCGGTGACCTCGCTCGTCACGTGCGGCGACAAGCCATGCGCCGCAAATGCATCGAGCACCAGGCTCTGTTCGCCCTCATCCAGCAGCACAAACGGCTCGGACGCTAGGTCGGCAAGCGTCACCTTTTCCTTTGCTGTCAGCGGGTGCGCAGTCGGTAACAGCGCCACCAGTTCGTCGTGATAGACCACGCGCTTCTCGAGCCCTGCGGTAAACCCACGCGCCGTAAAGCAAAAGTCAACCACGCCATCGTGCACCCACTGGGCGTTGCGCGTGTAATCGCCCTGCTTGAGGGTAAAGCGTACGCCCGGGTGCAGCGCCCCAAAGTCGCGGATCACGCGCGGCAACACGGTTCGACTCACGTTGGTAAACGTTGCAATGCGAATATCGGTCGACGAAAGCCCCAGCAGTTCCTGGCGCTTGCCCTCGAGCTCGGCCTCGGCGGTCACGATCTGGCGCAGGTACGGCAGATATTGCTTACCGTCGCGCGTAAGCGAAACGCCCTGCTTTCCGCGCTCGATAATCGTGGTGCCCAGCTCGCGCTCGAGTGCCTTGACGGCCTGGCTCACCGCACTTTGCGTATAGCCCAGCTCGTCCGCCGCGCCCTTAAGACTGCCGCAATCGACTACCATACATACAATCTGATACCGCGATGCCATCGTGCCTCCACATCGATGTAGCTGTAAAACGTTTTGCCAGGACTTTTCCCGCCAACATTAGCATTTCTTAATCATACTGAAGATACATTCGCTTTACTACATCCACATCTGGGAGCAGAATCCTTTTTGCGAAACCGTTCTGTAACAAAAGGAGTCCCATGGATCGCAAAAAAGCAATCGCGCTCTCATTTTCCGTTCCCGTCGCATGGGGCTTTTCGTACCCTCTCATGAAGATCGGCATGGACAGCATGAACGCCACGAGTATCGTTGCGCTGCGTTGCATTATCGCCTTTGTGGTCTGCCTGCTGCTCTTCCACAAGCGCGCGTTGCACATCAACCGCGACCTTATGGTCCGCGCCGCCATCATCGGCGCCATTATGGCAACCGAGCTCACCTGCATGTGCCTGGGCTCCAGCCTCACTTCTGCCTCCACCGCCGGCTTTTTGCAGAGCCTGACGGTCGTGATCGTGCCGTTTGCCAACGCCGCCCTGCTGCGTCGCGCCCCCGAGCGCAAGGTGCTCGTCGGCACGGCTATCGTCACCTGCGGCATGCTGCTGCTCTCGGGCGCCGACTTCACCAGCCTGAACCCGGGCGCGCTCATCATGCTGCTCTCCGCCTTTATCTATGCCAGCCACATTATCGTGGCCAAGCGCTTTGTCGAAGAAGTCGATCCGCTTGCTCTGGGCGTTTGGCAGCTGGGCTTCGGCGGCTTGTTCTCGGGCATCGCTGCATTCACCTTTGGCGGCTTCACGCTTCCCGGCACGCCCAGCGAGATCGTCGTTGTCGTCGCGCTCGCACTCATCTGCTCCGCCTACGGCTTTATCACTCAGACACTCGTACAGCCCCACGTGCCCGCCGAGACCACCGGCTTCGCCTTCTCGCTCGAGCCGGTCTGCTCCGCCGTCTTCTCGTTCTTCCTGGTCGGCGAGGTTCTGAGCCCCATCACCTTCTTTGGCGCCGCACTCATCCTAACCGGCGTCATGGTGGCAACCGTCGAGCTTCCGCGCCTCCGCGCACATGAACAGGCTCGCATGGCAGGAGCGCCCGAGCACGTCTCGTAGACCCCGCTCTTCATACAGCCGCGGCATAAAGGCAACCGGTGCGCCTTTACAATAGATGTAAACAGAGCATCTGACGTAAAGGAGCCCCATGGACGCCGCGACCCGCGACCGCAACATAGCAACTTGGTTGGGCGATGCGCCGCAGCCGGTACGTGACACTACGAACCGGCTGCTCGAGCGCATCGCCTTTTTGCGTGCCGAGCAGACCATCTACCCGGCACAAGACGACATCCTCAATGCCCTCGCCTACACGCCGGCCGACCAGGTCAAGGTTGTCATCTTGGGTCAAGACCCCTATCACGGACCCAACCAGGCCATGGGGCTGTCGTTTTCGGTCCCCGCGACGCAAACCAAGTTGCCGCCGAGCCTGCGCAACATCTATAAGGAACTCAAAGCCGATTTGGGTTGCCCCATTCCCGCCACAGGAGACCTAACACCATGGGCACAGCAGGGCGTCCTGCTCCTCAACACTACGCTCACCGTGCGCGAGCATGCCGCCAACTCGCACGCCAAACTAGGCTGGAGCACCCTGACCGACTACGTTATCGAACGCTGCTGTCAGCTGCCCCAACCGGTCGTCTTTTTGGCATGGGGCCGCTTTGCCCAACAGATGGTCGAAGGCAAGCTCGCCGCGACCGGCGCGGGCAAGGCAACCGGCAAGTTCTGCCTGGCGTCCACGCACCCCTCGCCACTTTCGGCCAACCGTGCCACGGCAGAACTCCCCGCTTTTATGGGGTCGCGCCCCTTCTCGGCAGCCAATCGGCTACTCGAACAGCACGGCTCGACCCCCGTCAACTGGATTTGCCTCGGCTAAAAATCGATACATCAAAAACGCGCCCGACGGCTTTCCATCGGACGCGTTTCCTATTCGGGCCAAATAAATTGTGTGCGGCCGGCCTCGCCGCCATCGATCAGCAGGCTCTGCCCGGTCATAAACCGGTTGGTCACGCCCACAAAGTAGATCCACTCGGCGATCTCTTGGGCGGTGGCCCAGCGCTTAAGCGGCGTGAGCTCCATAATCTGGTTCCACAGGTGCTCGTCTTCCATCACACAACGGTTGAGCGGCGTGATAACGCCACCCGGGTCCACACTGTTGGCGATGGCCTGCGGCGCCAGGCGGTTTGCAAGGTTTTTGGTGTAGGCAATAACGCCGCCCTTGCTGGCAGCATAGGCGGGAAACTCCGATCCCGTATGCCCGCTCGCCGACCCCACATTGACCACGGATTTAATAGCCGGCGTCGGCTTGGCGGCAAGCCCCTCCCCCACAAAGGCGTAGCGCTCGGTCACGTTGATGGTGCCACACAGGTTGGCGGCGATGTCGTCGGCCGAATCCTGCGTACCGGCAACGTTCACGATTACCTGGGGTTCAAGATCGTCTGGAAACGCGTCCGGCTTGCGGACATCAACGATCAGATGGCGGTAGCGCTCGTGTTCGATCGTCGATGGCAAAAGATCAAAGCCCACAACCTCGTGGCCCTCGTCCAAAAAGCGCTGCACGCACGCGGCTCCGATACCGCCCGAAGCGCCCGTGATCAAAACTCGCATACTTGCTCCTTAGGCGGTTGCGTGGCGCTCGAGGTACTCGGAGCCCACATTCTCGCGCTCCCAGCCGCGCACGACCTTGTAACCCACGGGGCTCAGGAAGACCTCGCACAGCAGCTCGGCAACAGCGCCGGTCAGCGAGCACATAAGGACCTGCACCCAGGTCCAACCAAAGAACGTGTGGCTCACCACAATGGCAAAGACCAGGTTGTCGATAAACTGGCCAACACCCGTAGACACATAGGAGCGGAAGGCAAAGCTCGCAAAATTATTCTTTTTGAGCATACGGCCCAGCGACTGGTTGAGCGTGGAGTTAACCACGGCAGAAACGAGCATTGCCAGCGAAGAGCCCAGCACCACGTACCAGGTGCCACCGATGGTGGCGTTAAGGGCAGTGTTGACCTCGATCATGCCGGTGTCGTAGTAGGCACCCCACATACCGGGCGTGAGCGAGCATGCCCAAAAGCACAGGCTCACGGCAAGGTTGACCGCCAGTGCGAGGATAGAGATTTTGATGGATGCCTTGGCGCCAAAGCGCTTGCAGATCATGTCCTGGCACAAAAACGAAACCCAGCTCACCACAAAGCCACAGTCGAGTGCCAGATACGGCAGGCTGATAAGCTCTTTGTTGGCCAGCAGGTTCATCATGATGACGCTCACGAAAAACAGCGAAACCGTTGCCGCGGGAATGCTCCGCAACAGGACCTTGTAGTCCTCCATGACCTTCTTGATCATTATGTACTCCTTTGGTTTTAGGTTTAACGAGCAGGATATCGGACCCGAACTGCTCGGACGTCCCGGTCTTGAGACGACGTGGGTATGATAGCCGCTCGCGCGGCATAAGGCAAACAAACGGCGCGGCAGCCCCACAGGACCACCGCGCCAATGCGTTAAAAGGCTACGTTGCCAAACTCCGACAGGATCAGGTCGGGGTTGTGGTCGGTTGCCCAATCCACGTTCCACGGGCTCGTGAACAGCAGCAGCTTACCGCCGCGCATGTCCTCGACACGCAGCGTGTCGCGCGTGAGCGAAAGGCCCGGGATATCGATAGTGTCGGGGTCGTTCTGGATCCAGCGGATGTCCGTATAGGGCAGCGGCTGGCGACGAACCTCAACACGGTACTCAGCCTTGAGGCGGCGCTCGAGCACCTCAAACTGCAGCACGCCGACCACGCCCACGATGACGCTCTCCATGCCGGCACCCAGTTCGCGGAAGATCTGGATGGCACCCTCCTGGGCAAGCTCCTCCATACCCTTGACGAACTGCTTGCGCTTGAGCGTGTCGACCTGCGTAATGCGAGCGAACATCTCGGGGGCAAACGTCGGGATCTGCGGATACTGCACGTGGCGCTTGCCGGAGCACACGGTGTCGCCGATGCTAAAGATACCCGGGTCGAACAGGCCCACGATATCGCCCGCGTACGCCTCGTCCACGATGGCGCGGTCATCAGCCATCATCGACGTGCCCGTGGCAAGTTTAAGCTTGCGGTTGCCCTGCACGTGGAAGGCGTCCATGCCGCGCTCGAACTTACCCGAGCAAATGCGCACAAAGGCGATGCGGTCGCGGTGGTTCTTGTCCATGTTGGCCTGGATCTTAAACACAAAGCCGCTAAAGTCGTCGCGGCAGGGATCGACCGGTTCGCTGGTGAGCGTATCGGTATAGGCGCGCGGCGTCGGGGCCAGACGCAAGAACTCCTTGAGGAAGGGCTCCACGCCAAAGTTGGTGAGCGCCGAGCCAAAGAACGCCGGGCTCAGCTTGCCGCAGGCCACAGCATCCAAGTCGAGCTCGTCGCCGGCGCCATCGAGCAGCTCGATGTCATCCATCAGGTTCTTATGGTTCTCCTCGCCGATGAGCTCATCCATGGCGGGGTCGCCCAGCTCGGCCTCGACCTCGGCGACCTTCTTGGTGGCGTTGGCGTGGCCATCGCCCTCAAAGGCGATAACGCGACGGGTCTGACGATCGAATACGCCGCGGAAGTTGCGGCCGCTGCCGATCGGCCAGTTCATGGGATACGTGTTGATGCCCAGGACGTTCTCAATCTCCTCCATAAGCTCAAACGGATCGCGAGCCTCGTGGTCGAGCTTGTTCACAAAGGTGAAGATGGGAATGTGGCGCAGCGTACAGACCTTAAAGAGCTTTTTGGTCTGGGCCTCGACGCCCTTGGCGCCGTCGATGACCATGACCGCGGCGTCGGCGGCCATAAGGGTACGGTAGGTATCCTCCGAGAAGTCCTGGTGGCCGGGGGTATCGAGGATGTTGACGCAGGCGCCGTTGTAGGTGAACTGCAGGACCGAGGAGGTAACGGAAATACCGCGCTCCTTCTCGATGTCCATCCAGTCCGAGACGGCATGCTTGGCCGAGCTCTTGCCCTTGACCGAACCGGCGGTCTGAATGCTGCCGGTATAGAGCAGCAGCTTCTCGGTAAGTGTGGTCTTACCGGCGTCCGGGTGGCTGATGATCGCGAATGTGCGGCGCGACGAGATTTCATCCGACAGGCTTGCCATGCGAATCCTTTCTTGCATTGAGTGCATTACGTCGTTGTAACCGCACTATTGTAGCCGCGAAATCCCGTTTTAGAGCGCCTATCAGGACAAATTCATCAGATGGGGCATGGGGTAGCAGTCGATGGCGGCACTCCGCAGCAGTTTGTCTCGATCTGTAACATCTAGACGGTTTTTGAACCTCTACCTGTTACAGATTTAGACAACCAGGTGGGCGTCCCAGAAAGATCTCAATCTGTAACATCTAGCCACTCAAAACGGGTCCATCTGTTACAGATTGAGATATAAGGATAGACGGTTGGACAATGTCTCGATCTGTAACATCTAGCAGCCAAAATCTTCTCCAGTTGTTACAGATTGAGACAACCAGGTGGGGCCCGCCGGCAAAATCTCAATCTGTAACAGGTAGCCGCCCAAATCGGTTCCAGATGTTACAGATTGAGATGAATGAACGAGCGGACAATCCATATTTGCCTCTTGCATAACTGTATATAGTGTATATATACTGTGCTTACCGGTTATATACACGTGTAGCCCATCAGCTAAGGAGCCGCTGTGGACATCATCCTATCCAATTCGAGCGACAAGCCCATCTACGAGCAGATAACCTCGCAAGTCAAAGCTCAAATCCTTTCGGGCACGCTCGCTGCGGGAGCCAAACTCCCCAGCATCCGTGCACTCGCGAGCGATCTTGGCGTGAGCGTCATCACCACCAAGCGCGCCTACGCCGACCTGGAGCAGCTCGGGTTTATCTGCACCGTGCAGGGCAAGGGCTGCTTTGTCGCCGAGGGCAACCAAGAACTCTTGCGCGAAAACCAGCTCTGCCATATCGAAGAGCTACTTGCGAAAGCGGCGAGCCAAGCCGAAACCCTGGGCGTCACGCGCGACAAGCTGCACGAGATGCTCGACCTGGTAGCCCCCGAAACCATGCAGTAGCCATCTGCAAGAAAGGCTATACCATGCAAAACCTTTTAGAACTCAAAGGCATCTCACGCCGTGTAAGCGACCGTTTTTCGCTGCGTGATGTCACACTCGCTGTGGAGCCAGGTCAGATCGTCGGCTTTGTTGGTGCCAACGGTGCTGGCAAAACAACGACGATTCGAGCTGCCCTCGGGCTTATAAAGCTCGATGCCGGCGAGGTGCACCTATTTGGGCAGCGCTGTGGCGCCGACGCGCCCGATGAGACGCAGCGCCATCTACGCTCCCGCGTCGGTCTTGTCCTGGACACGTGCCCCTTCCCCTCCACGCTCAAGGTGGGCCAGATCGAGTCGCTCGTAGGCCCGGCGTACCCCACGTGGGACCGCGAAACGTTCGCCGGATTCATCAACCGATTTGGCCTCGATCCTAAGACAAAAGTCAAGGACCTCTCCCGCGGCATGGGCATGAAGCTGCAGCTTGCCTGTGCACTCAGTCACAATGCCAAACTGCTCGTTTTGGACGAAGCCACCGCAGGCCTCGATCCCATGGCACGCGAGGAACTGCTCGATGAGCTGCTTGCCTTTGTCGCCGACGGTCAGCACAGCGTGCTGCTCTCGAGCCACATTACGTCCGACCTCGATCGCGCCGCCGACCGCGTCATCTGCATCGATAACGGCTCGATTATTTTTGACCTGCCGCGCGAGGACATTACCGACCGAGCCGGCATCGCCCACTGCACCCAAGCACAGGCCGCCGAGCTTATGGCTTGCGCCGAAGGCGCCCGTGCCGTCCACCACGCCTATAGCGTGGACGTGCTCGTGCCCAACCGTCGCGAAACGCTCGAGGCCTTCCCCGAGATTCCCAGCGATCGGGCAACCATTGATGACTATCTTCGCCTCATGCTGAAAGGAGCTTCGAAATGAAACGCGCCTTTATGTCCGAGCTCGCCATCGCTCGCTCGCTTATCCCGAGCATTGCAGGCGTCGGCCTGTTCATGTTTGTCGTGCTGACCCTTGCCAACGCGTCGGATGTCGATTCCGGCATGAGCGCCGGCGCCTGTGCGGTCAGCGCAATGTCGCCCATCATAATCATGAACTCGCTAGCTGGCTACGATAACCAAAACGGCTGGGAGCGTTATCGAGCAACGTTGCCCTTCTCGCGCAAAGACATCATCTGCGCACGCTACCTGTGCATCGTTGTCTTCTCGGCCATCATGGCCTGCGCCGCCGCGCTTCTGAGCATCGTCTCCATCCCGCTTTTCAACAGCGCGGGCATCCCCTCGACGGGACAGGCCGTCTTTGAGACCGCAATGGCCTCGGCGGCATCGATGCTCATCTCCCTCATGATGGTGTTTTTGGCGCAGCCGCTGTTCTTTCGATTTGGACACATGGAGGCGCTGCGCCTATCCGTTGGCCTGTTTGCCCTGCTTGGTTGCGGCACAATGGCCACGCTGAGCTCCTCCAACCCCATCAGCAACTGGCTCATGTCGATTGCCGGAGCAAATCCCGATCCCGCCGTTCTGGGCTGTCTGTGCGCAGGAATTGCCGTGCTGGCCCTCGCGCTATGTGCAATCAGCTGCACCGTCAGCACCAAGGTTTATCGAGTACGCGACCTGTAATCGACAGCTAAAAAAGCTTAGGTGGTACCCCGCTTATTTTTTCAATGAAACAAGGCGGCATAGCGTCACCACCGCCCCTCACAGCAGGCCGTCTAGTTCTTGGCAACCAAAAAGACACCGTCAGCATATCGAAGGTGAATACTTTTCCGAGAAGTGAACGAGTAAAAACAGTGCCCTGTAGCATCGACATTTTTAAGGACTCAATTCCTGCGGTTTTTGTCTAAGAATCCTGCAGTTTTGTTCGAAAAAAGTGTGCATGTTCCAGGGGTCCAGATTTACTCGTTCACTTCGCGGAAAACCATTCACCTTCGATTCGAGCCTTAACCAAATGCCCTCTCGAACTATGGCCCCTGTCTCACCACAGCGATATCAAAGCTTCATGGCGGGACGGTATCATCGGACGAGCGCCGTAAATCTGGCGCGGTCGTTCTTTGGGGAGGCATTTCACCCGTGTCGTGGGTCGCAGCAGCATTTGTGTCGGCTTTCTTTGCCGGCATCACATCTATCCTGGCCAAATGCGGCATCAAGCAGACCGACTCCGATGTCGCGACGGCCATTCGCACCTGCGTGGTGCTCGTTTTCGCCTGGGCAATGGCGGGCATTTCTGGATCCATTGGAACCATCGGCAGCATCGAACCCAGATCCTGGCTCTTTCTCGTCCTCTCGGGACTCGCTACCGGTGCTTCGTGGATCTGTTACTTTAAGGCGTTGGGCATCGGAGACGTCAATAAGGTCGTACCGGTCGACAAGATGAGCACCGTACTCGCCGCACTGATCGCCATCGTACTTTTTGGCGAGACGAGCAACCTTGCGGTTAAGCTCGTGGGAACCGCTGTCATCACCCTCGGCACGTTTTTAATGATCGAGAAGAAGCAGTCTGCCGGACCCGAGCAGCAGCAAGACCGGACCTGGCTCGCTTACGCCCTCGGCGCCGCCGTGTTCGCGGCGCTCACGTCCATCCTTGCCAAGGCTGGCATCGAAGGCGTCGAATCCAGCCTGGCCACGGCAATCCGTACCTGTGTGGTACTGGTTATGGCATGGGCAATCGTGGCAGCTAAAGGCAAGATGGGCCAAGCCGTGCACGTAGACCGCTATGAACTCGTATTTCTCGCGGCATCGGGCATTGCGACTGGCGCATCGTGGCTGCTATACTACTACGCCATCGCCACAGGCCAGGTGAGCGTCGTGGTGCAGATCGACAAACTATCGATTGTCGTATCGGTACTATTTGCGCGCCTGGCATTCAACGAAAAAGTCTCGCGACGCAGCGCTATCGGTCTCGCCCTCATCGTACTGGGCACCGCCGCGCTCGCGGTTTGGAAATAGCGCCGATTCCGAGCGAGATCTAGGCGCTCGCAAATCCATGACACAGCGCCACACCGGGCCTAGGGTGCTTGTATCGACCGTGCGCCACCGTGCTACTTGCGCAGCGACTTGGGCAGCGGAATGCCGGCGGCGATGACGGCGGCGATGATCATACAGACGATGCCTTTGAGCGGGAAGCACATGAGCAACAAGCCCACGACCATAACGGGTTGGCGCATGACGGCGCCCATCGTCGATGCCGTGCAGACGGCGACGCAAAAGACCGGATCGGCGCCGGTGAGGATGGCCAGTCCGTAGCCCAGGCTTACGCCCGAGAAGATAACCGGGAAGAAGTGACCGCCGCGCCAACCAAGGTTGATGAGGGCGGGGGTCAGCATGGCCTTGACCAGACCGGTCGCGATAAGCACGCCGGCGGGAATGGTCAAGTAGGTTTCCATGAGCACGTCGGCCTGGGTCTCGCCGGCAAACATGGTGTAGGGCAGGACCGTGCCGCAGATGGCGAGCGCCAGACCGGCTAGCATGGCCTTGACGACAGGACGCTCCCCTATTGCATGGGCAAGCGCTTCGCTCGCGTGCTCAGAGACAAAGTACAGCCAGCCGCAGATTGTTCCGATCAACGACAGAGGGACGAGCCAGGTAAGCTCTAGGTTGCCCACCTCGGCGGACTCGAACCTGGGCATGCCCATGCCGCCGCCCACAAGCTGGCCAAGCAGCAGGTAGGCACCCAGACCGCCGGCAATCGCAATACCGTAGACCACCGTCTTTTGCGCCTTGGGCAGCTTGATGGTGATCTCGCCGGACGCGGAGCCCTCGTCGCCGTCGGCACTACCGGCAAGCGGCGCCACAAAGCCAAAGACGGGCGCAGTAAAGAGCGCCGTCAGGGCAGCCTGGGTACCCAGCAGCGTGAGCTCCCTAAACTCGGCGCCAAAGCGACGCGTACGGTCGCCGACCCAGCTGCACAGACCCGCGATAACGCCGGTCAGGCCGGCCTCCGGTCCAATGCTTCCGCCAAACAGCAGCGGCAGCAATGCCGCGAGCGAAAGCTTGCCCAGGTTGTCGTACGGGTAGCGCCCGTCTTGCTTAACCTTAGCCATCACCTGGTTGAGGTCATCGGTCTTGGTGCCTGTCATCTTTTCGTACAGACCGATTAACAGGCCGCCCAGCAGGCAGACAAAAAACGGGTACGGCAAAAAGCCAAACGGGCCGCTGGCAAGCTCGGGCGAAGAGACGCCCAGCGCGTGCGGAATCTCGGTCCATAGATAGTCGATACCGTGCTCCATCGCAAAAAAGAACAGCCAGACCGCGGCACCTGCGAACGCACCGGTCACGGCAACGCTAAGTAAAAACAGCGCGCGGTTTTTGGGTTTGGCAAGGTTATCCATCGGGTCCTCCCGCGGTCAAAGTCGACATAGTTACGTTTTATTGTAGAGTGAGCGTTGCCCGAACGAGCCAACCGTCTGCGCCGCGAACGGCACCATTGGGAGCCATAGTGGGGCAAGCTCAAGACTTATCCGTTGATAATCGAGGCAATCTCGCGCAAATCGTCGGCAAAGTAGATACCTTGCTGGCGCTGCGGGCTCGATAGGCCCTTATCAATCATGTGCCCGAGCAGCGCCTTGAGGTCGTTGTAGTAACCGTCCAGGTTATACAGGATGCACGGAGCACTCAGGTGCCCCAACGACACAGCGGACATGACCTCGGCAATCTCCTCGAGCGTGCCCGTCCCGCCGGGAAAGGCGATGAACACATCGCCGAGCTCAATCATCTTGGCTTTGCGCTCGGCCATATCGCTCGTCACGATAAGGTCGTCGATGCCGTCATGTTGAAACTCGGCCTCGATAAAAAAGCTCGGCTCAACACCCGTCACGTGTCCGCCGGCATCGAGCACGCTATCGGCGAGCGCGCCCATCAGGCCCGATTTGGACCCGCCGTATACCAGCGCGTGTCCGTTGGCGCCAATCCAGTTGCCCAGCTCCTGTACCGCGGGCAGAAATGCCGGGTCATTGCCAGTGTTGGCACCCAGGTACACGGTGATGTTCATATTTGTCCCCCTGTTGTGGCGCACGACGTTCGTCTTAGCGCTGGCGTCGACGATACTCGCGCACGCGGCGTGACAGATCGGCGAGCTCGTCACGATCGAGCTCTTCCAAATGCTCAAGATCGTCCATAAAACGAGCCATGGTGTCCTTTTGACGCATCTTGATAAGCGTATTGCAGTAGTTCACCGCCACGCCCGTGAGCATGGCGATGTAGAAGATGCTGATGACGCTCAAGACGACGGTAATAGCGCGGGCAACCGGTGTCTCGGCCGGGATGTCGCCAAAGCCGATCGTCGAGACCGTCTCAAAGCTAAACCAGAGCCCATCGCCAAACGTGAGGGTCGTAGGCTCGGACAACCAGACGGCCGTCGAGCACAGCAGGTAAAAGACGAGGAACAGCTCCGTAATGCGCACGAAGCCCGCCTGGCGTAACACGTCAGCAAGCGTCTTGAGCTTTTTCATCGCGACCCCTTTTCCCAGACGCCCAATCACGTTCGCTCGGTATTGTCCCACGCCTCCCCCGCAAACGGAACTAGTCATTGGGGACGTTCTTAAATGACTAGTCAAACAAGAACGTCCCCGATGACTAGTCGTTTAAGAACGTCCCCAATGACTGCCGGGCGGGAGCGTTTAGCGGTGCAGCTGCCGACTGGGCGGGCTGAGCTGGTATCCTTATGCGGTAATGTCTCGATTCGTTAGGATTGCATGTGAGAGCTGCCACTGTCCTTCGTTCAGTTATATGTCGCGCCCTGGCCATTGTGCTCGCCGCGCTTGCCGTGCTGAGTTCTATCGCGCCTGTCCAGGCTTTTGCCGCTGACTCTAGCCAGCCAGTCAAGACGGTCCGCGTTGGTTGGCTCGTCAACAACGAGGGCTTCCAGGACGGCACCCCCGGCGAGCGTCTCTCGGGATGGGGTTACGAGTACCTCCAGACCCTGTCGTACTACACGCCCGGCTGGCGGTACGAATACATCTCCGGCACCTTCACCGAGCTTATGGACATGCTCGAGGCAGGCGAAATCGACCTCATGCCCAACATCTCCTACTCCGAGGAACGCGCCCAAAAGCTGCTCTTTTCCTCGAACCCCGAGGGCACCGAGCGCTACTACATCTACGCCAAGCCCGATCGCGACGATCTGGCCAAGGGTGACCCCCAAGCGCTCCAGGGTCTCACTATCGGTTGCAACTCCGGCGTCATGCAAACCTTCGTTGGCCAGCAGTGGCTCGCCAACGAAGGCATTACCTGCACCTATAAAGAAATCGACACTGGCAGTGCCCTCTTTGACGCGCTCGCAAACAACGAGGTCGATGCCATCATCATGAACGACACGACCTCGTCGCCCAGCGCCTCCCCCATGTTCTACATTGGTTCGAGCGACTACTATTTTGCCGTCCCCAAAAGCCGCCCCGACCTGATGGACGACATCAATGCCGCCATGTCGGCAATCGCCCGCGTCAACCCACGCTATATCGACGAAGTCAAATCTAACTACTCGGCCCAAAGCAGCGGTTCATCATCGCTCAACGGCCCCGAACGTTCCTGGCTCAAAGCAAATGGCAACACCATCACGCTCGGCTACATTACGGGCAAACTCCCCTACTGCAACGAAGACGAAAACGGCGAAATGGAAGGCTCGCTCGCATCGCTTGCGACGACGCTGCACGATAAATTTGGCATTACGGTCAAAACCGTCCCCTTTGATAGCTACAAGATGATGTCAAAGGCCCTGTCAAAGGGAAGCATAGACGTTGCGCTGCCGGTATACCGAGATTACTGGTTTGCCGAGCAATCAGGCGTTGTGCAGTCGGTATCGTTGGGGACCGTGTCCCTCACCGCCATCCACACCGACGGCAATCTGAACAAAGACCTTCAGAACATCGCCTGCACCAAATCATCGTTTGTCAACCAAAATGTACTTGAAAGTCTGTTCCCCACAGCGACCGTGACCGAATACCAATCCGACGATGAAGCGTTCGACGCCCTCAGGAAGGGAACGGCGCACTGCATCGTGCTCCCAGCTCACGCATAAAAACCATCGGCGATCGTCATGATCTCGAAGGCTACGAGACGGTCGAGCTCCCTGACACCTGTGAGCTCTCGTGCTGGATTTCGCGCGGAAAGCCCGAGCTGCTGGGAATCATCAACAAGGGCATCATCAATGCCGGAGAATCGCTCTCCGCAAGCAATTACTCCTCCACGTCGTACACGGCCCAGGAATCAAACACGCTTCAATTCCTTTATCGCAACCGTGCCGCCGTTGCAGCTACCCTCATCGGTATGTTGTCGGTCGGCATCGTCCTGCTCATCTGGGCGCTCGCACGCGCTCGAACCGAGCGCAAAAAAGCCGATGCTGCCAACGCCGCTAAGACGGCATTCCTCACGCGCATGAGCCACGACATCCGAACGCCGCTCAACGGTATCCTGGGCCTTATCGAGATCGAGGAATTGAAGGAAGGCGATATCCAGGTCGCCCGCGAGAGCCGTGCCAAGGCGCGCGTTGCCGCCAATCACCTGCTCTCGCTGATCAACGACATCCTCGAGATGGGCAAAATCGAAGACCGCAAGCTAACACTGGAGCATACGCCTTTTAACCTCAAAGAGCTCTGTGACAATACGCTGGTGCTGTGCAAGCTCCGCGCGTCCAGTAACGGCATCACCATGCAGGACAATAGTCTGCCGTACGCCACGGGGCCATACATGATCGGCAGTCCCACCCATATCCGACAGATCATGATCAACCTGTTAGACAACAGCATTAAGTACAACAAGCACGGCGGCTCCGTCACCTTTAGTTCAAAGACCAAGCCACTCGATAACGGGCGCGCGCTCTTTTGCTTTAGCGTTTCGGATACCGGCATTGGCATGACTCCCAAGTTTTTAAAGCATATCTATGAGCCGTTTGCCCAAGAAGGCGACGATGCGCGCAGCAGGTTCCAAGGAACCGGCATGGGCATGCCAATCGTCAAGTCGCTTATTGAACTGATGGGCGGTACGATTGAGATTTCGAGTGAGGTTGACGTGGGAAGTACGTTCAACGTCCAGATTCCGCTCGATATCGACAAGAACCCTCAGACGCGGGCAGATACGGTCGAGAGGGCGCTCGACTGCTCGCTCGCCGACATGAACGTGCTGCTCGCCGAAGACAACGAATTGAATGCCGAGATTGCCCAGGCGCTGCTCGAAAGCGAAGGCATTGTCGTAACTCGCGCCGCCGATGGCAACGAAGCGGTCGACCTATACGTTGGCCGTCCCGCCGGCAGCTTCGATGCGATTCTGATGGACATCATGATGCCGGGAATGGATGGTTACGAGGCGACCCGCGCGATTCGTCTGAGCGAGAAGATCGATGCAGCCGATATCCCCATCATCGCGCTCACCGCCAATGCCTTTGCCGAGGACGCCAAGGCGGCACACGACGCCGGTATGAACGCCCATCTGTCCAAACCGCTCGACTTTAACAAGCTCAAAAACATGCTCGCCCGCATCAAGAAAAACGGATCCGTTTCGCTATAGTTTGTGCTCAACCACCACGCACGACCAGAAAGGAAGCCAACGATGTTTAGGCCCTTACGTCGAAAGAAGCGCGCCATCACCGACGAAGAAGCGCGCGAACTGCTCGCTACCTGCAAGCGCGGCGTCTTTGCCGTCAACGGCGACGATGGCTACCCGTACGCCATTCCCGTCAACTACTTCTTTGACGCCGAGCACGACAAGATTTATTTCCATGGCGCCAAGGCCGGCCACAAGGTCGACGCACTCAAGCGCGATGACAAGGTCTGCTTTACCGTTTACGGCAACGAGTGGTACCAGGACGGTGACTGGGCTCCCTACGTTATGAGCACCGTGGTCTTTGGCCGCTGTCGCCTGGCGAATGACACCCCCGCGCTTATCGAGGACAAAGTCCGCCAGCTCGCGCTTAAGTACTACCCTTCTGCCGAAGAAGTCGAGGAGGAAATCGCCAAAGACATCAAGGGCGTCCAACTCTACGAGATTTCGATTGAGCATCTTTGCGGCAAGCAGATTCAGGAAAAATAAACCTCCGCAGCAGGTCTGCGCCCAATGGTTACAGATGCCTTACCACACGGGGCCTTCCAGCCGACTTGGCAGAAGACCCCGCATGCAGTGCTCACTTACCGTGCATTAAAAACGTAGCGGTCCAGGCGGTCGCACGCTTCCCTTACGCGCGAAAGCGGCAGCGCCAGATTCACGCGAATGTGGCAGGGCCCGTGGAACGGGCGGCCGTCCTGATATCCCACGCCTACGCGCGCCCCCTCGTCGAGCAGCCACTGAATATCGCGGCCATGCTCGCGGCACCACTCGGTGCAGTCCAGAAACACCATGTACGTGCCCTGCGGACGCGAATAGGACACGCCCTCAAAATGCTCGTCCACGTAATTGCAGAAGTACTCGATATTGCCGGCAAGCACCTGGTTGAGCTCGTCCACCCACTCGTAGCCCTGCGGCTGGTAGGCACCGACAAGCGCATGCATAGAGAGGACGTTCATCTCGTTGTAGTGGGTCTTGTCGGACACGGCGTACACGCGGTCGCGCAGCGTCTCGTTATAGATGATGTGGTAGCTGCCGACCAGGCCCGCCAGGTTGAACGTCTTGCTGGGCGCATAGAGGGCAACCGTGCGCATGCGGGCGTCCTCGCTTACCGACTGCGTCGGAATATGCTTGTGTCCCGGCAGGATGATATCGGACCAAATCTCGTCCGAGATCACCACGCAATCGTGCTGGCGGTAGATGTCCATGGCGCGCTCGATCTCGTCACGCTCCCATACGCGGCCGCAGGGATTGTGCGGTGAGCAGAACACCGCGGCATGGATGTGGTTTTGGGCGAGTTTGCACTCCATGTCCTCAAAGTCCATGCGCCACACGCCCTGGTCGTCGAGTTTAAGCGGGCTGTGGACAATGCGATAGCCCGCAGCTTCGATGGACTTGGTAAAACCAATGTAGGTGGGGCTATGGACCAGCACTGCATCGCCCGGCTGGACATACGCGCGCAGCGTCGACACGACACCGCCCAGCACGCCGTTTTCGTAGCCGATATGTTCAGGGCGCAGGCCCTCGACGCCATTGCGGCGGCTCTGCCATTCGATGATGCGGTCGAAGTACTCGGCGCGCGGGTTAAAGTAGCCAAACATGGGATGCTGAGCGCGCTGAATGATGTGCTCCTGGACCGTGGGCACCGTGGCGAAATTCATGTCGGCCACCCACATGGGAATGCGGTCGAAGCCCTCGTCGGGTGCGTTCGGAGCCATGCCGGGGATCTCGCCCCAAGAGTCAACGGCGATGGAGTCCATGCCGTGGCGGTCGATAAGCGAGCTAAAGTCGTATTTCATGCTGAACTCCCGTGCAAAGTGATTGTTTTGGTAGGCGTTATTGTCCACCAGCACGGGCGATTTTGGCATGGGGTTTGGCGCTTAATTTGACGGGTGCGGACGAATGGCTGGTTAGTCTTGCGCGTCGTTGACGGCGACCACGGTTAGCTGGGTTTTATCGACCGTAAAAGATATGTCAAGCCCGGCGAAGGCCAGATGATAGACGCGGTTTGGCTCGTGCTTGCTGCCCGCGCGGCGCGGATCTTGGCGAAGAACCTCGACCAGACCGGGGAGCTTTGCGGGCGGGACCATGTCTTGAAGAGCCTGCGGGAACTCAACATCGAGCTCTTGCCACGGAGCATCCTCAATCCAGCCGCCCGTTGCATCCGGGTGACAGTCCGCAAACGGAATGTAGGGCTTAATGTCGTAGATGGGCGTGCCGTCGCGCAGGTCGGCCCCCAGCACATGAATGATGGGGCCATCATCGGTGAACTCGACACGATCGAGCTTGACGCAGGTGAGACCGATGGGATTAGGGCGAAACGGACTGCGCGTGGCAAACACGCCCACGCGCTCGGCTCCACCCAAACGCGGCGGGCGCACGGTTTTCGACCACTTGACGTTGGTGCCGGACCTGTCCTGCGACTTGGCATCGGCAGCTATGTCCTTAGCCGTGCCGCCGGGCGTTCCGTTTTCGAAGCGCCACAGCAGCCATAAGTGAGAGAAGGAATCCAGGCCCTCAACTGCTGCGTTGGAGGCAAATTCCGGCTCAAAAACGATGCGTCCCTGCAGATGAGGCGCCAAAAAGCTGTTGCGCGGAATGCCGAACTTCTGCGGCAGGTCGGTATGTATGTGTGCAATAGGTTCCATGCCGGTCATTGTACGGCATGGAGGCGTGGGGCATTGCGCGCAATTCTTCGCCGCGGTCTCCCGTCGCGCAACCAACGGTTGCTTGGAAGGGCGCCTGCCGCCGCGTATGCTTAAGCCATCAACCAGCAGAAAGGAGCCGCTATGGCCTTTGCAGAAAAGCTCATTGCCATCCGTCGCGCCCATCACCTTACTCAGGAGCAGCTCGCCGCTAAGCTCTTCGTCACACGCCAGGCCATCAGCCGTTGGGAACGCGGCGAGGTCACACCGGGCATCGACATGATGAAACTCATTGCCGCCGTGACCGGCGAGCCCCTGCCCCACCTGCTCGAAATGCCCGAGCACTATTGCCAGAGCTGCGGCATGATACTCACGCCCGACGACTGCGGCACCGACGCCACGGGCGCCACGACCGACCATTACTGCAAGTGGTGCTACGACCACGGCAAGTACACCTACGACACCACCATGGAGGCGATGATTGAGGATTGTGCCCCGCGGCTGGCGCAAAACACCGGCATGTCGCTCGACGAAGCCGTCTCGCTCATGGGCGCCGTCCTGCCGCAACTGGAGCGCTGGCACAACGTGCAGGAAAACGAAGAGCGCTACGGCGCCGAGGCGCGGGCGCGCTATGGCAATGAGGCTATCGATGCAGCAAACGAAACGTTACTGGACATGGATCCTCAGACATGGACCGACATGAAGGAACTTGAACGCGCTATTCTGGGTCAGCTCTCGATTGCCATGGGCGACGGCGATGCGGATGGAAGCGAGGCTCGCAAGCTCGTCGCGATGCATCACCGCTGGATAGCTCTCAACTGGGGCAGCGAGCCCCAAGACGAGGCCTATCTGGGGCTCGCCCACGGCTACCTCGCCGATCAGCGCTTTATCGACTACTACGACAAGCCATGCGGCACCGGAGCCACGGCGTTTCTAGTTCAGGCCATCGAGTCGTCGTTGACGCGCGCATAGACCGCGGCGGCTTTGGGTATTTCAATCAAAACCTCAACCGATTGGAGACCCATGGCTACTGATCACGAGCTCGTGCTCTACGTTATGACCGGCTGCCCGTATTGCATAAAGGTCAAGCGCTTTCTGGCAGATAACGGCGTGACCATTCCCGAGCGCAATATCTCGACCGATTCCGATGCCGAACAGACACTCATCTCCATCGGCGGAAAACGCCAGGTTCCCTGCCTGTTCATCGACGGCAAACCACTCTACGAGTCGAGCGACATCATCGCATGGGTACAGAAGAACCTGCTCTAGCACGCGCATCCCGTCCGTCCAAGACCCCACCTCATACGGCCTAAACATGTACACCAGCATCCAAAGTCGACTTTTTTCGACATCTTTGGATGCTGGCGTACAACTTTTGGGTAGCCATGGACGCTCTTAACCGGCTAATTGTTTGAGGCGACCTTTGGATTATGGCTGTTTGATGCCTCGGGAAAGAGTTTCCGAGGGAGCTATGGTCAAAAAAGGGCAAATATGAGTACTACTACCTGTTTAGTAGCAGCAATTTTGATCATTTCAGGAACTATTCAACGTTCCACTCGTCCGCAGACGACGTTATTTCTCCTCATATGTTCAATAAACGTAGCTCTTAATGGGAACAAATCTCATCAGGAGCTACTATTTATAGCAAAATAAATGCAACCATAATTGCAACAGTACTCATATTTGCCCTTTTTTGACCACGACCCTCCAGAATAGTCGCTGAGAACGACACTAAATGACAAAATCCGGCACTTGGACGTTCTTGTATGACTAGCCATTGAAGGACACCCAACGACTACTCCAATTCGCGACACACTGTGTCGCGAATTAAGCTGGTCCCACTATCGAAGACCGGTGAGAGCTCCTGCCCAGAATCTCGATAGCTTAATAAAACGCTCCCCTACGGAAGTTCAACGAGCATCCAAATTCCAAGCTGAAAAGCAAAGGAGTATCGAAGCCGTCAATGCTCATTTCCTATCGAGCAGGCGGATCAAAACAAGCTAATTAGCCCGATAAACTGCTTGTATTTTTGTCTACAAAACTGTATACAAAAAAGGGAATCCGAGAACCAGCGCTCGACATTATGTCGATCGATAGGAGGCGCCATGGATGCTGAGCAGCTTGAAAAAATGATGGGATTTGCCCCTGGAGAGTTAGAGAAAGCCGCGGAAGCTTACGAAAAAGATGAATGGCCGAAAGGCCGCACCGTTAAGCTGGGAAGGCCGCCGATCTCTGATGAGCCGAGCGCTGTCTTGTCGGCACGTGTGGGCGAATCGGTTCTTGAGGCGTTTGACGAAAAAGCCAAACGCCATGGGCAAACGCGCACGGAACGGCTCAGGGAACTCATAACACTTGATGCAATGATTGCCTAGGCACCGCTCCCCCGCCGAACCCAAACATGTACGCCAGCATCCAAAGTCGACATTTTCGACATCTTTGGATGCTGGTGTACAGCTTTTTGCTACATAGTCGTTGGGGACGTTCTTAAATGACTAGTCGTTAAAGAACGTCCCCAATGGCTAACTAGCCGTGGAAGCGGGCTATGGGTGCAAGTGGCTGCTCGCGAAAGACGCGCTCGACGGCGGCGCGGTATTCGTCAACCTTTTTGGTCTTGCGCACGATCTTGTGGACGGTAGCGGGATCAGCGAAAGCGCACTTGGCGTAGAACCACCACTCCTTCATGCGGAAGACCGCATTGCCGCCAATCTCTTCTGCATATGCCGCAAACAGCGTGTCGTGGAAGCGCTGCAGCTCAGCAGCCGTTGCCGCTGGGCCGCCCTTGACCCTGCGAGCCAGCGCGGGGTTCGCGAGCAGGCCACGCCCCAACATCACATGGCGCGTGCCGGGATAAGCCTCCACCAGCGCGTCCATATCCTCAAGATCAAAAATGTCACCGTTATAGGCGACCGGAAACGGCGCGCGCTCCAGCGTTTCGCCATAGAACTCCTTGCGCGGCGTGCCCGTATAGCGGTCCTTTTGCACGCGCGGGTGCACGATCAGCTCTGCCAACGGTATGCGGCAATACAGATCGAGCACGCGCTCATACTCGTCATCGCTCTCCAGCCCCAGCCTGGTCTTGACCGATACCGGCAACGGCGAGCGTTCGCACACGTCGCTCAAGAACACCTCAAGTTCGTCGAGATTACGCAAGAAACCCGAGCCCTTGCCCTTGGCGACAACCGTCCCCGAGGGGCAACCCAAGTTGAGATTGACCTCGCGATAGCCCATGTCGGCGAGCACCTGTGCCGCCCACACAAACTCGTCCGCGTTCTTGGACATCAGCTGAGGCACTACGTTAAGCCCCTGGTTATTGGCAGGATCGATCTCCTTAAACGCCTTGCCGCCAAAGCGGTTGCCCACCCGCGGCGGCGGCAAAAACGGCGTGTAATAGCAATCGAGTGCGCCGAAGCACTCCGCATGCACGCGACGGAACACATGCCCGGTAATCCCCTCCATGGGGGCCAACGATAGAATCATCAACATCTACTCTCAGATCAATGCGGCAAAGGGACTGCCCCTTTGTCACATGCATTATGCCTTGTCCTTGAGGCGGCCCACAAGGCGGAGGCGGTTACTTGACGCCAACCAGCCAACCAGTCGTCGCTGTGCAACGAAGGTGAATGGCGCCCACGATCAAGCGAGCACCAACAGCACGCTGTTGACCGCCATGTATGAACAACAGACATCCTCCACTCATCTATACTCAAGAGCGTGTGCGCATCGCCCCCGAAAAACGATGAGAGTCGAGGCCCCATGCAGCAGCTCACCGAGCAAGAAAAGAAACGCATCCAGCGGTACTGCACATACCCCAAAATCGCAGCGACCGCACTCGTCATGTCGTTCGTAGCATGCCTATTGATGTTGCCGCTCCAAATGATCAACGATATCGCGTTCCATCAAAAGGAATTCCAACCCGCGGGCATATATACCGCCATCGCACTCACCGCAATCGAACTCGCCATCTTTTGCTATTGCGCTCTTGCGCCGCGCTTTGGAATGCAGGGCAAACAGTGGAAGGAGCTGCAGGGCAGGCTTGCGGTGGCCCAGACCAACAAAGACCGCTCCGCGGAGGTCGCCGGTGTGCTCGCCACGCAAGCTGCCGGCCACCTGCTCAAGAACAGTGATAACGATCTCGCGCGCAACCTGGGCGGCGCCGCGGAGGTCGCCGGCGCCGTAGGGGCAGTCGCCACGGCGGCAGACGTGCTGGCCGAAACCTCGAGCAATGCCGAGGCCATGGCGGCCGCATACGGCGTTGTGATTCCGAGCGCCAAGAAACAGATTATCGTGCTCATCGCAGTGCCCGCCATTGTGCTGCTTGGCGTCTACATCCCGCAGTTTGTCCAGGGAAATAACGAGCTTCAGGTAAGAAAGGCTGCAGCCGCCGAGCAGCTCGCCATCGCGCAAGATGCCTTGGAGCCCGTGTGCGAACGCGTCGCGGCAGACGACCCATACGAGTCGTATCACGACTACGGCTACCGCATAATCGGCTATCTACGCGACAATGACCTCGGCGCTCAAGCAGCCTATGTCTACCTTTCTTTTGATGCAGACGGCATGCTCACGGACGTCGATTACATCAGTCAGATCGACCCCGAGGCAAGCCTTGCAGACGACCTCGCCCGCGCCGAGCAGGATATCGCGACGCTCTGCGCCCCGCTCAACGGGTTGGACATTTCCGTTGCCACACCGGACCTCCTCACGCCATGCAGCCTGTCGGATGAATTTAAACAGGCATTTTTAGCCGGATCCCTATATGAAGAAATCAGCATCAAGACGGAGGACGAATCTATCAAGTCGTACTACACCTTTGACACCGAGCCCAAGGAAGAGTTCGACGAATACACCCACCCGGAAATTAGGCTCATGCTCTCTGCAAAGAAGAACTAAAGGCTTACGCCCTAATTGCCGCTCGCAAACATCGTCTATATCTCGAGGTCTAATACTTTTCCAAGAAGTGAACGACCGTTTTTGGACCCCCGAAGCATCGACATTTTCTGACGCCAAAACCGCAGGATTCAACAATCAAAACCGCAGGAAATTGCATCTCAAAAGTGTCGACGCTTCGGGGGTCCATTTTGACTCGTTCACTTCTCGAAAAAGTATTAGACCCCGATTCCGCAAGGCCCTCAATGTGACAAAGGGACCGTCCCTTGTCACATTATTCAGAGCGCAGGGCCTCCACGGGATCCTTCCTGGACGCGCTGCGAGCGGGCAGCAGGCCGGCAACGACCGTTAGCAACACAGAAATCGCAATGAGCACCAGCGCATCCTGCACGGGCAGGCTCATCAGATTGGGTACCTGTTTGGCAGTAAGCGCCCAGGCATTAACCGGAAAGCTCACAGCCACCACGACGACGATGGCGAAGACGCCGGCAATGAGGCCCTCGATAAAGGTCTCGGCATTGAATACGTTGGCCACGTTACGCTTCGACGCACCGATCGCACGCAGGATGCCAATCTCCTTTTTGCGTTCCAGCACGCTGATGTAGGTGATGATGCCGATCATGATGGAGCTCACCACCAGGCTGATACTCACGAATGCGATGAGCACCAAGCTGATGGTGTTCACGATGTCGGTCACCGAGCCCATGATGATACCCATGTAGTCGGTGTACGAGATCGCCTGCTCATCGTGGCCGACGGCTTTGACCTGCTTGTTGTACGCATCGATGTGATCGAGCACACGCTCCTTAGCCTCAAAGTCACGCGGGAAAATCTTGACCGAGATGGGGTCTGCCTCGTCTGCATAGCCCAGCGTGGTCAGGTTGTTGTCGTAGGTGAGTTTCGATGCCTTCGCATAGCTCATCATGAGCGAGCTCAGGTCCTCGGCGTCCATGTTGAAGTGAATGGCATGAGCAAAGGCACTCGCATCCACGCGCATGGCGCTCGCCAAGCTAGCAAAACTCGACGACATCCGCGTCGCCATCTGGCCCATGAGCCCTGCTGCGCCTGCCTTGAGCTGAGCTGACACCGTCGCCGCAATCTGATCGCTGATCGACTTCATCATCTGATCCATAGCCTGCTGCAGATACGGAGCCAGCTGCTTTTGCACATAGTCGGTCATCGCCCGCTGCAGGCGCTCGGCCAGGGCATCGCCACCGAGTGCCTTGAGCTGAGCCAGGTATTGCTGGGCTGCCGTATCACTCTCAAGATACGTCGAGAACGCGGCGGCAAGCTTTGACGCGTCCTTAAGATCATCGGGTGTCAGCGCCTTAAACTGATCAGACTGCAAAAAGCCCTCAAACAGCTGGTTGGCAAGCGTTCCCACCTGCTGCATTTGCTCGGGCGTGAGTTCCAGACCGTCAAAGACGCCCGAGAAATCTGGGGTTGGCGCTTTGGCCATGATGTCGCTGAAGTCGATGTCCCTACCAACGCCCGAAAGGTCAATATCCAGCCCGGACAAATCAAGACCCGACAGGTCCATACCGCCGGCAACACCCGAGAGCGCAGACGCATCGAACGAGAACGCGCTCTTGAGCGCCGCCTCGTCCACACTGAACATGCTGCCCAAATCCACGCCTTGCTTGGCCTCGCCCTGCAGTTCATCGAAAGACTTGCCCGTAAAGACATCCGTCTCGGGATGGGCGAGCTGCTCCTGCACAATCTGAGATTCGGCAGCGCGCTCCATAAGCTCACGAGTTAGCGCATGCGTATAGGCAATACCCGGGGACAGCGCACTGGCATTGGCAGTCTCGTTGGGACGCACCACGCCCACAATGCGCACGTCGATACCGTCGGCAACCTTGGCTGCCATAAAGTCGGTGTCGCCAGACATATCGGTCCACATACCGGTCTCTTCGTTTTTGCGATACGCATCGGCCGGCGACAACACCTTAAACGTCGTGGACAGCGCATCGTCGTAGGTAAAGTCGGCGGCGGTCTCGGGCGTTTCGACCTCGCCATCGGCCGTCATGGCGCTGTTGACCAGGTCGTTGAGCTCATTGATATCCAGCGCGCCGATGCTATAGAGCGTATAGTCGCCCACCGTGCCACGGCTCGAAAGCACCATCACGGCCTCGTTGGCAGACGTAGGCCAATGACCGGCGACGACGTCGTACTGGCTGTCGAGCAGGCTCTGGTCGTCAATCATCTCGTTGAAGACCGAGGTCCCCATGGACTCCATGCTCACCGTTGCCGCCGAGCTCGCGCCTCCGCTCATAGCCTCGGTCATCGCGTTGGGCACCAGGCGCACGGGCTTCTCGTCGCCCTTGCCCGCGCGATACACGACCGGCGTCACGCCGTAGCTGTACTGAATGGCGTTGACCTCTTTGTCGATGCCGTCGCCGCCATCGTCGAGCCACGCCTTAAAGCTCGTCATATCGTTGGACTTAACGCTCGCAAACATATCCTTTACGGCCGTGACCACGGGAATCTTATCGGACTTCTTAGCCGAACTGTCCGCACCGGCGGAGGCGCTGCTCGCTCCCCCGTCATCCTCCGCGGCCTCCTGCCCACCCATCATGGACGACAGGTCGTAATCCTGCTTGGAGATGGTGAGCGGATAGCTCGAGAGCGTATCCTCCTCGACCTTTTTGATGTAGTTGTTCACGCCGTTGGAGAGCGCCAGAATCGCCGCGATGCCGATAATACCGATCGAGCCCGCGAATGCCGTCATAGCCGTACGGCCCTTCTTGGTCATGAGGTTGCGTGCCGAAAGCCCCAGCGCCGTCACAAAGCTCATCGAGGTTTTGCGCGTGGGCTTGGCTTCGCGACGCGCAGCCCCAGCGGCGTCGAAGGGGTCGGAATCGTCGGTGATCTTTCCATCTGCGAGATTGACGATGCGCGTGGCGTACTGGTACGCCAGCTCGGGGTTGTGCGTGACCATGATGACCAGGCGGTCGCGCGCAACCTCCTTGAGCAAGTCCATGACCTGCACGGACGTCGTCGAGTCCAGGGCGCCGGTCGGCTCGTCTGCCAACACGATCTCGGGGTCGTTGATCAGGGCACGGGCAATGGCCACGCGCTGCATCTGTCCGCCCGAAAGCTGGCTCGGACGCTTGTTCACATGCTCGCCCAGACCAACTGCCTCAAGCGCCTCGCGCGCACGCTGGCGACGCTCGGCATGGCCAACGCCCGTGAGCGTGAGCGCCAGCTCCACGTTTTCCAAGATGGTCTGATGCGGAATAAGGTTATAGCTCTGGAACACAAAGCCGATGCGGTTGTTGCGGTAGGCGTCCCAATCGCGGTCGCGGAAGTCCTTGGTCGAAATACCGTCGATGAGCAGATCGCCCGAGTCAAAATGATCGAGTCCGCCAATGACGTTGAGCATCGTAGTTTTGCCCGAGCCCGAAGGGCCCAGAATGGCCACGAACTCGTTGTCGCGAAACGCCAAGCTCACGTTATCGAGCGCCACCTGCGTAAACGACTGCGTGACGTACCTTTTGCAAATATCCTTGAGCTCCAGCATGGACGGCAACCTCTCCCGCGCGGGCGCCCTCGCCCGCTCTCCCCCGCCGTTCGTATTCGACGCGTTTGTCCTACTCTATCCCCATTTTTTGCCGGCGCCAGTGAGGAATGTAGGGAACCGCATCAAAAAACGAACGGGACGGCGCCTAAAATAAGAGGTCCCGAGCGGGACCTCTATATGGTGAAGCTTGTCTTGAAAGGCAGCGGACCACTCCGCACAGCGACACACGATCCTCGCGATGCTTTACGCGTTTTTTACTGCTCGCTATTCGCAATCGCCTGGTCGATAAGCTTGTCGAGCGCTGCGCGCTGCTCGGCGGAGCTAATGGCTCCCACGATTGGATCCCCTACGATGTTGCCATTCTGATCGATGACATACGTTGTCGGGAACGAGAACAAATTTGACGTAAACTTACCGGCCTCGCTATCCGACTTGAACCAGATGTTCTTATATGTCACGCCCTTCTTGCTCAGCACGTCCTTGGCATCTGCAATCTCGCCCTTGTTGCCATCGAGCGTAAAGGAATTGACGCCCACGACCTGGCCGCCCTTCTTGGCAAGCTCCTTATTCAGTTTCTCAAGATCGCCCAGCTCGCCCACGCACGGCTTGCAAGTGGTGAACCAGAAGTTCATGACGGTGACCTTGTTCTTGGAGAACAGCTCGTCGCTGCTCACGTCGTTGCCATCCAGGTCCTTGCCCGTAAAGCTGGGGAACTTCGTCGCCTCGCTCGAAGCATTGGCACCAGCCGTCATGCCAGCGGTCGAAGCGTCGACGCTCTCGCCTGCGCTCGGCGTGCTTCCACAGCCGGGGAACTCCTTCTCCAAGCTCTCGAGCTTGTCCTCGATCTCCTTGATCTGCTGTGCACCGGCCTTGAGCGTCTTAAGCTCATCCGCCGTGAACTCATCCTTGGCGCCGTCGATGGTCTTGAGCAGGAAATCGCCGTAATTGCTGCCGTCCTCAATCATTGCCGAGTCTTTATTTGCCGCATTGAATACCTTTTCCCACAGCGCGTTACCACTCGAAAAGATATCGTTCTCCTTTTGCATGAGTTTTGCATACAACTCGGCGGCCTCGTCGGCATTGGTCGGCTTCTGCGCAGTGAGTTCTGCGATCTTAGGATCGGGGCCCGCAGATTCGCTCGCATTGCCACCAGGCGCCGAACACGCCACAAGACACAAGGCCAGCACCGGCACCATAAACAGGGCCGCAATCTTAGAAAGCTTCATAGTCATTCCTCCGTTATTGTCGAAGCTTGTTTACTTTTTATCGGCGGTCAAGGGGAGCTTTTCCGCCGACACATCCAGGCCATAGCGATAGCTGATGGCATCGACGGGACAGGCCCCGATGCACTTTCCGCACCGGATACATTCGGCATGATTGGGCGCCCGGACCACATCAACGTCCATCTGACAAACCCTTGAACACTTGCCGCACGAGACGCATTTGCACGCGTCGACCTGAATCCCCAACAAGGACACCTTATTCATGAGCGCATAGAATGCGCCGAGCGGGCAAATCCATTTGCAGAAGGGGCGATAGAACAAAACGCTCAGCACTACCACGGCAATGAGAACGGCAAGTTTCCAAGTAAAGAGCTGTCCCAACGCAGATCGAATGCCGGCATTGGCAATGGCCAGCGGAATGGCGCCCTCGAGCACACCCTGCGGACAGATGTACTTACAAAAGAACGGGTCGCCCATGCCCACGTCGTTAACCACCAAGACGGGTAGCAGCACCACGGCAAACAGCAACACGACGTACTTGATGTACGTGAGCGGCTTGAGCTTTTTCGTGGAGAACTTTTTGCCGGGAATCTTGTGAAGCAGCTCCTGCAGCCAGCCAAACGGGCACAGAAAGCCGCATACAAAGCGTCCCAGCAGCACGCCGAGCAAAATGAGCGTACCGGTAACATAGTAAGAAAAGTTGAACTTGGATGAACCTACTACCGACTGGAACGATCCGATGGGGCACGCACCCGATGCCGCGGGGCACGAATAGCAGTTAAGTCCAGGCACGCAGACGGTTTTTCCCGCGCCCTGATAGATGCCGCCTTTGGCAAAGTTCGGCAGGTGAATGTTGGTGACGAGCGTCGCCGCCGCCTGAATGAATCCGCGAAATCGAGCCAAAACATGCGACGCAGTGTTTTCTCTTTTATCCAATTCCGATACACTCCAAGCACAGCCTAATCGCTTTGGCCAGCACGGCATCTGCCTCGCCACGCATAACGCCAAAGCACACCATGGCAATTCCGACGATCAACAAAGCGACCTGTACCACGGGTTTTACCGCTTTGAACAACCTGACCACTCCTTTCGTTACGCGACCATTGGACCATATCGGCTATAAAATCCGTGTTAAGCGCGATTTGAAATGTGCAAGGAGACTGTTATGCGTATTTTGATCGTCGAAGACGAGCGAGCACTGTGCGATGCAATCGCGCGCAGCTTGCGAAACTTGGCGTACAGCGTCGACTGCTGTCACGACGGACAGGAGGCGCTCGACCTACTGGACGTTGAGGCCTTCGACCTCGTGGTACTCGACCTCAACCTTCCCCGTATCGACGGCATGACTGTGCTCAGGGAACTTAGGAAAACCGACTGCGAGACCAAGGTACTGATTCTGTCCGCACGTGGCGGAGTATCCGATAAAGTCGCCGGACTCGATGCCGGCGCCAACGATTACCTCACCAAGCCGTTTCATCTGGACGAGCTTGCGGCAAGGATTCGCAGCCTTACCCTCAGACGCTTTACACAAAGCGACATAGTTTTAACCTGCGGAAAGCTCCGCTTTGACACCAAGGCGCGCATCGCTTCCGTGGACAGCGAGGCTTTATCTCTTACGCGCAAGGAAACGGGAATCTTGGAATACCTGATGCTTAATCAGGGGCGACCGGTAAGCCAAGAGGAGCTTATAGAGCACGTTTGGGATAGCAGCGTGAACAGCTTTAGCAACGCAACCCGCGTTCACATCTCGTCGCTCCGAAAAAAGTTGCGCAGCGCTTTGGGATACGACCCGATTCGCAATCGGATTGGAGAGGGTTACGTTATGGAGGATAGCGAATGAAAAGGCTTTCTCTGCAATGGCGCATAACGATCATGACGGCACTGCTGACGTGCGCGGTGTGCGTGCTGACGAACTGCCTGGTCGGCTATACGGGCATGCGCTACATGGATGCCATCGGCAGCAACATCTCGGCCTTTAACGCTGCCGGCGCGAATTCGCCTCAGGCGTTCGACCCAACGAAAACGGCCCTCAATGACGAGGTCACGATCGTCGTAAACGACGCACAGGAATCTTTTGGCGCGACAGCCTGGTACATCACGGCTGGAGTCACACTCCTTGGCGGCGTGCTGGCATACTTTGTGAGCGGCCACGCGCTCAAGCCGCTACGGGATTTTGCCGCCCAGGTGGAGCGCGTGCAGCCTGACAACCTAAGCGAAATCAGACTCAGTGAAGATGTACCCACCGAGCTACAACGATGCAGCGCCTCTTTCAACGACATGATCGCCCGTCTTGGCGAAGGGTTCTCTGCACAGCGTCAGTTTACCGGCAACGCCGCACACGAGCTGCGCACCCCGCTCGCCCTTATGCAAGCACAGATTGAACTATTCATCTCCGAGCACCCCGGTTTGCAACCCGAAACGGCCGAGCTGCTCGGCCTGCTACAAGAACAAACCGAGCGCATGTCTCGAATGGCCAAGGTATTGCTCGAGATGAGTGAGCTCCGCAGCGTTCCTTGCGAGGACGATGTGGAACTTGGTCCCTTGTCCGAAGAGGTCCTCACCGACCTTGCGCCACTTGCCGAAAATAAGGGCATAGCCCTCAATTGTGCTGGAGACGCTTTAGTAATCGGGAGCGACACGCTCCTCTATCGGCTGGTGTTTAACCTGGTCGAAAATGCCATCCATTACAGCCGCCCCGGCTCGACTGTCAACGTCTCCATCAGCGACAGCGACAACCACGTGCTCCTGCGAGTCAAAGATGAGGGCCCGGGAATACCCAAGCAGTACCGAGAGAGCATCTTCCAGCCGTTCTTTCGTCTAGACAAATCCCGCAGCAGGGCATACGGCGGCGCAGGGCTCGGGCTAGCGCTTGTTTGGGAGATTGCAGCACTTCACGGTGGCACGGTAGAGGTCGAAGCAAGTTCCGAGAACGGGACCACCATGCTCGTAAGCCTTCCAAAACGATCCGCAGCGTTAACCGAACAGTAAAACGAAAGGGGTCCCGAGCAACAGGAGTACAATTGCTGCTATTGTTGCCAGCTGTTGGGAGATGGAAGATGGACTGCGATGGCTACCCATGCGTTCCCATGCCGTTGATGTGCACCGCTTTTGTGCCGGGGCAGATTGACGCTGCGGTTGCAGGCATTTCCGACCCCAATTCGCGCGCCATCGCCACGGCAGAAGCGCTGTACTTTCGCGGGCAGGCCACCCTCGCTGCTGAGACGGCACGCCCCTATCTTGACGCCACCGATCCCGCACTGCGCTATTCCGCATGCTTTATCTGCGGATACGCCAGTCTGTCGCTCAACCGTATCGCCGACGCCCGCCGGTGCCTTGCTGGCATCCTCGATACGCCGGCCGACGAGGAATCATCCGCTATCCACGCCACGCATATCCTGTTCGCCTCCGCCGCGAGCGTCCTGCTGCACTTGCCTTCCCCGTATTCCGCCGAAGAGTTTTATCCTCTTGCGGCGCATCTGCCCGAAGGCCTGCGCCTGTTCGCCAGCTACGTGATGGCGCACGCCTTGTATCTGCGCGGCGAATACGGCCGCAGCCTAGGCATGGCGGAAAATGCCCTGATCATGAAACAGGGAAGCTATCCCATCTCGGAGCTATTCCTGCACTTGTCGGCTTCTATGGCATGCATGAGCCTCAAGGACATCGACGCCGCAAAATCGCACTTCGGAGCTGCTTGGAACATTGCGCGCCCCGACGGCCTTATCGAGCTCATTGGCGAGCACCACGGCCTTTTGCAGGGTCTTATCGAGGCATGCCTAAAATCGCAATACCCTGACGATTTCGCACGCATCATCGAGATTACGTATCGATTCAGCTACGGCTGGCGGCGCATCCACAACCCCGATTCGGGCGAGGACGTGGCCGACGATCTAACGACCACGGAATTCACCATGGCCATGCTCGCCTGTCGTGGGTGGACCAACGCCGAAATCGCACGCCATATGGGAGTATCGCCGGGCACCGTCAAAAACCGCCTATCAGGAGTGTATGCCAAGCTTGGTATCGGAACTCGCGCCGAGCTGGTTGCCCACATGTTGCGCTAGCGGCAGACTGCCCGTCGTATCGAAAGCGCTCCGGGGTCATGCGCTTTCGCACGCTCAAATTGGACATTTTGGCCATCGAACGGCACTACCGCCACGGGGCACCTTCTCGCAAAATTGGATTATTTCCACCGATACCTGCGGGATGGGAGCCAAAGATGCTTGATCGCCGTTCGCTACTTGTTGCCGGAGCGTCCTCGCTGGCGAGCATTATGTTGCCGCGCGTGCCGGGAAGCGCAAACGCCTTCATATTGCCGATCGCGCCCACCGAAGCCCATGCCGACGAAAAAGACCCCTTCAGGGTGCTCGTTCTCTCGCGCACCATGTTTGGTGTGGTCGTGGTCGACGTCGCCAACAAGAATACGCCCATCACAGGTGCCCAGGTCACGCTCACATCGCGCTATGCCGCAGGCAAGCAGCTCACCGCCACTACCGATGAAGAAGGCACAGCCATCTTTGAAATCGCCCCTCTTTCGGAAGGCTACGCGGACGAGGCAACGCTTCTCGACGCGTACGACTTTAACGGCGGCATCTCCATTAGCATGGCGGGCTACCGTGATGTCGAGATTCCCCTTGCGCGTATCCAGGGCGGCACCGCCATAACCGCGCCCACGCGTCCGCGCTCCGATAGCGAGCCGTACTTCCGCCAGCTCACATTCGACGAATGGGACATCCAGTACGCTGAAGCCACGTTCATGGCATTGCCAGCGGACGAAGCAGCAAACGATCAGCCCGACACGCACGCTTTTACCGTGCAGGCCCATCTGCCGCAGGGCGGGCAGGCAACGTTGCATATCAATAAAGTGATGCCCGCTGCGGGCAGCTCATCCGAAACCGTCACGCAGATTGGCCAAGTCAAGGCCAGCGCATCGGGCGCGGATAATCTGGCGACGTTCACGCTCGAAGACAAGTTCCTCGACGTGGCATCGAGCCTTCTGGAAGAAGGATGCAAGCTGCGCTTTGTCCTCGACTACCAGGGCAAGACCTACACGCTCTCCTCCCCCATGGCCGTTGTCACTGCGCCGGCGGCAAAGGCAGAATCGGGCTCGACCACTATCGTCCCCACCACCATGGACCAAGAGATCACTCCGTTTGATTTCCCCGCGGCGTTTCCCGGCATCGGCGGCAATAAGTTCACGTGCTGGATGCCCACATTTCCGATCCTCTTCGATTTCTCGTTTGCTGGATACGTGCTGTTTGGCGGAGGATACAAACCAGCCAGCTATATGAACGATTCGGGCAATCCGGATCCGGAGTACTGGAAGAAGTCACCGCGTGAGTCGGGCGCCAAGCAGGCAAACCGCTACCTCGACGAGATGGAGGGGAAGTGGAATCAGTACAAAAGCATGAGTGCCGGTTCGGGCACCGATCCAAGAAACACCAAGCTCCTTCGCCACCATTGCACGCCGCTGTTCACGATGGATATCGCCACACAGCTGTACGGCTCGCTCGCCTACGATTGGGTGGGCAAAACCTGGGGCAACAACAACGACCCCGCATACGGCAATATTAAGGCCCTCTTTCAGGTAAGAACCGATCTCAATTGGACCGAGCAGTTTACCCTAGGACCGGTGCCGTTTTTCCTGAACGTCAACCCCTGGGTGCTGGCAAAACTGGCACTCGCCGTGGGTGCCCACACGCACGGCAGCGGCGCGGCGTTTTTTAAAAACATTTCGCTCGACTATTCCAACACGTCGGGCTCATTCACTATCCAGATCGGGCTTGCCGTCACCTTTGGAGCCGGCGTTGCAGGCGTCGCTTCGTCTGCCGTGCGCGGCGCCGCATCCCTCACGCTGTTCATTGGGTACGAGAAGGCAGATGGACACCAGCTTCCGCGACTGCGCGTAGGTGCAGACGTCGATGTCGATGTGATACTCCAGTTCGTAATGTTCAAGTGGACCACCAAGGCTTGGTCGGGGTCGTGGCCCACACTCCTCGATTCATGGAATATGTCGGTGAACAATGGCAACCAGTATGTGCTCCAGCGCTCTGAGCTCGCATTGGGTGGAGATATGCCTTACACGTTGGATGCCCGCTTCGGCACGCCCAGCAACATCGAGGCGGGCGGCGTGCCGCAATTCATCGCATCGGCCACCATCGTCACCAACGCTGAGCTGCTCGCACGCGCCGAGGTTAAGGCCACTGCCGTAAACGTCGCGCCTATCGTGCGCGATTGGGACCGGTCGGTCACGCGCATTGAGCTCGAGGCGGATGCAGAAAGCGACGACACGGGACAGATCGAGCATTTCGTCCACGCACTGATAGAGAACGACGAAAACGCCGCGCCGATGTATGAGTACACCTATATCGGGCAGGCGGCGAACGCCGTTGCGGACCCCAACGCCAATTCTGCTGGTGTATCGGAGGACGAGCGTGGCGGCATCAAGCCCTCGAGCGACAACGTGCTGTTTTCCGGCGTGCTCAGCGAAGCCCACATGAGGCTAACGATGATTGCCGGCATGGAGTGTCTATTCCGTATCGCCTCGGTGCGCTACGGCGAGAATGGCCGCTCGCGCCTGGTGGTACATACAAAGACGAACGGCACGTGGTCCGCTCCCACGCCCGTAGACTTTCCCCTTGGGTTTGGCGAGGGCGACGTGGAGCGCGACGGCATATACGATTACGACTTCGACGTGGTGGAATATACGGACGGAAGAGGAAACCAGGACGCCTACGTGCTGCTGGTCTCGGGCGAGCGCCCCGACGGCGACAACACCCTTTTCGATACGGCAAGCACAGCCGGCATACTGTCCGTTGTGCGCCTGCGCATAAGCAACGACGGAGTTCGCGTGATGTCGCACACGTCGTGGCGCAGCATCTCGCGCGGCCGCCTTCAGGAGGATGGCTACCATTGCCTGCAGTGCCCACGCATCACGTGGGCAAGACACTTGTCGACGGACGTCTGTCGGGCGCCTACCTCCGCCGCCACGGAACCACCGCAGAAAAGGCGCTCGGCAGCGAGGCCGAGGTTGCGCTGGAATGCTTTGCCCTGTGGTCGGATGATTTGGGCGACAGTCTCACGTTCCGTCAGGTCCTCCGCTTTCCGCAGGCACCGTCGAGCATCGAGCTAGGCGCGCCCGAGAATATCAACGGCAAAATGGTGGTACCCGTTGCATACGAGACTGCAGGCGGTTGTGGCTGCGCATCGTACGCCGTGATCGGCCAGTCCATTGCGGGCTGGGGCGTTATGTCGCCAGATGCCACAGTACCCCACGCGGTGCCGTGGCCACAACATTCGGGCTTTTTGGCAACCGTCAACGAGCAACTGCAGCATATTACTTGGACGCGAGGCGCATCGGCATTTGCAACGCAGCCCGTGGGTGCCGCAGGCTGTGGCCCGGCATCGTTTAGCGTAAGCAACAACGGCAGGTGCGTGCTCTATGTAGAGAACACCGATGGCAAGGTGGGACAAACCTACGACGAAGAAGGCAACCCGGTAGCAGTGATGGGCAAGCACTTCCGCATCTTCGCCAGTACCTTGGCGGGCGATCTGTTCACGGAGCCGTTTGTGATGTGCGAGCTGGACCATCCCGTCGATCAGATAACGACATTTTTGACGTCGGGAGGCATGCTCTCCGCGCTCGCCACGCACATTGTGAGCGCGGAGCAGAGCAAGGCGGAGCTGCACGGCATCGAAGTGCCCTTGGTGGCATGTGCCACTCCGACGGGCGCGGTCGCCACCTCGGGCGCGGTGGTGCCCGGAGCAGCAGGCGAATCCTTCATGGTCACGGTGCGAAACGACGGCAACACCTTGCTGACCGCCGGCACGATCGATCTGTACCGAGAGGGCTCCAGTCAGCCGTTCTCCAGCGCATCCATCGGGTTCGGAGTGAACGCACGCATGGCATCGATCTACGATCCAGAGCTTGCCGAGGACGCTTCGGCCAACGACATGACACACGTGAAGTACACGCTCGAGACGCTGGGCGCACATTTTGCAACGCACCCGCTGGTAGCCGACAGTGGCAACGCCGTGCTGGCACCGGGTTGCACGGCACAGTTCCGCATGAGCTTCGCCATCCCCGAGAGTTGGAGCGACGAGGTGGGCAAACGCGTAACGCTATATGCGAAGGCGCGTAAGCTGGTGGCGCTCGATCCCGTAACGCTCGAAGAAATTCGACCGGGCGCGAACTCGGCGCTGGGTGCTGTACTGCACGAGCTCCACGTGCCCGACGCGGCATGCGAACGCTCAGAAGTTCAGGTCGGCGTATGCGACAGCGCGGACGCCACAGGGCTTCACGACGCCCCGATGACGGCGGACGGCGATGGTGGCTCAAGTGGCGGCGGTACTAACGAGGGCGGCGGCTCCGGCGGAAGCAGCTCCGGCAGTGGCAAGGACCACGGCAATAACAAGCGCTCCGGAAAAGCGGGCGCGCTTGCGGGCACGGGCGATGTCAACGTCCCCCTGACGGCAGCCGCTGCAGCACTCGCCGCGGCAGGCGCCGGTCTTATCGCCTACAGCGCCCGCCGCACGGCACTCGAAAAAGACACCGCCGATGAGGTCAATTCGGATGAGCCTTGCTAGCTCCTAGTTGCTTTTACGAGAGACGCCGACTCGGCTCATCGAACATCAAATGGGCTGGTTCTGGATACCCAAAGCCAGCCCATTTCGCATTAGATATCGTCAGTGGAGTCGAGTTCTGCCTCGAGCTTGGCACGGCGTCTTTTCGCCGTGAAAAACGTTGCGCACAGGCCAGCAAACGTGGCCGCGAAAATCGTCGCACCGCAGAACACGCCCGTAGCCAGGTTCGCCAACCAAAAGACGCTTTCGAGCGGTACGACCTGCGCCTCAGCGATACAGCGCATTGCGGCAATAACAAGCGCGAACGCGGTGCCGCTAAGACAGCTGAGAAGCAGGAAATATCCAACAGGAAGATGCTCGGTTTGCCCAAAACGATTGGTATCGACATAGCCCCTCCGCGTTTGCAGTCCTGCGCAAATCAACATCACGAGAACGAGCCACAAATACATGGCCGCCTCGAACGGCGTTGCAAAGCCATGCGGCATTTCACTGGCGTCGCTGTGAACCCACGCAACCTGTCGAGCTATAAACTGGTAGAAAAAGATCATCAACATGCCAAACGAAAGCAGCACGAAACCAATCTTGTAGATCTTCGCGTTCTCAGCCTCCAGGCGCTCATCCTTTGGGCCGGCATATTCACGCCACTTTTGCACGAGTTTTAAATCTTCAAATTTCATAGCGAACTCCTAAAGAGCGTCAGGGTCGACGTCGCTCTCGTCTTCCCAAAACAAGTCGTTCAACGTAACGCGTAGCGCTTTACAGATTGCCACGCACAAATTGAGCGTGGGGTTGTAGCCGCCCGCCTCGATCAGGCCGATGGTCTGGCGCGTAACGCCCACGGCCTCGGCCAAGTCAGCTTGCGAAAGGCCAACCGCCGCGCGCGCCGCCTTCATGCGTAGGTTCTTTTTGCCCGGCATGGAGTTCCTTTCGTGGTAATGGACAGATATCCGTTGCAACATGGCAGAAATATATTGCATCTATCAGAAGATGTCAACTATATCTGTCATTATGGAAACCATGTTCGTCATCGCCATGCGGACATTACAACTTCGGTTCACTATTCAAACTTACTCGGACAGAACCGACTCGGTTTTGTCCGAGTAAACGAATCTCCATCGAACTCCGAACGATTGTTCGATGGATTTCGTGTTGGTTGGAATCGCCTATGGGCTGGGCTATGCTACCTTGACTATCTATATGACTAAAACGCAGCAAAGGAGCATCGAGAGAGCGAGTATGGCAAAAAACACCGCAAACTATGGTAACGACAGTATCCGCCAGCTCAAGGACGAGGAGCGCGTACGTCTGCGCCCCGCCGTTATCTTTGGCTCGGACGGGCTCGACGGCTGCGCGCATGCCGCCTTCGAGATCCTGTCCAACGCCGTTGACGAGGCGCGCCAGGGCTACGGCAAGCTCATCACCCTTACCGCCTTTCGCGATGGCTCTATCCAGGTAGAGGACAACGGCCGTGGCTGCCCGCTCGACTGGAACCCTTCCGAGAAGCGCTTTAACTGGGAGCTCGTCTTTTGCGAGCTCTACGCCGGTGGCAAGTATAACAACAACCAGGGCGGCGACTACGACTTCTCGCTCGGCACCAACGGCCTTGGCTCCTGCGCGACCCAGTACGCCTCCGAATACATGGACGTCACGGTTTGGCGCGACGGCAACAAGTACTCCCTGCACTTTAAGAAGGGCAAGGTCGTCGGCGCCAAAAAGAAGGCACTCGAGATTGAGCCCAGCGACGAGGACCGCACCGGTACCACCATCAAGTGGCGCCCCGATCTTGAGGTCTTTACCTCGATTAGCATTCCCCACGATTGGTATCGCGAGACCATGCGCCGCCAGGCCGTGGTCAACGCCAACGTGACCTTCCGCCTGCGCATCGAGGGCGACGACGGCGAGTTTTCCGAAGAGGACTTTTGCTATCCCAAGGGCATCGAGGACTACGTGCTCGAGAAGGTCGGTACCGACTACCTCACCGAGCCCTTCTTTATCGAGGCCGACCGGCGCGGTCGCGATCGCGAAGACCTGCCCGACTACAACGTAAAAATCACCGCATGCATGTGCTTCTCTCGCACCTTCATGATGCAGGAGTACTACCACAACTCATCGTGGCTCGAGAACGGCGGCTCACCCGAGAAGGCGGCCCGTAGCGCCCTCACCAGCGCCATCGACGCCTACATTAAGCAACAAGGCAAGTACAACAAAAACGAGAGCGGCATCAAATGGCAGGACGTCCAGGACTGCCTGGTGCTGGTGACCAACTGCTTCTCCACCCAGACGTCCTACGAGAACCAGACCAAGAAGGCCATCAATAACCGCTTTATCCAGCAGGCCATGACGGCATTCTTTAAGGAGCGCCTCTCGACCTACCTGATCGAGAACAAAGACGCCGCCAACAAGATCATGGAGCAGGTGCTCATCAACAAGCGCTCGCGCGAGAACGCCGAGAAGACGCGCCAGAGCATCAAGACCAACCTGCAGCAGAAGACCGACATGGCCAACCGCGTGCAGAAGTTCATCGACTGCCGCTCCAAGGACAAGAGCCGTCGCGAGATCTACATCGTAGAGGGCGACTCGGCAGCAGGCGCCATTCGCACCTCGCGCGATGCCGAGTTCCAGGGCGTTATGCCCGTCCGCGGCAAGATCCTCAACTGCCTGAAAGAGGACTATCCGCGCATCTTTAAGTCCGACATCATCATGGACCTCATGCGCGTGCTGGGCTGCGGTGTGGAGATCAAGGACAAGCGGATCAAGAACCTCGGTGCCTTTGACCTGGACAACCTCAACTGGAACAAGGTCATCATCTGTACGGACGCCGATGTCGACGGTTATCACATCCGCACGCTCGTGCTCACCATGCTCTATCGCCTGGTGCCCACGCTTATCGACGAAGGCTACGTGTATATCGCCGAGTCGCCGCTCTACGAGATCAACTGCAAAGAAAAGACCTACTTTGCCTACACCGAGCTCGAGAAGAACGGGATCCTCAAGGAGATTGGCGACCAGAAGTGCTCCATCAACCGCTCCAAGGGTCTTGGTGAGAACGATCCGGACATGATGTGGCTCACCACCATGAACCCCGAGACGCGTCGTCTGATCAAGGTGGAGCCCGAGGACGTCACCAAGATGGAGACCATGTTCAACCTTTTGCTGGGCAATGACGAGGCAGGCCGCAAGCGCCATATCTCCGAGCACGGCAAGGAATACCTGGACCAGCTGGACTTGCAATAGCAGCAAATCGATAACGACGGCCCATAACAAGTTCAAGAGGAAATCGTGGCAAAGAAGAAGACGAAGAACCAGCCCAAGAAAAAGCAGGTCAACGCCGAGAACGTCATCGGCCTGCACTCCGAGGTCACCGACCAGCCGATCACGCAGACGCTCGAGGTCAACTACATGCCCTACGCTATGAGCGTCAATGTCTCGCGTGCGTTCCCCGAGATCGACGGCTTTAAGCCCTCGCACCGCAAGTTGCTCTACACCATGTACAAGATGGGCCTGCTCAAGGGCGAGCGCCAGAAGAGCGCCAACATCGTGGGCCAGACCATGAAGCTCAACCCGCACGGCGATGCCGCGATCTACGAGACGATGGTGCGCCTGGCGACGGGCAACGAAGCGCTGCTTGCGCCCTTCGTGGAGTCGAAGGGCAACTTTGGCAAGTACTATTCGGGCGACCTGAGCTACGCCGCCTCGCGTTACACCGAGGCCAAGCTCTCCCCCATCAGCGCCGAGATCTTCAAGGACATCGACAAGGACCCGGTCGACTTCGTCGACAGCTACGACGGCGCCATGAAGGAGCCGCGCCTGCTGCCCACCACGTTCCCCAATATCCTCGTCTCGGCCAACAAGGGCATCGGCGTCGCCATGGCGTCCGACATCTGCGGCTTCAACCTCAACGAGGTCTGCACCGCCACCATGCACTACCTGCAGGATCCCGACTGCGACCTGCTCGAGTACATGCCCATGCCCGACTTCTCGACCGGCGGCGAAATTATCTACCGCCGCGAGGAGATGGAAAAGATTATCGAGACCGGACTGGGTAGCTTCCAGATTCGCTCCCGCTGGCGTTGGATTCCCGAAGAGCGCATCATCGAGGTCTACGAGATTCCCTACACCACTAAGACCGATGTCATCATCGAGCGCATCGTCAAGCTCTCCAAGGAGGGCAAGGTCAAGGAGATCGCAGACATCCGCGACGAAACCGACCTCTCGGGTTTGCGCATCGCCATCGACCTTAAGCGCGGCGTCGACCCCGATAAGCTCATGGCCAAGCTCTATCGCTCGACCACGCTGCAGGATTCGTTCTCGTGCAACTTCAACGTGCTGGTCGATGGTTACCCTCGCGTTATGGGCGTGCGCCAGATCCTGCACGAGTGGGTCAAGTGGCGTATTGAGTCCACGCGTCGCCGCATTAACTTTGACCTGGGCAAAAAGTCCGAGCGCCTGCACCTGCTGCACGGCCTTGAGGCAATTCTGCTCGATATCGACAAGGCCATCGCCATCATCCGCGGTACCAAGCTCGAAGCCGAGGTCGTGCCCAACCTTATGCGCGGCTTCGACATCGACGAGACCCAAGCCGAGTTTGTTGCCGAGCTTAAACTCCGCAACATCAACGAGGAGTACATTCTCAACCGCACCAAGGACATTGCAAAGCTTGAGGGCGAGATTGCCGAGCTTGAGGAGATCCTTTCCAGCGAGGAGAACATCAAGAAGGTCATCAGCGACGAGCTGGCCGCGGTCAACAAGAAGTACGTGATGCCGCGCCGCACGGGCAGAATCGAGCCCCATGAAGTTATCGAAGTAAGCTTGGAGCCCGAGGTCGAGGAGTACCCGGTCACCATCATGCTCTCGCGCGATGGCTACCTTAAGAAGATGACGGACCGCGTGCTCAAGAAGGCGACCACGCTCAAGTACAAAGACGGCGATAAGCCCTTTATCGAGTTCCCGTCCTCCAACACGCACGAGCTGCTCGTGTTTACCAACAAGAGCCAGGTATACAAGTGCAAGGTCGCAGCGTTTGAGGACACCAAGTCGGCCCAGCTGGGCTCGTACCTGCCGACCGATCTTGAGATGGAACCCGACGAGAGCGTCATCTGGGTCATCGACCCCGAGAACTACAAGGCCGATGTGCTGTTTGTCTTTGAGAACGGTCGTGTGGTGCGCGTCGCACTTGCCGGATACGTTACCAAGACCAACCGCAAGCGCCTTAAGAACGCCATCTACGGCGGCAGCAAGCTGCTGTATGCCCAGGTGCTCAAGGAGGACCGCGACATCGCGCTGGTCTCGAGCGACTATCGCCTGATGAACTTCAACACGTCGCTGCTCAAGACCAAGACGACCACCAACACGCAGGGCGTCCAGGCCTTCACGGCAAAGAAGGGCCGCTCGGTCACCACGGTCGGCACGACCGAGGAGATTCTTGGCGCCGGCGTCTCGGCCGAAAAGTTCACCGCACAGAGCCTACCCTCCGCCGGTGCCCTCATGAAAGAAAACGACATGCCGAGTCTGTTTGACTAGCAGCCGACTGGCCGGTTCCGATAGCCTAGTTCCCTTGCAACGCAACAAGGCCCAAATGGTTCTAATGAACCTTTCGGGCCTTGTTCGTTATTAGAAATGCGCGCTAGGCAAGCTTGCGAGCGAGCTCTCGCACCCCTTCCAACTTGGGCGAGGAGGCCATGCTGTCGCGATCGGTCATACCGCTGATGGTGACAATGCCCTGGTCCTCCCACTTGCAGTACGCGCAGGTTGACTTGTACATAGCGATCGCCGCATCATAGACGCCCTCGCTGTGGCTATCGAGCAAAAGGGCCGTCTTGGTGAACGGGAAGCCCGTAGCACCGAAGGCGTACAGGCGGTCGATGGCGGCCTTCTCCTGCGCAGTGATATCGAACCAGTAGATAGGCGAGGCGAAGACGACCATATCGGCGCCTTTCAGAGACTCGATCACATCGGCCATGTCATCCTTCTGCACACAGGTGCCCTCATGGGCGAAGCAGTACTGGCATCCCAGGCAACCAGCGATCTTTTTGCCGGCAACACGGATGACCTCGACCGTATGGCCGACCTCGCGCGCGGTCTCGGCAAACGCCTCGACCATGGTGTCGGTATTGGCGCCCTTACGCGGGCTACCACTCAATACAACGATATTCATAGAAATCTCCCTCCTTCATGCCGCAGGCGCGCGGCATATTTTTTTGTTTTAACCAAAACGTATGGAGTTATTCAGTCGCCTCGTTTCAGCTACTCCCACTCTTTAGAAGAATCGTTGCTGGAGACTTGGCATTGAATCGAGGCACGCCTTATTTCAGATATTCCTCAAAGAATGCCTTCAGCTTTCCAAACGGAATGATGTCCATCTGATCGTAAAGGTCGGTGTGGCTGGCACCAGGGATAATGAGCAATTCCTTGTTGTCCCCCGTCAGCTTGCCGTACGCGGTTTCGCTGAAATAGCGGGAGTGCGCCTTCTCGCCATGCACCAGCAGTACCGCAGAGCGAATTTCGCTGCTGTATTGCAAAATCGGCATATTCAAAAACGACAGCGAGGACGTCACATTCCAGCCACCGTTGGAGTTCAGGCTGCGGGGATGATAGCCTCGCGGAGTTTTGTAGTAGGCGTAATAGTCCGCTACAAACTGCGGCGCATCCTCCGGTAGCGGATCGACCACGCCGCCCGCCAGCGCATAGCTGCCGTTTTTATAGTCCTCAGTGCGCTGCGCGTTCAGCGCTTTCCGCTTTCCAAAGCGCGCCTGCTCGGAATCCTCGGCGTCAAAATAGCCGTTTGCGGTCACGCGGGTCATATCGTACATGGTCATAGCCGCGGTAGCTTTGATACGGGTGTCGATGGCTGCTGCATTGACTGCCATGCCGCCCCAACCGCAGATACCGATGATGTCGATACGCTCCGGATCAACGCTTTCCTGTACCGAGAGGAAGTCCACCGCTGCGCAGAAGTCCTCGGTGTTGATGTCCGGTGATGCTACATAGCGGGGCGTGCCGCCGCTCTCGCCGGTATAGGACGGGTCAAAGGCAATTGCGAAAAGCCCAGCTCCGCCATTTTCTGCGCGTACAGACCGGAGGACTGCTCTTTCACCGCGCCAAACGGGCCGCTGACGGCGATGGCGGGCAGCTTGCCTTCCGCGTTCTTCGGCACGTACATGTCGGCAGCCAGCGTGATGCCGTATCGGTTGCGGAAGGTCGCCTTGCTGTGCTCAACCTTGTCGCTTTTGGGGAATACTTTGTCCCATTCCTGCGTCAGATTCAACTGTTCCATACCTAAGCCTCCTTGTCAGTCGCTTTAAGGTATTGCTCGTCATCCACGAGCTCCAACCACTCGTTGGAGGCCTCCTCGCCCGGAACCTCCACCGCGAGATGGGAGAACCAGCTGTCGGGCGCCGCACCGTGCCAGTGCTTTACGCCCGCGGGAATATTTACTACATCGCCGGGGCACAGCTCCTGTGCCGGTTTGCCCCATTCCTGGTAAAACCCTCGACCAGCCACGCAGACAAGGATCTGTCCGCCACCGCTTTTGGCGTGATGGGTGTGCCAGTTGTTGCGGCAGCCGGGCTCAAACGTAACGTTGTAAATGCCGACCTGCTCGGTGGAAAGGGGCGCGAGGTAGCTTTGCCCGATAAAGTACTTCGCAAATGCGTCGTTGGGGGCACCGATGGGAAAGGCCATCTCGTTTTGATGCTTGGTTCTTGCATCGGCGGCATTGTCATCCGCCCAGACCTCCTTCGCCATGCGGAAGGCCGCCCATGCCTTGGGCCAGCCCGCGTAAAACGCCGCGTGCGTAAGGATTTCCGCTATCTCAGCCCTGGTCACGCCATTGTTCTTTGCGGACATCAGATGGTATTGGAACGAAGAATCCGTCAGCCCCTGTGCCATCAGGGCCACCACCGTCACCACGCTTCGGTCTCGAAGTGAGAGCTCGTCCTCCCGGCTCCATACCTCGCCAAACAGCACGTCATCGTTGAGCTGAGCGAATTTAGGGGCAAAGTCCCCCAGGGCATCTCTGCCTGCCGTCTGTTTAATTGCCATGATCGATTTCCTCCTGTCGATGGTTTTGAGTACAAGCTGCTTTCGCGCAGCTAAGCCGCGCCTAGATTTCCATGCCCATTCGTTGCGCCTGCTCCAGAGCAGGATGCCCGGCGATTTCGCCCACGCCATTCACGCCGCCGGCAAATACCGTTCCGGCAAGCGTGCAACGGGGGAAGCAGTCGACCCATCCCTGCACCGCCTTCTTCGCGCCGTCGAAGGTCGAGTGCCCACCGTCCGCCGCCGTTGCCAACAGATACGCCTCGGTAAATGCGTAATCGGAACCGAAGAGTGGGTTGGCGCGGTCCAGCATGGTCTTGAGCTGGCCGCAGACGCTGTAGTAGTAGACGGGCGTTGCAAACACCAACACATCCGCATCGTGCATCTTGGCGGCGATTTCTATGGCATCGTCCTGGATGACGCAGTACCCCAGCTTTGAGCAGGCAAGGCAGCCCTTACAGAAGCCGAGCTGCTTTTCGCGCAGGTGCACGGTCTCCACGCTGTGGCCCGCTTCTTGCGCACCTTTGGCGAAGGCATCCGCCAACGTCTCGGAATTGCCATTCTTTCGAGGACTTGAAGAGACTATCAAAACCGTTTTGCTCATTACGGAATACCCCTTGAAATCGCGATTTATATTGACGAGAATGAAGGTAATACCTAAACCTGACTTTAAGTCAAGGGATGAACTCGAGATTTATCCGGAGGGACCATGTACACAATCGGACAGGTAGCGGAGATGTTCGGTCTGCCCGTTTCCACGCTGCGGTATTACGACAAGCAGGGGCTGTTCCCGGGATTGGAACGGACATCCGGCATTCGCCGATTCGGCGATACGGAACTCGAGGCGCTTCGGGTCATCGAATGCCTGAAGAAGGCTGGGATGGAGATCAAGGACATCCGGCTGTTCATGGAATGGTGTTCGGAGGGCCCATCGACATATCCCAAGCGCAAGGCCATGTTCGAGGAGCGGAAGACCCACATGGAGTCGGAGATCGCGAAGATGAACCGCGCGCTGGATATGCTGAGGTTCAAATGCTGGTACTACGAGCAGGCGATCCAAGATGGCAACGAAGATAGAGTGAAGACGCTGATTCCCGACAATTTGCCAGAAGAAATCAAAGATACCTACGATAACGCCCACGCTCAATAATGCCGCCCGATCTCAAGGGAATTCGGCGAGGAGTCCTCTTCGGGTAGTATTGCAAAAAGAAGGCCTCCGAACCAGAAGGTTCGGAGGCTATTTGATTTTCCGCCAGGAGGGCTTCCAAGTGCCGGGACGTTTCCCTCAGCTTTTTCTTATCCGGCAGAATCCCGCGATATCCCCGTATGACGCTCAGAACTCCTGCTCGCCGAGCAGCCACCTCGCGAGATCCAGCACGAGAACACCATCCCGGGTATAGGGTTCATGCATCGTGCGGGCGATGAGAACCTTCGGAAACGTATCCCTGACGGACAGCAGCGGCGCGAGCTCCCTCTCGGTTTCGAAACTCGAGATGTTTTTAAGTTTCGAAACTGAGGGGCGATGCACGTAGGCATATTATCGAGAATTCGAAATTCCGACCCCAATCACAGCATGCCGGCAGCGAGGTCAATGCGCATTCGCACGTGCTACAATCCAACCACCAGAGATGAAAACACAGTCCCCGTCGGGTAGTCGTGGGCGTGCGCTAGTCCGCATCAATAACCTGCCTCCTTGGTTGTCCCTTCTCTGCATGGTCATCTACATAAAGGAGGAACCAACCATGCAGATCAGCGTGTCGTCCACCCTGACCGTATATCACGACGGTCAATTCTGGGTCGGGCTGGCGAAGCACGTCGAGGGCGGAAGGTATGGCGCCGCCCGCATCGTCTTCGGCGCGGAGCCGTCCGATTAGGAGATCCTGCGATTCGTTACAAGCAAATGGGAGAAGCTCTCGTTCTTCGGCGACGAGGCCACGAAAACAAGCAAGCCCGCGAAGAACCCCAAGCGGCGCGCCCGCGAGGCGGCGAAAGCACTTAAGCGGCCCGCAGTGAGCACCAAGGCGCAGCAGGCGCTCGCGAATCAGCGGGAGACGATGAAGCGGGAATCAGCTCGAGCAAGAAGCCAGCGTCGCGCGGATGAGGCGGAGGCGCGCTTCAAGCAGCGAAAGCTGAAGCGTAAGCAGAAGCATCGTGGGCATTGATCGCCATTTGCAGCAAGACAAACCATATACAGCAGCGGCGCCAGTTCCACTTGAAGCCGACGCCGCGTAGACGCTGATGGTGACGGCTATGCACGGGCACGGGCGCGCCACTGCACTTCACAGCTTGTTTCTCAAGTATTTGGGACGCACACGCGGCGTTCAATAATGCGGAGCGACTCCGCATGGCTCGAGACTGAGCCGAGGTGCCCTACTTCTCGCCCTCCAGCAGCCCCACGATGCGGTCGATGTCGACGGCAAAGCGAGGCCTTCCCTCGCGCTCGTAGCGGTCGAGGCACGCCTGACACTCGGAGACAATGCGCTTGGTGTTGCAGTCGATGATGCGCTGGAGCGTCTCATAGTAGGCCGAGCCCTCGGTCCTAAAGCGGCGCTGGTAGGCCTTGGTTATATGGGGAACATCTTGATGTGGTGGATGCCGTGGCGGCAGCCGGGGCGCGTCGTGGGGCGGGGCGGCAGCGCGAAGTACTGGTCTTTGGGCACATTGGGGCGATGTTGGAGCGCAGCGGCACGGCGAAGTCCCTGCGCTTTCCGCGGAAACGCAGCCTCGCCACCACGATGCAGGGGCGATTGTGCTTGAGCATAAGTTCGCGGTCGCCCTCGACGATGTTGAAGAAGTCCTGGGAGATGGATACGATCTTCACCGGTTGAGCCCCTTCATACGAAGCGGGGCCCGCATCGCTGCAGGCCCCTACAGGTGGGCGATACTCTACGCCTTGCGGCACCCCGTCGCCCACGGAGGTTAAACGTACACGTAAGCCGTACTCTGAAAGCCGCGGCTTCCGGCGAGTAGTTTATACCACGAAAGGTCGATTTCAATGCGCATAGCTCGCAAAATAACACTCGCTGGGCCGTCACCCCTGGCAGTTACCCTCCAATCTTCATTGGAGTCAGCAGGTCAATTCATATAGTTATGGGGGTGTATCCTAAAGGGAATCAAATTTATACCCCCATAACTAAGGAATTTTCTATTCCCACTCAATGGCTAGAGCCCTGGTGTAATTGACTGGATCACCGTTCCGGGAACCGGTATCGACCTACCTGTCCGCCAAACTCCTTCTTCAGCTCCAGCCTAGTATCTGACTCGCGCTGTTATAAGCGAAAACCGAAGAGATGCATCTTTGCCAAGAAAATAAGGTTAGTCTTATTTTACTGCATGATTCGTGTGTTATGGTTAGATGGCTCTAACTTTTTGGGGGCGATAGCCATGCACGAACGCAAGGACTTCTGGGACAAGAATGCCGGTCGGTACGACCGCTTCATGCGAAACGACCGGGCGGCGTATGAGAAGATGTATGGGCTGATCCGGCCGGTGGTGAAAGCAAAAACCGTGCTGGAGGTTGCCACCGGCACGGGGCTTATCGCAAAGAGCATCGTGAATGCGGCGGCGCACATCGAGGCTACGGACGCTTCTGCAAAGATGATCCTTGAAGCAAAGCGGGACCATCAATCCGCAAAGCTGCACTTTTCCGTACAAGATATGTTCCGCCTGCCCTATGCACGGAAGTCCTTCGAAGTGGTGATCGTGTCCAACGCGCTTCACATAGTGCCGCATCCGGAAAAGGCCCTGCAAGAAATCAGGCGGGTGTTGAAGGACGACGGCGTGCTCATCGCGCCAACCTTCACCCACGCGGGGAACTCGGTTTCCGGCAAGGCAAAAGCCTTTTTCATGAGTATGGCGGGATTCCCCCTCCACAGCAGGTGGACAAGCGAGGAATATCTACGTTTCCTGCGTCAAAACGGCTGGGCGGTGCAGAAAAGCGCGGTGCTGAAGGCCTCGTTCCCGTTGACCTATGCGGAATGCACGAAATCGGAGGGGCCAGATGTCGTTCTTTGAAAACACCCGCAAGCCCGTGGGCCTCGGCGGAAACCTTATGGTTGCCATGATGAATCTGGGCCACAGCCCTATGGCGCGGTGGGGGCTTCGATTTTTACGACTTGCGCCAAATGCCGAGGTGCTGGATTGCGGCTGCGGCGGCGGGGCGAACATAAAACGGCTGCTGAAAAAATGCCCGCATGGCGTCGTCAAGGGCATCGACTATTCGCCCGTCAGCGTGGAAAAGGCCAGAAAGCTCAACCGAATTGCAATTCAGGAGGGGCGTTGCGCCGTTCTGCAAGGCAGTGTGGCGGATATGGTGTTTGAGGACGTCATGCGGGCATTTTTGCATCCATCCTGCACATGGCGATAGGCATGACGGTCATAGCGGCTGTGCTGGCGGCAATTATGACAGTTCTTATTCACTGAGGAAGAAACCTATGAAATGTAAAATTGAGAAAAACACCGTGCAGGAGACGCTGATCCTCCCGCTGTATTCCCGGAAGCTGTGTACGGAGCTGTACCCGAACCTTTACAGGGATGAAACAGCGGTTCGCCTGCTCGACCAGATCGACTACGACTTTTCAGAGGCAGAGAAAAGCTCCCGCAGCCTGATGCAGCGCTTTGGTGCGCTGGAGGTGGCCATGCGACAGGGTGATCTTGCTTTCGAGGTGCAGGATTACCTGAAAGGCCACCCCAATGCAGCGGTGGTCAATCTGGGCTGTGGGCTGGACAACACCGGCAGAACCTGCGACAACGGTAGATGCAAGATCTACAATCTGGACTTCCCGGATGTGATTGCCTTGCGGCAGCAGCTACTGCCCGCCGGGGATCGAGAACAAAATATCCCCTGCGACCTGAAAGACACCGCATGGTTTGGCAAAATCGATGCCTCCGGCGGGGCGGTGTTCTTTGCCTCCGGGGTGTTCTATTACTTTCTGACCCAGCAGGTCCGGGAACTGGTGCGGGGGATGGCGGACGCTTTCCCCGGTAGTGTGCTGGTCTTTGATGCTGCCAATCGGACGGCAGTAAAGATGATCGCAAAAACATGGCTTAAGACTGCAAAAATCAAGGATGTGGGGGCATATTTTGCGGTTTCGGATGCCGCCAAGGAAATCGGCACGTGGGACAGACGTCTGCAGGTCACAAGTCGCGGCTATATGCTGGGTTACAACGATTTGAGAGACCCTTCTGTCAGCGGCTTTTTCCGGTTTCTCGCAAGGGTCGGTGACAACGGGATGAAAATGCAAATCGTGAAAATAAGATTTTGAGAGACAAAAATGCAAAAGACGAGCGCTTCTTGCCGCCCAATTGGCAAGAAGCGCTCGTCTTTTCTTAACGCGTTGTATGGCGGAGAGAGCGCAAGTTACGCGAGCGCCCTTCTTGCCAGCTCGGCCGCGCCGAGGATTCCTTGGTCGCCACCGCAGCCCGGGGCGCAGATGTAGCTCTCTATGTCCTTAAGCTCGGCGGTCTGGATGTAGCCACCCAGATATTCGAGGGTCTTCTTGCGAACGATGCCGTAGAGCTGCTCCTGGTGCATCACGCCGCCGCCGAGGACGATGCGGCGAGGCGAGTACATGAGCACGAGGTTCGCGCACATCTGCCCCAGATAATCCCCCTCGAGCGCCCACACCTCAGCGTTGTCCGCGAGCTCGGCCGCGGGCTTTCCCCAGCGTGCGGCGATGGCGGGGCCGGAGGCGAGGCCCTCGAGACAGCTCGCGTGACTCGGGCAGACGCAGCGTCCCTCCTCGGTGGGACGAATCCTTACCAGCATGTGGCCGGCCTCGGGGTGCAGCATGCCGTGAAGGAGCCTGCCCGCGCACATGACGCCCGCGCCCACGCCGGTGCCGATGGTCACGTAGACGGCGTCCTCGAGCCCCTTGCAGCAGCCGAAGACCACTTCGCCGAGGCAGGCAACGTTCACGTCCGTGTCGTAGGCCACCGGAATCCCGAGGGCGTCGGCGAACGCGGCGCGAAGACCATAGCCTCGCCACGCGAGCTTGGGCGTCTGGAGGATGGAGCCGTAGCGCTCATCGTTGGGGTCGACGCAGGTCGGGCCGAAGGCGCCGATGCCCAACGCGTCCACATCGCGGGCGGTGAACCACTCGACCATTTGCGGGACGGTCTCGGCGGGCGTAAGCGTCGGGGTCTCCATACGGTCGAGGACCTCGCCGTCGCCGGACACCACGGCACAGACCATCTTGGTCCCGCCGGCCTCGAGGGCGCCGAGCCTCATTTGCTTTTCGCTCATGTGGTCCTCCTTACAAAGGGACGCCCGCAGTCATGGTCAACCGCGGGCGCCCATAACGTTGGCTTGTTTCGAGGCGACCCTACCTGGGCACGCGGTCCTGCCTTGCGGCAAACGGGGCGAGCACGGCGTGCGGCTCGCTTTGGTACCAGTAGGCGACGGTGGAGATGTCGTCCTCGCGCTCGTAGAGCTTGATGTCGTCGTTGCCGAGGTCCTGGAACGTCACGCGCAGGTCCTCCTTGAACGAGATCGGGTCGGGAAGGTGCCACCTGTAGAGGCCGTGCCTGGGCAGCGCGTCGTCGTTGGTCGCGAGCATCGGGTTCGGGTTCGGCTTGCCCGCGCTGAAGCGGTCGCGCGTGGCGTCGCGCGTCGAGCGGTACGGGTAGCCGGCGAACAGCGTGTTGAAGCACTGCGCCTCGGGCAGCGCGTGGGGCGGCCTGTCGAGGAAGGCCCAGGCACCGCCGAAGTAGTCCTCGGCTCCCGTCGAGGTGACCGTGGGGAACTCCTCGTCGCCGTCGAGGAAGAACTTCATCTCGCCCTCGCCCCACCAATAGCGCTCCAGGGCGCACAGGGCCATGTAGGTGCCGACGTAGTAGCCCTTACCGCGCACGCCGTCGAGCACGGTGTAGTCGACGCCCCTGCGGGTGCTGCGCTCGCGGTTAAAACGGGCGTGGAAGTACATGGCGTCGTCCGGCACGTCGGTGAGCGCGTAGTTGAACGTGTAGAAGATGTACTTAATGAACCCGGGGTGCTCGCTCGTAAGCGTGACCTTGGCGTGCTTCCTGAAAGGCATCTCGAAGTAGCAGTTCATGCCGCCCGTCGGGTTCACGCAGATGGGCATCGAGTTGACGATGGCGCGCTCACCGAAGCCGTTGCAGAAGAAGTCGCCGACAGGGCACTCGACCGAGGGGGTCTCCTCGTCGTCCCAGTAGAAGCGCAGTACGAGGTCGCGCATGACGAAGCTGCCGGCGGCGGTCTTGTCGGGGACGGTCATCCAGATGTGGCGGATGATGCCGGGGCCCTCGATGTCCGCGAGCGTGATGGTCTCGCCGGACTCAAGGGGCACGCAGCACGAGCCCTTGCGGCCGACGCCGAGGTGGCTGGCCGACATGGCGGCGCGGCCCTTCTCGCCCGTGATGTTCTCGGGGGTGATGGCGCGGCTTTCCTCACCACCGTGCATCCACACGTCCTTAAGGAACTCTCTCATCGTCGACCTCCTCTATTCGTCGTCTTCGCACTCGGCGGAACTGGCACCGTTCACGTAGACGATCTGCTGGCGCGCCTCGTCGACGAGGGCGTCGAAGTCGAGTTTCTCGTCGGGGCGCGCGAGCGCGACCGTCATGGCGAGCGGGAGGTTGACACCCGCGATCACGTGGATCCGGTCGGAGGCGAAGCGGGAGAAGCGCTGGTTCACGCTGCCGCCGAGCGCGTCGGTGAGGACGACGACCTCGTCAGTGCCCGAAAGCGCCGCCTCGACCGCCGCGTCGAGCCCCTCGCCGTTGTCGTTCACGTAGGCGCACACGGCGTTGATGGCGTCGCTCTTACCCGTAAGGAACTCGAGGGTGTCCTTGAAGCCCTGGGCGAGAAGGGAATGGCTCGCCACAACTATCTTTCTCATTGATTCACCAATCTCTTGGGTCGAAGCTAGGCGAGGATGCCGGCGGCGGAGGCGACCATCGCGAGGACGATCACCACGAGGATGAGGGCCGTCATGCTCGCGTTCTTCTTGGTAAGAAGGTAATACGCGCTTCCCGTGATGGCGGCGGGGATCATGGCAGGCAGGATCTTGTCGAGCAGCGGCTGAATCTCCATCGAGACGTCGCCGAAGCTGAAGCTAATCGGGCAGGTGACGCCGATGACCGAGGCGATGAGGCAGCCGACCACGGTGAGGCCGAGCACGGAGGCGGCGGCAGTGAGGTTGGGAAGCTTCTCGCTGAAGTCGGTGACGAGCTTCACGCCCTGCTTGTAGCCGAACTCGAGGGCGTGCATGCGGACCCAGAAGATGGCCAGGATGAGCGCGAACCAGATGCCGGCTCCCACGGGGTTGCCCTCGATGGCCATGTAGGCGGCGATGGAGCCCATGATGGTCGGGATCATGGTCATGAGCAGGGAGTCGCCGACGCCGGCGAGCGGTCCCATGGTGCCGATCTTCAGGTCTTGGACGGCGTCCGCCGCCGCTAGGCCGTCGCGTTCCTCCATGGCCACGCAGGCGCCAAGGATGATGGCGGCGAGCCAAGGCTGGGTATTGTAGTAGCGGAAGTGGTTGTTGAGCGCTTGCTTATAGTCCTCGTCGTTCGTGTAGATCTTCCTCAGGATCGGCGAGAGGGCGTAGGCGACCGAGGCGCCCTGCTGGGTCTGGTAGTTGAAGGTGCACACGCTCATGAGCCAGCGCCAGTTCGCGTTGCGCAGGTCCTTCTTGGTGACCTTATAGCCGGAGGGCTTGCCCTCGGCGGCGGTGATGTTCTCGTTTTCCATGGTTACTCATCCTCTCCGATGAAGGCGTCTGCGGAAGCGTGGGCGGTGAGCTCGGCGTCCTTCTCGGCACGCTGATAGAACGCGATCGCGAGGGCAACGCCGACGATGGCGGCACCGATGATGGGCACGTTCAGGAAGGCCGAGAGGAAGAAGCCGGCGAGCAGGTACTGGAAGTACTTAGCGGTGGGCATGTAGCGAAGCAGCATGGCGATGCCGACGGCCGGGAGCATCTTGCCGGCGAGGGTGAGGCCGGAGAGGAACCACTGGGGCATGACCTCGAGGAGCCAGTTGACGGCGGGCTGGCCGAGCGTCACGGAAACAAAGACGGGCAGGGCGGCGCACAGACCGAAGAGCGCGGGGCAGACCCACAGGATGGCGTTCATCTGCTTGAACTTGCCCTCGTTGCAGAGCTTCTGGGACTTCTCCACGACGAAGCCGTTGAGGATCTTGGCAATGACGTCGAGCTGGATGCCGAGCATGCCGACCGGCAGGCCGATGGCAAGGCCCGTGTCCGAGCCCAGGGTCACGCCGTAGGCGGTGGCGATGATGGCCATCGTGCCGTAGTCGGGGATCGAAGAGCCGCCGAAGCCCGCGACGCCGAGCTGCATGAGCTGGATGGTGCCACCGATGACGAGGCCGGTCTGCCAGTCGCCCATGACGACGCCGGTGATAAGGCCCCAGAAGACGGCATAGTTGACGAAGATCATCGGGATGCCGTAGTAGTCCACGTGCTTTATGAAGGCAAGTAGGGTCAAAAGGACGACCTGCAGGATAGTGAAGTTGACCATGATCCCTCCTTAGATGAGGTCGGCGACGGAGACGGGCTTGTCGGCGGGCACGAACTGTGCCGTCACCTTGACGCCGCGGGCGATGAGCGCCTTGTAGCTCTGGACGTTCTCGGCGGAGGCATAGGCGCGCTGGGTGAGCTGGACGCCGTCCTCCTTGACAAGAGAGCCGCCGACGATCAGCGACGGGAACTCGACGCCCGACTCGGCCAGGTGAAGCATCGTCTCGGGCTCCTTCGCGATGACGAAGACCTTCTCGCGGTCGTACTTGCCCGCCGCGAAGTTCTTGAGCGCGGTCTCCTCGGAGATGATCGAGACGGCCATGCCCGCGGGGCGCGCCATCCTCATAGTGGACTTCAGGACCTCGTCGCCGGCGACCTTGTCGTCGATGACCATGACTCGGGTCGCGCCCGACACCGGGGCCCACTGCGTCACGATGATGCCGTGAAGCAGGCGATTGTCGATTCGTGCCATAACAACACTCATGTTTGCTCCTATCAAATGAAGTTTTACGTTCGGTACTGCCTTGGCGCTATCCGGATTCGCGCCGGGCAAGGGGTTATCGGATTATTGAAGACGCACGGTCAGCTCGTGACGGCGCGGGGGGTCACTCGTCGAACAGGAGGCTCGAGGAGCCGAGACGCTCCTCTCGCGCCGGGGCGGCGCTCACGCTGATGTAGTCGAAGACGTAGGCGATCTCGCTTACAGGAACCTCCACGCGATAGCGCGTCGAGATGCTCGAGAAACTCTGCCTGAAGGACTCGATGAAGTCGGTGTGCTCTTCCTCGAAGCGATCCTGGCCGACGTAGGTCTCGATGGGGTTGCGGGTGACGAGGCGCTCAACGAGGCAACAGAGGTGAACGTACAGCCCGATGATGGCGTTGCTGCCGATCTTCTCGCCCGTTCTGCGCTGAAGCTCGTGCACGGCGCTCTCGATCTCGTGGAATAGCCGCTCCGGGTCGAGGATGGTGATGGAGCGGATAACGTTCTGCAGCGTCATGTTCGAAAGCAGCTTCTCGTGGAAAGAAGAGAGCTCGGAAGCGTCAAGCCACCTGCCGAACACGGCATCGACCTTCGAGGCGGACGCCGTCGACATAATGTCTTCGAGGGCGACGAAGGGAACGGAGGCAATCCCGGGGTCTCCCGTGCCGATGACGGCGCAGACGCGGTGCTCGGAGAAAACGGCGTCGTTCGACCCGTTCGTGACGAGCTGCTTGAAGGGCCTCGTGAGCAGGCGTGCGCCTATGGTGCGCGGGAGGCTCTGCGAGACGAGCTGGCGTATCCTCTCCGCGGCGTCGACCCCGGACTCGGAGCAGAAGACGATGGCGTCCTCACGGTTGACGCGCTCGATCACCTTGCAGTGCGTCACGCACACGGCGGTCGCATCGCCAAGAACCTCGGCGATGGACTTGCCGCCGAGCAGCCCGGACCCGATCTCGAGCGCGAGCCCGGTGGAGACGTTGTTCACCACCCCGATGGTGGAGTCGGTAACGTTCTCGAGGGCCTTATAGGCCTCCTCCAAGGAGCCCATGTCGACGAGGAACACGACCCCGGTGCAGTAGGAATGGCGGTCGACGAGGCGCTGGAGCGGACCGACGATGTCCTTCAGCTGCTGGTCGTAGGGCATGTCGACCGCCTCGTACACATGCATGCCGAGCATACGGTTCGCCGCGTCGGCGATGCTCGTCGCCGTTGAGTAGCCGTGGGACAAGATGACGCAGAGCGTTCGAAGGGCCTTCGCGTCGCGAGACTCCGATGCGACGCACAGCGTCAGAAGCGTCTTCGTGAAGTGATCGAGCGAGATTCCCAGCGCCCCTTCCACGTCTGCGGCGACCTGATCGGAAACGCTCGAGGCAAACGGTAATTCGGAGGTCACGGCACCGAGGAGATGGGAGATTTGCTCCGCACAGGCAGACTTTCGCTTAGCCAGGCCGATGCCCGGCCACAACTGCAGGCAAATCTCCTGGGCCAGCAGAAAAGCGACCTTCCTCGAAAGCTCGATGCCATAAGAAGAGCCTGCGTCGGCAAGGACCGCGCCCACGATGCGCTCGAAGGCGCGCGACCTCGAGGAGGTAACGCCGCGGCCGAAGATCAAGTGATCCTCAACGCCGCGCACAGCGGAGACAGCTTGCGAGACGAGCTCGGAGACAGAGAGCTCCCCGGCGCAGAATCGCTCATCGAGAGAGCACAGGGCATCGAGCGCCTGCTCGACCGGCCCTGTGCTCTCGGCGGCATCCAGGGACGCGTCGATCAGAACGCCATCGTCGGGCTGTTGATCGATCTGCGCGGAGGAGAGGAGCCCGCTGGGAAGAAGATACGGGCGAACGACGACGTAGTCGCCCTCGCGATTGAGGAACGCTTTGGCGCAGCAGTTCGTCACGCAAGCGCGCAAGCCGGCGATGTTATCGGAAAAGTCCGCGTTCACGAGGCAACGGTATGCGCCGCGGCTAATCTTCACATCAGAACCGATTCGGCACCCCTCGCTGCGCAGGAAGCTCAAGATGAGATCCTCGCGCTCCTCGGGGGTCCGCTCCTTGAGTGAGGGGACGCGGGCACAGATGGGCATTTTGCTGTAGGCCGAGGAAACCTTCAGGTCATCGGCGGAAAGCGTCGTCGAAAGAACGAGGCGAGCGCGCGGCGCATCCTGGGAGGCATCGAGCCCGAGGGCCGTCGCAAGGCAGTGCTCCATCGCAGAGGGAGAGAGTGCCTCGATGCCGTTGACAAAAACCACACCCCCGCGCGATTTCGCGATCGACTCGTCAAGAAGCCCGTTGAACGAGGCGGCGTCCGGGACCCCGGCGCAGTCGATGCGCACATAGGAGGAGTCGCGGGACAGCAAGCCCTGGTTCTTGCCGTACTCGTACACAAGACGAGAAAGGAAAGACTTGCCGACACCCACGCCGCCGCTCAAGAGGATGGGCAGGCCAAACGGAGGGTACTGAACCGCAGCCTTGCACTGCTCGACAACGGAGCTGAGGCACAGGTCAAAGCCCACGGCACGCGCGAAGTCACGGTGATCGGCGATTCCCGTCGCCTGGATGAGGTCGGCGAGCGAGGCGTACTCGCTTGCAGAGAGCTTTACCTGAAAACGCTTCTGGAACGCGCGGCGATGAAAATAACGGACAGGCCTGCCCGCCACCTTAACCACAAGGCCGGCGCGGACAAAGTCGTTGAGGTACTGGCTCGCCAGGCTCCTGGAGATGATGAGCGTCTCGGCGATGTCGGAGGCGGACAGACGGGCAAGGTCGTCGAGCGAGACGGCAGAGGTGAGGGCCTCGAGATGCTCGAGAATCCTGTCCCTCGTGTCGACGGGCTTCTTTGCCAAGCTGTCCTGTGCGGTCTTGTCCATGACTTCTTACCTCCTCGTACAAGGAGTATAAGGGGAGAACAGAGGACGGAAGGGGGCGCGTGGAGGAATCAACAGCCCCGAGGAAAAGTCCACCACTTGAGGGGCAGAAAACAACGGCCATTGAACATTCAGGGCCGACGCTCAACACTTCGGCTCGACACTTCGCTTTGGAAAGGGCCCTGCGCGCCGGGGTCCCAACATAAAGAAGGGCCCCGGCGCGCAGGGCCTAAAGCTTAACCATGCGCGCGGCGATGCGGGCGCAGTCGCAGGCGGCCTTCTTCTCGAAGGTGTTGTAGTCGACGACCTGGCCCTCGGCGCAGGGCTTGTCGCTGATGGCGCGCACGACGACGAGGGGCACGCCGTTGAGATAGGCGGCCTGCGCGATGGTGCAGCCCTCCATCTCGCAGCACAGGTCGCCGAAGGTCGCGAGTATGCGCTCCTTCTGTTCCGTGGGCGAGACGGCTCGGTGCGCAAGGTCCTCTCAAAAGGGATCGTCCGACGCCGCAGGACCTCGATGGCCGACTACCGCCTCGAGCAAGTGGCGGATTACCTCTGCACCATCGAACTTGCCTTGGTCAAATACGAAGCCAAGGAGAACGGTGAGACGTACAACAAGTTCTTCGGAGGTATAGGCTCTTTCAAGAGGAACTGGCTCAAGCAAGCCCGCGGCAAGCGGATATAGGTGGTTCCGTAGTCTCATAGGGAACGGCCATCTCTCCTCCGGCGAGGAACTCCCGACGACGTGCTTCGAGCAGCGGAAGCTGAAGCGCAAGCAGAAGCAGCGCGGGCAATGATCGGTGCCGACATGGGCCCAGACGCGAGCAGTGCTACGTCCCCTGTTCGCGGGGCGCGAAACCGCAAAGGTTGCACAGAGGTTGCAAAATAAGAAGCCTCCGACCTGTTTTCGCAGGTCAGAGGCTTGAAATCAACGAATATCGTTTATTCCCACTCGCAAAATGAAACTTAATTCTAAACGCTTTTGTTTGGGGGATTTGATACCATTTGATTTTTCCTGATACCTATTATCCTTATCCTATGGGCTTGCCAAACTTTTGCTATCATTTGGCTATCAAGGAAATGGCTATCAACGGTAAAATTAGATTGGTTTCTCTGGTGGTTTACAACTACATTTTACCACGAAAGACAGGGAAATGCAATAACCTTCCTCGCTGTGGTGTATCAAGTGATCTTACTGAACATATGGCGCACCTTGTCCAGGCGGCTGTTTGGACGGCGGGGCTGGATGACCGGCTCGCCGACAACGGCCTGATATCCTTTCAGCTCTGTAAGGCATACGCTCCGCCCGTTGGTGTAAAAGGCCAGATCAGTACGGTATGCCTGTATACAGCGGGCGGGAATCTCGCCAGTAAAGACAACTTCATCCTTTTTTACCTGGGCCGTTTCGATGGTGGCACAGTATTTCGGTGCATCATGATAAGCCCTGGAAAGGTATTCCTGGGGCGCATGGAGGATGAAGGAGAGATAAGGTTCCAGCAGCTGCGTCCCTGATTCCTTCAATGCCTGTTCCAATACAATCGGGGCCAATGAGCGGAAGTCCGCCGGCGTGCTGACCGGACTGTAATAAAGCCCGTATTCAAAGCAAATCTTACAGTCCGTTACGTTCCAGCCGAACAAGCCCTGCTCCAGCCCGTAACGGATACCATCCCTGACAGCGTTTTGAAAACTCTGGTTCAAGTATCCCAGCGAAACCCGGCTCTCGTATTGTACACCGGAGCCAAGCGAGAGTGGTGTAACAGACAGTCCTATGGATGCCCAAAACGGGTTGGGCGGCACCTCGATATGGATGGTGTGGCTGGCTGCTTTGAGCGGCCGCTCCATATAAATGACGGTGGGTTCCTTCACCGCTGTTTCAATCTTGTACTTTTCCGCCAGCAGAGCGGAAACAACCTCCAACTGCACCCGGCCTAAAAAAGAAAGAATGATCTCGTGGGTGATGGAATCCACCTCGTAGCGCAAAAGCGGGTCAGTATCCGCAATTTGCGTAAGAGCGTCCAGCAGCCGTTCTCTTTGCGCTGCCGTTTTCGGCGCAATCGTCGTCCGCAGCATGGGGAGGGGGGCATCGCGCCACCTTTCACGAGGAAGCCGGGTGTCGTCCCCCAATACGTCGTTTAATCCCACGCTGTCGCTGGGAAGAATGACAATTTCGCCCTTATGGGCGGTGTCTGTCCGAACAATCTCCCCTTTGGATGGAATACGCATCTCTGTGATTTTCAGCTTTTCTCTCCCGGCCAGGGCCACCGTATCCCGCAGGTGCAGCGTTCCGCTGTATAGCCGCAGATAGATGAGCCGCTGGCCGCAATCTGTATACTCCACCTTGAAAACGCTGCCGCATAGGGCGGCGCTCCCCTGTTCCCCAATCGGTTGGAACAGCCCTGTCACCGCATCCATCAACGGTTGAATGCCAAGGCCCTTTTTGGCGCTGCCATGATAGACCGGGAACAGGGAGGCGTCTTGAACCCGCCGCTGTTCCTCCCGCGCAAGTTCTTCCCGGCTGATTGGTTCTCCTGCGATATACTTTTCCAATAATTCATCGTTATTTTCGATGACCGCATCCCATGCTTCTATGTCGGTATTTTCCTCCAGGACTATTTCCGGGGGCAGCGACACCGTCTGCTTGATGATAATATCGACGGAGAGCTTATCCCGAACAGACTGATACACGCCCTGCAAATCAACGCCAGCCTGGTCGATCTTGTTGATAAAGATAACGGTGGGAATGTTCATTTTCCGCAGGGCATGGAACAGAATACGGGTCTGGGCCTGCACGCCATCTTTAGCGGAGATCACCAAGATGGCCCCATCTAAAACAGCCAAAGAGCGGTACACCTCCGCCAAAAAATCCATGTGGCCGGGCGTATCCACAATGTTGACTTTACATCTGTGCCACTGGAAGGAAGTGACTGCCGCTTGAATGGTAATCCCACGCTGCCGCTCCAAAAGCATGGTGTCCGTCCTCGTTGTTCCTTTTTCGACGCTCCCCGGTTCTGAAATGGCTCCGCTGGCATATAGCAGGCTCTCCGTCAAGGTTGTCTTTCCAGCGTCTACATGGGCAAGAATCCCGATATTGATAATGTTCATGTCTATCCTCCGTACAAGGCCCAAATGGGCGCAAAAATCCCCAGCGGCTAATACTTTTACCGCTGGGGATCATGACTTCGGACACACAAAAACACACACGGCTTACATAAGCTGCTGTCCGTCACGATATTTGCTTAAAAGGCAAAAGTATTCTTAAATTGGGTACAAAAACCAAGCCCCTGCAAGGGGCAAGCATTTTTGCGCCCATTATCAAATTTTATTTAAGAATACCTTGCCGCATATTTGGTAGACTCCTCAAATCTTTGGTAGACTCCTCAAATCAGGATAATAACAGTATATCATAGTGCGCTCTAAAAAACAAGAAATTATTTTACCCGATTCCCCAAATAAAACTGGAGGGCATTCACTGGAACACCCTCCATTTTTGGTGATTATCGCACACCTACCCTTGTTTTTTGCCTTGCGGCCCGTTTCCGTTCCTTTTCAGCCTGCTCCTGCTGGTAAGCGGCCTCTAATATCCTGTCCGCCTGTTCCGGGCCAATGGCTCGCCTGACCCGCTCGTAGTCCCTGACCTTTCCCTTTAGACTGTCTCTCTCGGCGCAGACCTCGTAAATCCTTTCTGACAAAGAACTGTTTTTGCTGACCTCCCGGCCATAGTCCGCTTGTAGCCGCTCAAATTTGGATTTGAGGTCGAGATAGGCCCGGTAGACCGAGCGCAGCACCTTGACGATCTTTGCCCATAAAGGCTTGGCCTTTTTCTCCCGGTAGGCCCTGGCCGATTCCAGCGGCCCCGGCTCTGGTAAGACTTCCTCCGGGTCTGCCGAAAACTCCGCCGCCAACCGCTCCATGTTCTTTACTGCCGGGGCCAATTCCTTCAACCGCTGTTCCTGTCCCGCCACCTCTTTTTGCTTCTTGGCCTTTACCTTATCCAGTTGGGCAATCTCCTTGGCCCTCTGCTCCTTTTTGTAGTCCAGCACAGACAAGTGCTGGTCGTGGGTGCCCTTGTCCTCCCACTCTATCCCGTGACGCTCCATCACGGCGGCAAGCTGCTCCTTTTCAGAGCGTACCCACTGGCTCCACTCTGTGTCCCCTCTGGTGCCTCCCTTGAAACCCTGGGCCGCTAGCGCCTGTTTGAGTGATACCCTGGTATCCAGGCCCCGCTTGCTGCCGGTGGTGAACGGTACAAAGTCGATGTGCAGATGGGGCGTGGCCTCGTCCATGTGGAGATGAGCCGAGAACACCCGAAGCTGGGGGTTGCGCTCTTGAAAGCCCCTCATATACTCGTCCAGCACCGTCGCCGCAAGCTGGCCGTCCTCGCTGTCGGCGCACATGTCGTCCTTATTGCCCACTTGCAGAATGATTTCATGGAACGGCTTCTCCTGCTTGCTGGAACGTATCTTCTCATAGTAGTTCTCAATCCTGCGGTCTGCCCTGGTCTGCTTGTCGTTGTACCGCTTGAGGGCCTCGTCAAACATCTCACGAAAAACTGCCTTGATATTTTCCTGGCAGTAGGTTATATTCAAATGGGAGCGTTCCGGGTCGGTGTTCTTGGCGTTGAACTTCCTGCTGTTGTGGCTTACCGAACCTTGCCCCACCATTGCGCTGATCGTTCTTTTCAAATCAACACTCCTTTCGCCGCGCCAGCGGCGGCCTTTGTTACTTTCTGCGAAAGTAACGCAAAGGCACTTTTGACACTTCGTATCAAAAGTGCCTTTGCGCCCTACGGGGTGGAATGGGGGCTTTGCCCCCGCCGTCTGCGGACGGCTCCCCCAGCAGGGCCGCCCTTTGAAAAGGGCACCCTGCACCCCGCCTAAACTTTGCCACTCGCCGTTGGGCAGGTGGGAAAGGCAGAGCCTTTCCCACCACCCGGCAAGTGTTCTCCGTGGGCCAAAAGTCAAGGGGTACGGGTTGTATTGACTACCGTGTTCCGAAAAGGGAACTACTGGACAAGATTGCCCAAGCGTTGCGTGTAGACCGACAGAATTTCTATACCATTCAACCTGGCTGCGCCGAGGACTTCATGCGGACATTCTTCTGGCTGGACGAGGACAGCCCCGGCTCCATCCGCTTGTTTCAGCTTGTCCGCAATCCCGGCAAGACGGGGGCCTCCGATGATACCGCCGTCCGATACAACGACACAGACGACTGGCCCGCTCAACCTCCTGTGGGCATTTATTTCAACTATGGGCTGGTAGATGAGTTCATGCGGGAGTGGCTTTTGCGCCAGCAGGAGCTTCACGCCGGGGAGATCACCAGGGACGAATACTTTGAATGGAAACTCAACTGGCCATGTACCTGTGACGACAGCAAAAGGTTTGACTACTATGTTCCCTGGAAAAAAGAAAAATAGGACAAGCGAAGCCGCCCTGCTGAATTTGTCGTTCAGCAGGGCGGCTTGCTTGCCCTTTGCAATCATTCTCTTGTGTGGCCGGGTTGAAACGAATAGTATCAATCCAGTATCACAAGGCAAAGTGACAGGTCAAAAACCCTGTATTCATGCGGGTTTGAGCCGTTTTAACGGTCACTCCCACTCGATGGCTTCGGTTCTGTCGTCCCGTCATTCCAGTTGCACCCAGTTTTCGGCATCGACACGGAACGCGTGCCGCCGAATGACGCGATGTCGCGTTTCGTCGGCTTCGTGGACAAAAGCTGGGACAACCTCAAAAACTTTTTTTCAAACTCAGGGCATTGAGTTTTTGTTTTTGTCCCAAAGTGCGCGGCGGGTCGCCTTTGGAGGCTCGATGGCGCCGAAAACGCCCGTTTTGAAACTCAACCGCCCTTTTGCCCGCAAGCCGCCAGCTGCAATCGCAAGTGAATTAACGTGGGTGGCTTGCGCGCCATTTGCAAAACCCCAGGTCGCAGGTCTTCGCCATTCGTGAACAAAGTGAGTAGTCTCAGGTGGCTTGCTTATGAGTTGGCGAACGGGCCTTCAGGATTCAGGGCAAACATGCTGGTAGAATAGGATTCTCAAATCAATGACAGGAGACCGAGCATGGCCGAACCCCACGATAGGAAGCCGATCCTCACGATCGAGCAGCAGATAGAGCACCTCAAGCAGAAGGGCGTAGCCTTCGAACTGTGTTCCGAGGAAGAGGCCGCGGACTACCTGCGCGACAAGTGCAACTTCTTCAAGCTCGCATCCTACCGCAAACTCTTCTCGAAATACGAGGGAGGCCCGCGCGACGGCCGCTACGTAGACCTCGACTTCGGCCAGCTGCGCCTGCTCGCGGCGCTCGACCAGGAGCTGCGCCACGCCCTGCTCGGCATGACGCTCGACATCGAGCATTTCCAGAAGGTGACACTGCTTCGCGAGATGGAGGACCGTGGAGAGGACGGCTACGCCATCGTGGCCGACTACATGGCATCGCTTACCACTGCAAACAGGGAGTACCGCCTGCGCGAGCTCAAGATGAGCGGCCGCAGCCCCTACAGCTCGAGCCTCTACGCGAAGTACTCCGGCGACATGCCTGCCTGGGCCTTCCTTGAGCTCACCTCGTTCGGCACCCTCATCGACTTCGTGCGCTTCTGCGCCAGGCGATGGGGCGACAGGCGCCTCGAGGCCTCCCACTACGACCTCAAGCGCGTGAAGTCCGTCCGCAACTGCGCCGCGCACGGCTCGTGCCTGATCAACTGCTTCGCCGAGAGGGGCGCCGCCCGGGGCTCGGCGTCCAGCGGCGTCTCCCGAAGGGTCGCCGCCGTGGGGATTCCCAAGGCGACCAGGAGGAAGTGGATGGGGAATACGGCCATGCAGGAGGTCGCGACCGTGCTCGTGGCGCACTCCGGCTTGGTACCCGAGGGCTCCTCGCGCTCGCGCGCCGCATCCGAGCTCGCCGAGATGTTCGCCAGGGCCGACGGCGAAACCGAGGCGCTGCCCGACAAGGGGCCCGACGCCGCAGCTCGCTCCGCGCTCGAGTTCCTTCGCAGGTTGACAGAATCGCTCGGGTTGGTAGAATAGCCTGCAGATAGCAAAACCTTCACGGTTTTAGGGGCGGACTTGCGCAAGCGACTCTGCCCTATTTTTATATTCACTCGCTATAGGAGACGGATGATACCTGGGTCAATGACAGAACTGAGAAGCCCGGAATAATGGAGCCAGTTAGAAACCCTCGGGTTTGCGGGGCGGGATCGTGAGAGCGATTCTGCCCTATTTTTTTCCTCCGTCTGCCCCAACCAAGTAGTTCGAAGATAGCCTGTAGGTGTCCTCGTGGGCGCCTTTTATTTTCAGGGAATCGGCCGCTTCATGAACGAGCGACCGGCTTGACCTAGATCGAACCGCCTTCATCTCCGTCTAGGCGCCGGCAATCAACATCGTGAATCCGCGCGTGCTACAATGCGGGCACCAGAGATGAAAACACAGTCCCCGTCGGGTAGTCGTGGGCGTGCGGGAGTCCGCATCAGTAACCTGCCTCCTTGGTTGTCCCTTCTCTGCATGGTCGTCTACATAAAGGAGGAACCAGCCATGCAGATCAGCATGCTTGCCCTTCTTGGGTCACGGACCGGGGAGGCGAGGGCCTCCGTCGGGACCGCCCCGAGCAACCGGCATATCCAAGGAATGACAAGGCTCGATCGCTGTGCTGGTCAGGATGCCGAAGCGGGCCGTCCGCCAATCGGAATGCGGGTCAGGATGCTGCAACGTGATTCCAGCTGCAGGATACGGCTCCTTTGCGGTTGCCGCAAAACCTGCTGGCAACATTCTTACTATCCGAATGATGTACGCATCCCTTGGGATCGTTTCGCCTGACCAGGGCCATCTTCAGCGCCTCATCGGCCAGCTCGGCAGGCGCCTCTTCCACGCGTAATAGCCCTGGCGGGTCACCTATGCAACCAAAGATACAAAAGGAATCGAATGGCCAGAGAGGATTGCCCTTACCGATGCTCGATTCTTGACAGGCAAACTCAAGCCTCGTTAATATTACATGGTTTGCCAGACCGAATTAACAAAGGAGGGGTGTCGTGGTTGGTCTTTTCCGCACGTGGATGAGCGCCTAGAAAGCGGCGCTGTTGTGGCGTCGCGCTGTTTTTCTGCACGCCATTTCACGATTGGACATAACCATGATATTTGAAACCTCTCGGGGCAGGTCTGTTCTGCTGTGCCATTCATGGCAATTCAAGCTTTGTTTCGTATGGGGCGGGGAGCTCGTTTCGAATTGACGAGTTCGATTCTCCAAATGGGTCTTATTTGGCATCTCGCCCTCACGACAGGGTCGTCTTCTCTCCTCTCCTTAGCATCGCTGGCAGGCTTTCTGCCGATTGCTTTGTTCGGAATCCTTGCGGGCGCCGTTGTCGACAGACTGCCTTTGAAACGTGTCCTCATCGGCGCCGACCTCTTCATTGCCGCGGTGGGTGCCGCCTTGGCGATTGCCTCGTTGGCCGGCAGCTTACCTGCATGGCTAATTCTCATCGCCCTGTTTCTCCGTGCAGTTGGTACTTCGTTCTACACGCCAGCCTCCCAATCTCTCACGCCCCATCTCGCCCCGCCAGAGCATCTCGTTCGCCTATCGGGGGTGACTCAGGCGATTCAGTCCGGCGGATACATTCTTGGCGCCGCGCTTGCAGCAGTGATTTATCCCGTGGCGGGCATTACCGCTATGATTGTCCTCGACGTGCTGGGAGCGCTTTTCGCTTCTTTAGCCGTCCTCGCCGCACAGATAGACGCAGGGGGCCTCGATGAAGCCGACCGCAGCTTGTCCTTTTCCAATAAGGTTCGAGAGCTCTTCTCTGAGATTTCGGACGGCTACAAGCTGATTAGGGAGTACAGGGGGCTGTTCGCCCTTCTTTGGTGCGGGTTCGTCTTCGCTTTCGCGTTCTCTCCGCTCGCGGCATTGTTCCCAATAATGACCTTGGGGCATTTTGGCGGTAGCACGGGGGATGCCGCTTTGGTGGAAATCCTTTTTTCTGCAGGCATGCTGGCTGGGTCCGGCATTTTGGCGGCCACGGGAGGGTTCCGCAATAGGTCGTTCACCATGGTCGCCGCGATTGCCGGCTTCGGCATTGCCGCAATCGTATCCGGATCGCTCGGCCCGTCATTGTTCGCTGCTTTCCTGCCGGTGAGCTTTCTTATGGGCGCATGCTCCCCGTTGTACGCGGGAACCCAGACTGCCCTTATGCAGGAGCAGATACCTCCTGAGTACCTAGGCCGCGTTTTCGGCCTCTACGGAACCATCATGGCGTGGGCCATGCCCATGGGCCTCGCAGCCCCCTCCGTTTTTGCGGATCTGCTTGGAGCTCCGTTATGGTTCGTCGGCTCTGGAGCGACCATGGTACTGCTTGCGATGGCTATGCTGCTTGCTCCGAGCGTCCGAAACGCGGGGAAAAGAGATACCGGGCAGATTCAATAGCCCAAGTATTCGAAAAAAAGAGGCAGCAGCCATCGGTTCAAGCGTCAGCCTTCAAGCCCTTGCGACGACGAGGTATTGCACCGACATTCCGCATCGCGCTCCTTATTCGTCGCCAACTATCATTTTCGGATTTGCCGGCTTGCGCAAGGTCAAAACGCTCGCGCCGGCAATTGGGCAAAGGCGAAAAATCGACGTGAGCAATCTTTTTTGGCATGGCTGCGCTTCCAGTAAAACGCTAATACACAAAAGGCGGTTCAACCTATGGAACTCATAGTCAAAGCTAAAGACATCTTTTTGGAATATGCCGGCCGCGATATCCTAGATATCGAAGAGTTGGAAATCTACTCCTACGATCGCATCGGCTTGGTGGGAGACAATGGCGCAGGCAAAACCAGCCTGCTTAAAATTCTGAGCGGCAATCTTACCATTGCGGACGCCGACGTCAGGCGCTTCGGCAGCATTGCCCTCATCGGCCAACTCGATGAACTCGACCTTGATGCGGCTCAGGACAGTGGTGAGATGCTCTCCCGTCTCAACGTCGCCGGAGTGGCGCAGGAGACGATGAGCGGCGGGGAGGAAACACGCGCCAAGATTGCCTCTGCACTCTCCCAGCATGCAAGCGCGATCTTCGCCGACGAGCCTACGAGCCACCTCGACCAAGACGGCATCCGCCTTCTCGTCGGACAACTCAAGGCATTTGATGGGGCTCTGCTCATCGTGAGCCATGACCGTCATTTTCTCGACCAGGTGGTAGACAAGATCTGGGAGCTCAAAGACGGCGGTATTTCCGAATTCTGGGGTGACTACTCCGACTATCTGCGACAGAAAGAAGAAGAGCGCAAAGCTCAGGCGACTCGATACGAAGAGGCGATGCGCGAGCGCGATCGCCTCGAAGCCGCCATCGAAAAACAACGGAAAAAAGCACGGCAGGTCGACGCCAAGCGGAAGGCTGCGAAAAAAAGCAACGAGTATGCAGGTCGATTGGGGCATCAGAAAGCAACCGGCACCAAACAGAAGAGGATGTACCAGGCGGCTAAGGACATGGAGAAGCGCCTCGAAGCGCTCGAAGGGATTGAGGCCCCAGATAGCATTCGCGCCGTGCGGTTCCGCCAGAGCAAGGCCCTGGAACTGCATAGTAAATTTCCCATCTCGGCAGACGATTTCAGCTTGAGCTTCGGCAACTGCATGCTCTATGACCACGCGAAATTCGAGATACCGCTCGGTGCCAAAGTGGCCATCACCGGTGGCAACGGTACAGGAAAGACCAGCCTGCTGAAGGCAATCGCTCGACGCGCCGACGGTATCAACATCTCTCCCAAGGCAGAGATCGGTTACTTCGAGCAAACAGGCTACAAGTTCGACGCCCGTCAGTCTGCGATCTCGTTCATGCAGGATGGTTGCGAGTACAGCATGACCGAAATTCGAGGCATCCTCGCCTCTATGGGAATCGGACCGCGCGACCTGACAAAGGACGTTGGCGTTCTCTCGGGAGGCGAAGTCATCAAGCTGCTACTCGCGAAGATGCTGCTGGGCAGATACAACATCTTGCTCATGGACGAGCCTGGAAATTACCTGGACATCAAGAGCGCCGAAGCCCTCGAGCAGATGATGAGCGCCTATGCCGGAACGATAGTGTTCGTCTCCCACGATAAGAGGCTGGTCGAGAACGTCGCAGACATTGTCTACGAAATAAAGGACACCAAGCTAGTCAAAATCTTTCAGCGCGAATAGCCCTAAATGAGCAAGAAATAATCCCCGAACGGAGACAAGGGAGTAAAACGGCAAAGAAAGAGCCTCCGTCCCAACGCAGGGAACGGAGGCTCTTTAATCGCTTTTACTCATCTCCGTCGCTGGTGGCTTTGTCATGACTCTCGTACGAAACGAAACTCAGCGGCACAGTGCGGCACTCAAAATCGCAGGTCAGAACCCTATCGGCCTACTCCCACTCAATCGTCGCCGGCGGCTTGGACGTGATGTCGTAGCACACGCGGTTGGCGCCGGGGACCTCGGCAACGATGCGGCCGGAAATGCGGGCCAGCACATCGTAGGGCAGCTTGGCCCAGTCGGCGGTCATGGCATCACTGGACTCGACGGCGCGCAGGATGATCGGGCGCTGATAGGTGCGCTCGTCGCCCATAACGCCGACAGACTTGATGTCGGGCAGGACCGCGAAATACTGCCAGCAGCTGTGCTCGGAGTTGCGCTCGCCGGTCTGCTCAAACAGGCGCTGGTTGTAGGCATCCAGCTCCTCGCGCACGATGGCATCAGCGTTTTTGAGGATCTCGAGCTTCTCCTTGTCGACCGCACCGATGATGCGGATGGCCAGACCCGGGCCCGGGAAAGGCTGACGGAACACGATATGACCCGGCAGGCCCAGTGCCAGACCAAGCGCGCGGACCTCGTCCTTAAAGAAGTGATCAAGCGGTTCAATGAGGTCGAAGTGTACGCCCTCGGGGAACGGGATCAGGTTGTGATGGCTCTTGATGGTGGCCGTCTTGCCGCCCGTCTTGCGAGCGCCGGACTCGATGATGTCGGGGTAGATGGTGCCCTGAGCCAGGTACTTGACCGGCTTGCCATCGGTCTCGAGCTGCTGCGCCACGGCGAAGAACTCTTTCCAGAACTGCGTACCGATGATGCGGCGCTTCTCCTCGGGCTCGGTCACGCCGGCCAGAAGCTCGGCATAACGGTCCTCGGCGTGAACGTGGATAAAGTCGACATCGAACTGCTTGGTGAAGACCTCCTCCACCTGCTCGGGCTCGCCCTTGCGCAGCAGGCCGTGGTTGATGAACACACAGGTCATCTGCTTGCCCACGGCGCGAGCGCCCAGCGCAGCCACGACGGAGGAGTCGACGCCACCGGACAGGGCCAAAATCACGCGGTCGTTACCGACCTTCTCGCGGAACTCAGCCGTCATGGTCTCGACCAGGTTGTCCATGCTCCAGTTGGGCTCCAGGCCGCAGATCTCAAACAGGAAGTTGCTCAGCAGCTGCTGACCATACTCGGAGTGCTTGACCTCGGGGTGGAACTGCGTGGTGAAAATCTTGCGCTCGACGCACTCCATGGCGGCAACCGGGCACACGTCAGTGCTGGCGGTAACGGTAAAGCCCTCGGGCACCTCGGAAACGGCGTCGCGGTGGCTCATCCACACGGTCTGCTCCATGGGCGTGGAGTTAAAGAGCTTGGCGCCGGCCGTGCGCGTGATGGTGGCGCGGCCGTACTCGCCCACCTCGGAGTGGCCGACCTTGCCGCCGAGCGTCACGGCCGTGATCTGATGGCCGTAGCAGAAGCCCAGGACGGGAAGGCCCAGGTCAAAGATGGCGGGATCTATAGACGGAGCGTCCTCGGCATACACGGAAGCCGGACCGCCGGAAAGGATGAGCGCAGAGGCGTTCATCTCGCGAATCTCGTCGGCCGAGATGTCGCAGGGGACAATCTCGGAATACACGTTGAGGTCGCGGACGCGACGGGCAATGAGCTGACCGTACTGCGCACCAAAGTCGAGTACGAGGACCTTTGCGGAAGCCTTTTGATCCATGGTATCCCCCTCTTGTTGGCGGGGAGCCGGTGCCCACCCGCGTGAATGAACGAAAATAACCTCCATAGTGTACACGTTATATGGGGTTTCTCGTCCCTCGCAGCCATCAGCGCACGGCAAACGCACGACCTGGGCCCCTATTTGACGGCAATTGAAGTGTTACCAGACGTTACAGATGATGTAATACGTTTGAACATTGAACGCTCTGTGCCACAATACTGCCGAACGACTCCGCCTCTGCGGCGGCAAATACGATAGGAATACCAGCATGAAGCGCATCCTTCTCATCGCCACGGGCGGCACCATCGCATCGACCGAGGACGGCAACGGCCTCTCCCCCGCCCTGACCGGTGAGGAACTCGCCCAGAGCGTCCCCGAGATCTCGGGCCTCTGCGAGCTCGACGTCGTGCAGCCCATGAACATCGACAGCACCAATATGCGCCCGAGCGACTGGATGCGCATCCGCGATGTCATCGTCGAAGGTTATTCCGACCACGACGGCTTCGTGATTCTGCACGGCACCGACACCATGAGCTACACCGCGGCGGCGCTTTCCTATCTGATTCAGGACAGCCCCAAGCCCATCGTGCTCACCGGCTCGCAAAAGCCCATGGGCAACCCCTTTACCGATGCCAAGCTCAACCTGTACCAGAGCCTGCTCTATGCGCTCGACGAACACTCGCACGACGTCTCAATCGTGTTTGGCGGCGTAGCCATTGCCGGCACGCGCGCCCGCAAACAGCGCACCATGAGCTTTAACGCGTTCATTAGCGTCAACTATCCGCCCATCGCCTATATCCGCAACGACCGCATCGTGCGCAACGGGCTTCACGGCACGCATCAGGGCGAAAACCCGGTGCGTTTCTACGACAGCATCGACCCGCGCGTGTTTGTCCTTAAGCTCACGCCCGGCGTAAATCCGGGCATCCTCGACGCCCTTGCCGATAGCTACGACGCCGTGATTTTGGAGACCTTTGGCATTGGCGGTATCCCCGAGTTTGGTGAGTCGGGCGAGTCGTTCCAAGAGGCAATTTTCCGTTGGGTCGATTCGGGCCGCACCGTCGTTATGACCACGCAGGTCCCCGAAGAGGGCCTCGATCTGGGCGTTTATGAGGTCGGCCGTGCTTACGCCAATCAGCCGGGCATTCTACGCGGCGACGACATGACCACCGAGACGCTCGTGGCCAAGACCATGTGGGCACTCGGCCAGTCACGCGATGCCGCCGAGATCCAGCGCCTGTTCTACAGCCAAGTCAACCACGACCGCATCCCGATGGCGTAATTCAGTTTTCGACGGGTATCCCCTATTCGATGCCCTCGAGAAGCTCTGACACCGTCATGCCGAGTGCGGGCGCAATCTTAAATAGAACCTTGAGCGTGAAATTTGCCGTCCCATCCTCGATTCGGTCGAGGTAGGGTCGGCTGATTCCTGTCGCCACACAAAAATCAACCTTGGAGATACCAAGGTCCCTGCGTGTCTCTTCGACCCGCCTGCCAAGAATCTGTTTCGCACGTTCGTCCATGCAGACGAGTTTGAAATGGGGCCGAACATAAACGTAAACTATAGTTTACGTTTTGCCGAATACACAGGAGTTTTCTATGTCGGGTTCTTCGGTCCGCATGCACCGAACTACGCTTCGCACAAACAGCGCACCGCCCAAGCTCGTCATCGTTGAAGCCGAATGCCTTTCACCCGATGAGCGCACAGCATTTGCATTGCTATCAAGTCGCGTCGCCGCCGTTCTGGTCCCTTGCCCGGCGCAAGGTGAACTTGCCATCCAATGCCAAGCGCACAGCTGCTCGCTCAATCAGGCTGCCGTAATCGCAACCAGCCAACACGGCCTGCCGCTCCTTTTAGAAGCCGGTATCGCACTCGCCCTTCGCGGCGCCGGATACGAAAACGAGGCCGCCGCCGACATGGTCTTTAAACCACGATCGAGCGGCGGCCTCGCAGCAGCCATTGAATATGCGTGCAGGCTCGTTGCCTAAAAGAACAAGCTAGAAACCAAAGCCAAAGCCCGTTCCGGTAATCGCCGAGTACATAAAGTAAACGTTGATCACGTTGAGGAATACACCCGTGATGCAACCGTTGCGCAGGTAGCGCTCGCACACGATGCGTGCCATGGCGGCGGAGTCATCATTGTTTTTAGCCTGGCGTCCTGCCGTAAAGTACGTCGCCACGCTCAGCAGTAGGTTGAGCACCGGCAGTGCCAGCAGCTCGTAGCTCTTGCCCCAGCGCGTCACCTCGCCGGCTGCGTTAAACTTCGTTGCCACCTCAGGACCAATGTTGGGGATCACAAACGCTGCAACCACCAACGGAATCACCGCAAGTACGAGCAGCGCAATGCCCATGTAGCCAGCTTTTTTGCCGTATTTAAACATATGCGTCGCCCTTACACGTTAAAGCGGAAGTGCACGACGTCGCCATCGGCCATGACATAGTCCTTGCCCTCAATACGCAGCTTGCCGGCGGCCTTAGCGCCCTGCTCACCGCCGAGCTCGATGTAGTCGTCATAGCCAATGACCTCGGCCTTAATAAAGCCACGCTCAAAGTCGGTGTGGATGACGCCGGCGGCCTGCGGGGCGGTCGCGCCCTGGCGAACCGTCCAGGCCTTGACCTCCATCTCGCCAGCCGTAAAGAACGACTGCAGACCAAGCAGCTTGTAGGCAGCCTGCGCAAGCACGTCCAGACCGGGCTGCTCCAGGCCCAGGCTCTCCAGGTAGTCGGCCGCATCCTCGGGATCGAGCTCGGAAAGCTCGGCCTCGATCTTGGCGCAGATCGGCAGTGGCTTGACGCCATCGATGGGCGCCAGGTCCTCGTTGAGCATGTCCTCGTCTACGTTGGCCACATACAGGATGGGCTTCATGGTGAGCAGGAACAGGCCCTTGGCGGCGGCACGCTCCTCGTCAGTCATCTCCATGGATGCGGCGCGCTTACCCTCGTTGAGCCAGGCGAGCAGGCGCTTGGCAACCTCGAACTTGGGCATGAGCTCCTTGTCGCGCTTGGCCTCCTTCTCGAGCTTAGGCAGCTGCTTCTCGAGCGTGCCCATGTCGGCCAGGATGAGCTCGGTCATGATGGTGTCGGCATCGCCGGCGGGATCGACGAACTCGCCCGTGCGGCCCACCTCACGCATGACGTTGGGGTCCTTAAAGTAGCGCACGACCTCGCAGATGGCGTCGGTCTCGCGAATGTTGGCCAAGAACTGGTTGCCCAGGCCCTCGCCCTCGTTGGCGCCCTTCACCAGACCTGCGATGTCGACGAACTCGACCGTCGCCGGCACAATGCGGCCCGGGTTAACGATGTCGGCAAGCTTTTGCAAGCGGCTATCGGGCACGTCGACGATACCCACGTTGGGGTCGATCGTGGCAAACGGGTAGTTGGCGGCAAGGCCGGTCTTTTTGGTAAGCGCGGTGAACAGCGTCGACTTGCCCACGTTGGGCAGGCCCACGATACCGATGGAAAGGGACACGACAGCTCCTTTTGGTACAGGTACTTCAAACCGTATAAGTATAGCGCCGCCGCAGCATCCGGGCGAATCCGGACACCGCGGCGGCGCAAATGAAGCAGAGATAGAGCTCGCTGACTAGTCCGCGAGCTTCTCCACCTGATCGAGCATCTTGTCAAGCTTGGCCTTTGCCTCGGCCTTGGCCTTCTGGGCCTCTTCGTGGGCCTTGGCCTTCTGAGCGGCCTTTTCCTCGGCCTCGGGGTCGACAACGACCAGATTGGACGCGTCATGCTCAACCAACTTGAGCGCATGCTCGGGGCACACCTTGACGCAGGCTCCGCAACCCAGGCAATACGTGGACTCCAGTGCAAAGCGACCGCTTCCCACCAAATCGCAGGCAAACGTGGGGCACACGTTGACGCACTCGCCGCACGACGTGCACTTGTCAAAGTCGCATTCCGGCGTGCTCACCTGCATGTTCTGGGCAAGCTCGGGATGGTTCTGCAGTGTCGAGAGCACCAGCTGCCGCCCGTGCGTGAGCGAACGGCGACGCTTGGTCGTCGTGGTGCCGCACATGGTGTTGAGCGTGCGCTCCAGCTGGGTAATCTGATGGCGATGGGCTTTGAGCTTCTGCGTCACCGAGGCCAGTGCCGCCGTCGCCGGATTGAGCTTGGTCACCGTCAGGCCCGTGGTGCGGGCAATCTTTTCCATGTACTCCTTGCGCTCGTACTCGCGGCGCTTATGGCACTTGAGGCTCTTGGGGTCGACCTCCAGGCCCATGCCCGTTCCGGCCCACTCCTCGGCAGTGGCAATGGCCTCGCCCAGAATATCCTCACCGCCGGTGTTGCGGCATTTATCGCACACGCCCAACGGCAGGTACACGCTCACGTTGGGATAGTCGGCCAGTACCGAGAACCAGGTCTCGGCCGTAATATCGCCCACGCAGGCAACGACGACCTCGTTTTCGCGCGGCATGCGCTTAAGGGCGCGCGTGCAGGTGACGTAGGCGGTCTCGTGGCTCGTAGCCGCCGAGACAATGTCGTCGTAAAGGTTTTTGGGCGCCAGGCGCGGCGAGATGATCGCCTCGGTCGGACAGGCAGCGGCGCACAGGCCGCACTTGCGACAGGAGTCGAGGATCTCAATGGCGTCTTCCTCGACCTCGATAGCGTTGACAGGGCACACGTCCATGCACGCGGTGCAGCCGCTCTTTTCGTTTTTGCAGGTCAGGCACGGAATGGTGTTGCCGCGCGGGCGCTCCTTGTAGTCGGCAGGATTCCACTGCGGCGCCGACGGATCGAGTGCATCGGTCACGCCGCCAAGCGGGTTTTTAAGAAAGTCGAAACCCTTGCTGATCTCGATAATGTCATCAAACAGATCGTGTTCCTGCGCCATGCGCGGCCCCTCCCTGAGCAGTGCAAACAAGCAAGAGATAATGATACGCCATCGGCCCACGCCTCGGGCAAATTACACGCGGCGCATCTTTGCGGCAAATAGCCTATAGCCTATCGCCGCCTCGATTGCACAAGGTCAATCAAATGCCAAGCTATGCCTCGCGCATGAGCTGCACGAGCTTTTGTTTGGTCACCCTGGCCTGCTCGTTGGCCATGTTACGCTCGTTCTTAAAAGTTGCGTCCGCAACGCTCAGCAAGTCGGCATCGGAAATCTCGCCAAGGCCCAGCTCCTCGAGCGTCGTCGGCAGACCAACGCGCCGGCAAAACTCGAGCACCTGATCAAGCTCGGGCGCACGCTCCAGGCGCAGCTGCACCACCAGGCCAAACGCTACGGCCTCGCCGTGCATGGCCTTGCACTCGGGCAAAATCGTCAGGCCGTTGGCGATCGCATGCGCCAGCGCCAAACCGCCACTCTCAAAGCCAACGCCCGAAAGCAGAATATTGCACTCGATCAGGCGCTCAACCGCCGGCGATGTACGGCCCTTTTTGAGATCGCGCTTGGCAGCGACGCCGCACTCCATGAGTGTGTCATAGCAGGCACGAGCCGCAACCAAAGCCAAGTGCCCCGGCGCGCCACCGTGCTCGTTGGCGCCGTGCGCCGCGGCGCACGAACGCGCCTCGAAGTACGTTGCCAGTGCGTCGCCCATACCAGCGACTGTCATGCGCAGCGGGGCTGCCGCGACCACATTGGTATCGACCACGACCAGGTCTGGATTCTTCTCGAGCATCAGGTAGCGGTCGAACGACCCATCCTCGTGATACAGCACCGAAATCGCGCTGCACGGACCGTCCATCGAAGCCGCCGTGGGGCATACGCACAACGGCAACTCGGCATAAAACGCAACGGCCTTGGCGATATCGAGCATCTTGCCGCCGCCAATGCCCACCACCATGTCACAATACTCGGCCCGGGCTTCCTTGGCCATTTCGACAACGGCATCTTCCGTACACGGACCGTTGTAAATCTTAAAGAACGGCTCGCTTAGATCTTCATCCAGAAATCCATCGACGATCTGCCTGCACAGCCGATCCTCGGTGCCCTGGTCAAACAAGACATAGGCAGCGCAGCCCAACCATGACAAATACCTGCCCTGACGCGAGAGCTCACCCGGCCCCTGAACATATCGTCCGGGACCGCCATAAACCATGGGAAGCGCCATACGAGAATCCGCCCTTTCATAAACAACAATTGGTGCAAAGCAACCTGACCCCTTTGCACCATAGCAAAAAGGGGCCTCGTGCATAGAGCACGAGACCCCTTGCAAGACAGCGAGAGTCGATTAGAAATCGATGTCGGTGTCGTAGTAGCAGGCCTTGAGGATCTTCTCGAAGTCGGCAGCCTTGGTCTCACGCGGGTTCTCGGGCGTGCAGGCGTCGGTCTCGGCGTTCGCGGCGATCTCGGGCAGCTTGGCGAGGAACTCCTCCTCGGAAACCATCTGCGGGTTCTCGGCGTCGACCTTCACGCCACCATTCGCGTAATCCTTGATGGACTGCGGAATGTTGAGCTGGTCGTTGAGGTCGCGAATCTTCTGGACGAGCGCAGCGATGAGCTCCTCGTTGGTCTCGCCGGGAAGGTGCAGGATCTCCTTGGCCACGTAAGCGTAACGCTCAGCAGCGCGCGGGTCCTTGGAGTTCCACTGGATAACCTTGCCCAGGTACATGGCGTTGGCAGCACCGTGGATGATGTGGCCGTTCTCGAAGGCAGCGCCGGTCTTGTGAGCCATGGAGTGAACGATGCCGAGCAGGCCCGAGGAGAAGGCGATACCGGCGATGCACTGAGCCTCGTGCATGTGCTGACGGGCCTCATGGTCGCCAGCATAGGACTTGGGCAGCCACTCGACGATCTCGCGGATGCCGTGCAGAGCGTTGGCGTCGGTGAACATAGAGGCGCAGGTGGAAACGTAGGCCTCCATGCAGTGGGTCAGAGCGTCCATGCCGGTATGAGCGCACAGCTTGGCGGGCATGGTGTAGGTGAGCTCGGGGTCGACGATGGCGACATCAGGGGTGATGTTGAAGTCGGCCAGCGGGTACTTGATGCCCTTGGCGTAGTCGGTAATGACGGAGAACGCGGTGACCTCGGTAGCGGTGCCGGAGGTAGAGGAGATGGCGCAGAAATGAGCCTTTTGACGCAGCTCGGGGAAGCTGAACGGCTGGATGATGTTATCGAAGGACTCCTCGGGATACTCGTAGAAGACCCACATGGCCTTAGCGGCATCGATGGGCGAGCCGCCGCCGATGGCGATAATCCAGTCGGGCTCGAACTCGCGCATGGCCTCGGCGCCCTTCATGACCGTCTCGATGGACGGGTCGGACTCGACGCCCTCGAACAGCTTGACCTCGAAACCGCCTTCCTTAAGGTCGGCCTCAACGTCCTGCAGGAACCCGCCGCGGCGCATAGAGCTGCCGCCAGAAACGATGATGGCCTTCTTGCCCTTGAGGTTCTTCACCTCGTGGCGAGCGCCCTCACCAAAGTACAGATCGCGAGGATTGGTAAAACGTCCCATACTGTGCCTCCTAAACAAGCCCCTCTTAGACTTGCGTATATAACGGAGCACCCGATTGGCTCCGTTAGGACCGTTTTGCGCGTTGCCGGCGATGACAATGCGCGATGTCTGAACGTCTCAACGCTCAAACAAACACTATTTTACCGTTCTGGTTGGTCAGTTATTCACCTAAAGCCGATAATGATGAAACGTTTTTTCTATCCCTGAAGACCCTTGTGGGGCATTCATACTCCCAAGCTGGGCAAACGTTTTATCAGGGTTAACTACATATCCCGGGCAGGGCTGTGCCCCTCAAAAATGTGCCCCGTTCGCCGTCAAAAATCGACCGTTTACGGCACTGTGATACCACTCGGTCGTCCAAGGTGCCGACATTTGTGCGACATCCGTCTTCGTGGTGCAAAGGTGCAAGTCCAAGTGCGGCACCCCCGGTGTGCCACATGCGGGTAAACTAGAACTTTATATAGAGATATTTGAACCCTAACCGCAGCAAAGGAGGCCCCATGGCATTCGACCCCATTCAAGAGGATTGCCATCGCCTCGTTCTTGAGGCCTTGCGCCGCGACAATATTCCACTCACCGACGGCCCCGCCGTCGAGCGTCTGATGGAACAGTTTACCCGTAACCCCGCGCCGCTCATCGTGCACGACCGCGACCGAGCTGGGCATCTGATTGCCAAGGTCGTCGAGGCTGTCGACTACCGCATCCCCTTTATCCCCGACGACGCCCAGGCAGAGCAAGAAGAAGCCGCAGCCGAGAACATGCTCCGCGAGGCAGCCGCGCTCGATCCGGCCAACTGGGATGCCCAGCGCATGCTGACGGCGCTCACCGCCGAATCCAACGAGGAATACGTACAGTATCTGGTTTCCAAGTGCGACGAGGTGGAGCACGATCTGGCGCTCAAGATTGCCTCGGCGCAGGACCCCTACGAACGTGAGGCCGCAGGCGACCTGACCCGCCGTCCCTACCTGCGCTGGCTTGCCGCCTTGGCATCGCGCGCGCTCATTAGCGGCCGCTACCGCATGTCGCTGGATGCCGCGAATCGCAGCCTGGACTTTGCGCCCAACGACCCCGCCGGCGTCCGCCATACCGCGATGCTTGCCATGGCAAAGCTCGAATACCCTGCCGAGGAGCTCAAGCGTTTTCGTTCCGCCCACTCCGTGCCCTATCTTGCCAACGCGCCGCTGCGCCGCCGTCCCAAAGATGCGGAGCGCGACCTGGACCCGTGGACGCTCATCGCACTGATGAGCGCAGCCTGGCGCGAGCTGGATTACGAGGGCGCCGAGCACTACCTGCGCATCCTGGTGCGCTCATGCCCGCACGCGGCCGAAGCACTCTACTTCCAAACCGAGTTTCCCGATGGCGTCTATGCTCGCGTCAACGTAGGTCCGGGCTCCACCGATGAGCTTGTCCTTGCCCTGTCCGAGGCGACGCCGGTGCTGCAGGAGGGCCTAGGCGCGCCCGACAACGCCAGCTTTGCCGCCTGGGTCGCCACCAACGACATCGTGCGCTCCCAGATCGACGAACGAATCCTGCGCGCGGCCGAACAGGGATTGCCGTTTAAGGGAGGAGACCTCTAATGGATCCGAGCGTCTACATCCCCGCCTATCTGGAACGCACCTATCTGGCGTCGCACCCCAAACTCACCGATGCAGCACGCGAGCTTGTCCATAACGACATCAGCGCAAACCCTCACAAGTATGCGCAGACCGAGCATGCCCAAGCGCTGCTGTCCTATGCCGGCGTTCATCGTCACTTGCTTGACGAGCTTCGTCGCATCGAAGACATGGGCAGCGACGAGGAGTTTGAGCAGACGCGCAACCGTCTGTTCGACGATATGCGCGATGAGCTGCTCAAGATCGTCCGCGTCGATGCACTTGCCGTCGATGCTCAGTTGCTCGCCATCATTTTGGCGGACACGCCCGTCGACGCCTGTCTGGGCGACCTGATGAAGCTCGAGGCGAGCACGGCCGACTACCTGCAACAAAGCGTGCCCGGGTTTGATATGGAGGCCCCGCACTACTGGGCCAATAATGTTTTGGCCGACGGTGTCACCGCAGCAGACCTTACCGTGAGCGAGCCGGCGCTTATTGGCTGGCTTCACACGCTCGAGGCCATCTCGCAGCTGTGCATGGCGAGCGCTCGTTACCGCGCCGCCGCAAACTATTCTCGCCGTGTCCTTAAGGCGGAGGGCTATCCCACCCGGGCCGCCGGCACCGTGTTGCTTGCCCTCGCCCGCTTGGAAGACCAGGACGGCTTTTTTGCCCTGGCCCACCAGCTCGAGGAGCAGATGGGGGCCGACGCCCTCGAGGACTCCCCCTGGTACCTGCTCGCCCGCACGATCCTGCTGTTCAAAACGAACAAGATGCGTCCGGCGACACGCGCGCTGCGCGAGTTTGCCAACCGCTGCGAGGGCGGCGCGTTCTTCTTGCTGAACCCCATGTACCAGACGCCGTATCTTCCCTGCCGACCCGAGCCGCACGACCCGTGGGATCTTTCGCACCAGGCCGTTTGGGAGGCCGACGGCATTATCTCGGATACTCCCGACTTTGCCCCCTGGGCCAACGCCTGCGAAGACGTATCGCAACTTGCCCAGGAATTTGCGCGCCGTTATGGCTTTTAACGGCGCAAACGCCACGACCATGTCATTCACGTTAGGAACGGCTTCATGAACTTCCGCTCTTCTCTCGCCTGCACCTCGAGCGATATCGCCCGCTGGGGGCTGCGCTCCGTCCTTAAGCGCCAGGGCGGCGTACTCCCCGGCCGTATCGCCATGAAGATCGACCCCGAGCTGCTGAACGACCTCGCGGGCCTTGTCGACCGCAGCGTGGTGATCACCGGCACCAACGGTAAGACCACCACCTCCAACCTCATCGCCGATGCCGTTGCCGCCAGCGGCGCCACCGTGGTATGCAACCGTGCCGGAAACAACATGGAGCCGGGCGTGGTTGGTGCCCTGCTCGAGGCGCGCAGCGGCCTCAAGCGAGCCGGCGGCAGCAAGCGCGTGGGTGTTTTTGAATGCGATGAGCTCTACACGGTGCGCATCCTGCCCAAACTCAAGCCGACCTACTTTGTGCTGCTCAACCTGTTCCGCGACCAGCTGGACCGCTACGGCGAGATCGACCACACCCAGGACGTCATCGCCCACGCGCTGGAGCTTTCGCCGGCAACGACGCTCATCTATAACGCCGACGATCCGCTCTGCGCCTCGATCGCCGCACGCGTCCCCAACACGAGCATCGCCTTTGGCATCGACGGCGCCACGGGCACCGAGTCCGATCGCATTAGCGACTCGCGTTTTTGCTCGCAGTGCAACGCGCCGCTGGAGTACGACTATGTGCAGTACGGCCAGCTCGGAGCATACCATTGCCCCTCGTGCGGCTGGGGTCGTCCCGCGCTGGTCCGTCGCGTAACGGGCGTGGAGCTCGGCTGCGACGGCTACGGCTTTGACCTGGTCTTTGGATCTGCGTCCGACGCGGCTGCCGTACACATCGCCACGCGCTACAACGGCCTGTACATGGTATACAACGTTGCCGCTGCATTCTTTGCCGCACATGAGTTAGGCGTTGATACAGCGCACCTACAGCCCACGCTCGATGTCTACGTCCCCGCCGGCGGACGCATGGGCCGCTGGGATATCGCCGGCCGCACCGTCGAGGCCAACCTGGCCAAGAATCCCGTAGGCTTCGATCGACAAATCCAGTCCATCAAGACGGCAGGCGGCAGACTCTGCGCTTTCTTCCTCAACGACAACGATGCCGACGGTCACGATGTCTCGTGGATCTACGACGTCGACTTCGAGCGCATCGCCGACACACCGGGCCTTGTCGCCTTTGCCGGCGGCACGCGCGCACACGACATGCAGGTGCGCCTCAAGTACGCCGGCATCGATGCCGCGATTATCTCGGACGTCGCGCAGGCAATTGGCGCCGTGGCAGACGAGGCCGCCGATGACACCTTCTACGCCGTCGCCAACTACACGGCCTTCCCGCCACTGGTCAAGGAGCTCGACGAGCTTAAGGGTGCCGATGCGAGCTCGGTTGCCTCCCACGCTGTAACGCGCGTCGATGGCAGCGCTGTCCCCACGGATATTGCGCCGGTCGAGCTTTCGCGCCCGCTGCGCATCGTCTACCTGTATCCCGATGCCCTCAACCTCTATGGCGACGGCGGCAACGTCATCGCCCTCGAGCGCCGCTGCGCCTGGCGTGGCATTCCCGCGCGCGTGGACGAGGTCCGCATGGGCGAGGTGCTCGATCTCACCGACGCCGATATCGTCATGATGGGCGGTGGCTCCGACCGCGATCAGCTGGCTGTGGCACATGAATTGCTCGCTCAAAAAGACAAGGTCGCGGCCTATGTTGAAGATGGTGGCTCATTGCTTGCCATCTGCGGTAGCTACCAGCTGCTCGGCCGTTCGTACTATATGGGCGAAGATCGCATTGAAGGCTTGGGCATCATCGCCGCCGAGACCGTGCGCGGCTCCGACCGCCTGATCGGCAACGTCGCCGTCAAGACCGACCTGGCATCCGAGCCCTTTGTAGGATTCGAGAACCACGGCGGCCGCACTCTGCTCGACGCAGATGCCACGCCACTCGGAACGTCCGTCGTCACGGGAACCGGCAACAACGGCGACGACGGCTTTGAGGGTCTGATCTACAAGGGCGTCATCGGCACGTACCTGCACGGACCAGCGCTACCCAAGAACCCCGAGCTCGCCGACTGGCTCATTACCCACGCCCTCGAGCGCCGCGGCGATGCGCAGGCCACAGCCCTGCTGCCGCTAAAACCCCTCGACGACACCTACGAGCACGCCGCCCACGACGCCGCCATGAAGCTCCTCCCCTAACCACCCCACCACCACAAAGGGGACAGGCACCTTTGTGGTGGTTTTGACCCGTCCCAGCGGTTTGTCTCGATCTGTAACAGATAGAGCCGATTTTCCCGCCCAGATGTTACAGATTGAGATGTTTGAAGATCGAGGTAGAAGATCAACTCCTGTGTGGTGGTTTTCCAGTTTGCCAACGATATACGCGCCGGCAAAAAAGTCTGCTATACTCTTTCCCGCTGTCCCCATCGTCTAGCGGCCAAGGACGCCACCCTTTCAAGGTGGATATCGCGGGTTCGAATCCCGCTGGGGGCACCATTTAAACTGAGAAGCCCGTTACCCCCGCGGTGACGGGCTTTTTGCTGCCGATATGCCGGGATTCGAACCCGACAGGGTGCGGAGCTGAGGAAACGCGAAGCGTTTTCCAGCGCAGCACGCAAGGAGCGGAGCGACGCAGCGAAGGCGGGCGGCGCCAGCCGCACGCGGACACCAACTCTAGGCCGATTAACTATTCCACAAAAAGCCGGGGCCCGCGCGATGCGGACCCCGGCTCAATACCGTGACGATATGTCAGTTACGTTCTACACGTAGAACAGGATGTCGTCGTAGGTCGGGACCGGCCAGTAGTCGGCGGCCACGATCTCCTCCATGGCATCCACGGCGGCACGCAGCGTATCCATAGCGGGAACGACCTCGTGTGCATACACGTTGGCCTGCTCCTGGCCATCGAGGGCCTCGGCCTTCTGATGCACGGCGTCGAGCGCCTTGATGGAGTCGTTAATGGCGGTGATGCCGTTGCAGAGCTTGTTGAGCGTGTTCTGCTCGCACTGCATGGCGGCCTCAGCACCGGCGGCACGAATTGTCTCAAGGCCCTTAGCGACCTTGGTGGCATAGGCGGTAATGACCGGGCGATAGGTACGACGCGCCTCGCGAACCATCGTGGTAGCCTCGATGTTCATGAGCTTGTTGTACTTCTCGAGCTTGCAGTCGTAACGGCACTGGGCCTCGGCCTTGGTCAGGACACCCGTCTCCTCAAAGAGCGCAATGGCCTTATCGGAAACAAAGGCGGGCAGGGCGTCGGCCGTGGTCTTGTTGTTGGCAAGGCCGCGCTTCTCGGCCTCGACGGGCCACTCGTCGGAGTAACCGTCGCCGGAGAACAGGATGCGCTGGTGATCGGTCAGCACCTTCTTGCAGTACTCGAGCGCGGCGTCCTGGAACTTATCCTCGGGCGTACCCTCGAGTGCGTCGGCGAAGGACTTGAGCGACTTGGCCACGGCGGCATCGAGCACCAGGTTGGAGTCGGAGACGTTCTGCTCGGAGCCGCAGGCACGGAACTCGAACTTGTTGCCGGTGAAGGCGAACGGGGAGGTGCGGTTGCGGTCGGTGTTGTCCTGCATCAGCTTGGGCAGGGTATCGGCGCCCAGGTCGAGCACGCCGCGCGTGGCATGGACGGAAGCCTTGCCATCGATGATCTTCTCGACGACCTCGGTAAGCTGGTCGCCCAGGAAGATGGACATAATCGCCGGAGGAGCCTCGTTGGCGCCCAGACGATGGTCGTTGCCGGCCGAGGCAACGGAGGCACGCAGGAGCTCCTGATAGTTATCGACGGCCTCGATCACCGCGGTGAGGAAGACGATGAACTGCAGGTTGTCGAGCGGAGTGTCGCCCGGATCGAGCAGATTCTCGGACTCGGTGCCAAGCGACCAGTTGTTGTGCTTGCCCGAACCGTTGATGCCCTCGAAGGGCTTCTCGTGCAGCAGGCAGACCAAGTCGTGGCGGGAGGCGATGAGCTTCATCTTCTCCATCATGACCAGATTCTGGTCGATGGCCTCGTTGACCTCGCCATAGACAGGGGCGAGCTCATGCTGGCAAGGAGCGACCTCGTTGTGCTTGGTCTTGGCGGGAATGCCAAGCGCCCACAGCTCATTGTCCAGATCCTTCATATAGGACGAGACGGTAGGGCGGATAGCGCCAAAGTAGTGCTCCTCAAGCTCCTGGCCCTTGCAGGGGGCAGCACCAAAGAGGGTGCGGCCGGTGATGACCAGGTCCTTGCGCTTGCGGTAAGCGTCCTTCTTGATCAGGAAGTACTCCTGCTCGTCGCCCACGGAAGGAACGACCTTCTTGGGGGTCTTGCCAAACAGCGCCAAAACGCGCTTGGACTCACGCGAGAGCGCGGTCATGGAGCGCAGCAGCGGGGTCTTCTTGTCCAGAGCCTCGCCCGTGTAGGAACAGAAAGCCGTGGGGATGCACAGGACATCGTCCTTAATGAAGGCGGGGCTAGTGGGATCCCAAGCGGTGTAGCCACGGGCCTCGAAGGTGGCGCGCAGGCCGCCGTTGGGGAAGCTGGAGGCATCGGGCTCGCCCTGGATGAGGTTCTTGCCCGTAAACTTGGTAATAGCGGTGCCGTCGTGGTTGGGCTCCAGGAAGCTGTCGTGCTTCTCGGAAGTAATGCCCGAAAGCGGCTGGAACCAGTGTGCGTAGTGCGTCGCGCCCTTGGAGATGGCCCAGACCTTCATGGCGTGGGCAACGGCGTTGGCCACATCCAGGTCGAGCGGCTCACCGCCCTCGAGGGTTGCAGCAAGGCGCTTCCAAATGTCCTTGGGGAGGTAGTCCTTCATGACTTCCTCAGAGAACACCATGGTCCCGAAGCGGTCAGTAAGTTCGGCCATACGGAACTCCCTTCGTATCGGCACCGCGTGAGAAGCGGTGTTGATTACTAACGAACGAGTCATAGATTAGGCTCGTCGTGTTTCCGCAACATTACCGTTATGTTGCTGTCGCGAAACCAATCAATGAGGTTAACGCATCGCGGCGGCATTGCCACCCTCAACAGCCAATCAACTGTATAAATTGCAGACCTCTCCCCATAGTTTAAGGGTAGTCAATTTGGGATGGGCTCTATTAACTGGTATTTCGCATCAAATACCATTCAATATAGTCCGATCTTAGATTGACTACCCCGTTATAGGAAATGCCGATAGCGAAGCATTTTCGATTGGTATCCCCAAATAGCGAGTGAAACTCCACCGTAACACAGTGGTGCTGTAGAATCCTTACAACACATCACACTATTAAGTATCTAAAGGAGCACGATATGCGCGTCGACGAGGTTTTTAAGCAGGCAGCATCCCAGGGCACCGCGCCCGTTTCGTTTGAGATGTTCCCGCCCAAGGGCGAGCTTACCCTCGACACGGCTCGCGAGGTGGCAGGCAATCTGTGCAAGCTTTCGCCGAGCTTTGTCTCGGTCACCTGCTCGGCCGGCGGCTCGGGTAACGGTGCCACCACCGCCCCCATCGCGCATATGATTACGAGCGAATTCGATACACCCTCGGTGGCACACCTTACCTGTGTGGGCCGCTCGCGCGCCGATATCGCCGCCAAGATCGACGAGTATCGCTCGGCCGGCGTGGAAAACGTGCTGGCCCTGCGCGGCGACCTGCCCGCTGGCGCGACCGAGGACGACAAGCCCGCCTCGGACTACGCCTACGCCCGCGACCTCATCCCCGAGCTCGTCGACGCCGGCTTTTGCGTGGGCGCCGCAGCCTACCCCGAAGGCCACATTGCCTGCGAGGATCTCAACCTCTCGGTCGAGCACCTCAAGCAAAAGCAAGACGCCGGCGCGAGCTTCTTTGTGACACAGCTCTTTTTTGATAACGAGTGCTTCTATCGCTTCCGCGAGCTTGCCGACAAGGCCGGCATCACCGTGCCCATTACCGCGGGCATCATGCCGTTTATGGGCAAGTCGCAGATCAGCCGCATGGTCTTTATGTGCGGCGCGTCGCTGCCCTCCCCCGTCATCAAGATCCTCGCCAAGTACGAGAACGACCCCGAGAGCCTGCAGGCAGCCGGCGTGGATTATGCCGCCCACCAGCTTTGCGACCTCAAGGAGCATGGCGCCGACGGTCTGCACCTGTACACTATGAACCGTCCTGCAATCGCCGCGACCATTATGGAGCGCCTGGGGTAATGGAAATACCGCACGTCGATACAACCGTTGTTGAAGTGCCGGCCGACCTTGCGTCGCCGGCGCTTTACCGTATCGATGCTGCGCACCATCCCCGTGTCGACCGTGCCGAGATGCTGCGGTATCTGGGTTACGGCGGCCAGCAGATTGAGCCCGAGCTGTCGCAGCGTATTGAGCTTGTCGTTGAGCGCCTAGAGCTGGATATCGAGCCCCGTGGCGTGCGACGCGTGTTTGCCGTCGATGCCATGGGCGTCGACGAGCAGGGCGAGCCCTGCATCCGCTTGGTTGGCACCAATGTTGAGCTGCGGGGTCGTGATATCTATCGACATCTCAAAGACGCCCGCCTGGCGGCGCTCATGGCATGCACCCTCGGCATGGAAGCCGAGCGTCGCCTGCGCACCACGGGAGCCCAGCAGCCCCTAGAGGGAGCCGTGCTCGATGCCGCGTGCTCCGCCTATGTAGAAGCTGCTGTTGAGCAGATGGACCGACGGGTCAAGACGGACGCCGCTGCACACGGGCTCGCCGGCAACTGGCGCTTCAGTCCCGGCTATGGCGACTGCCCGCTCTCTGCCCAACGCTCGATCGTGGATGCACTCAACGCCACGCGCCTCATTGGACTTACCGTCACCCCCACCAGCCTGCTCATGCCCACTAAGAGCGTGACCGCGGTGATTGGTCTGTTCGACGGCGAAGTCCACGACGCCCAGAGCCGCCCCACCTGCAATATCTGCCGCATGCGCGAGCACTGCCGCTTCCGCGCCGCCCACACTACCTGCTATTCCAGCCATTAGGAGCCATCGATGTTTACTCCGCTTATCACTCATGATCTGGACGGCGCCGCGCTGGCGGCGCCCGTTGATGCCGCACGCCGCAATGGCGCTGCATACAAGACACGCACGATCGACGACCTGTACATTAAGGACGATCGCCTGCGCGCCGCTATCGAGGGCACGGGACACCTGCTGTTCGACGGCGGCATGGGCACCATGTTGCAGGCCGCCGGCATGAAGGCAGGCGCCCTGCCCGAGCTGCTCAACTTTGAGGAGCCCCAGGTCATCACCGATATTCAGCGTCAGTACGTCGAGGCTGGCTGTGACGTGATCACCGCCAACACCTTTGGCGCCAACGTCCACAAGCTCGACGGCGCCGCCACCGTGGCAGACGTCTTTGCCGCGGCAGTCACCTGCGCCCGCGCGGCCGGTGCCCACTACGTCGCCGGCGATATCGGTCCCATCGGCGCGCTGCTGCGCCCCCTGGGCACCCTCAGCTTTGACGAGGCCTACGACCTCTTTGCCGAGGAGGTGCGCGCCGGCGTCGCCGCGGGTGTGGACCTTTTTATTATCGAGACTATGACCGACCTGGCCGAGATCAAGGCGGCCGTCCTCGCCTGCCGCGAGAATTCCGACCTGCCCGTCTTTGCCACCATGACCTTTGAGGAAGACGGCCGCACCTTCTTGGGCACGAGCCCCGAGGTCGCCGCCATCACCCTCGACGCCATCGGCGCCGACGTCCTGGGCATCAACTGCAGCCAGGGCCCGGCCGAGCTCCGAGGGCTCGCCGCGCGCATGCTCACCGTCACCGACAAGCCCGTTATGGTGCAGGCCAATGCGGGACTGCCCCGCGTGGACGATGACGGCAATACCGTCTTTGATATCCAGGCACCCGAGTACGCCGAGGCCGTCGCCGGCATGATCGAGGACGGCGTGAGCGTCGTGGGCGGTTGCTGCGGCACCACGCCGGCGCACATGGCGGCCTTGCGCACGCTTATCGACAACCACACGCCCAGCCCGCGCCACCGCAAGCCCAGCATGTCGGTCACGAGCGCCCAGACGGTCGTGGACCTCCCCTGCGACGGCCACAAGATCGCCGTCATCGGCGAGCGCATCAACCCCACCGGCAAAAAGCGCCTGCAGCAGGCCCTGCGCGACGGCGACCTGGACTACGTCGTGAGTCAGGGCATCAGCCAGCAGGAGCAGGGCGCCGACATCCTGGACGTCAACGTGGGCCTGCCCGAGATCGACGAGGTCAAGGTCATCCAGCAGGCCACCGAGCAGCTCCAGGGCTCCACGCTGCTGCCGCTGCAGATCGACTCCACCGACCCCGCAGCCGTCGAGGCCGCCGTGCGCCGCTACGCCGGCAAGCCCATCATCAACTCGGTCAATGGCAAACAACAGATCATGGATGAGATCTTTCCGCTGGTGGCCCACTACGGCACCAACGTCGTCGGCCTTACGCTCGACGAGGGCGGCATCCCCGATACCGCCGAGGCCCGCTTCGCCATCGCCGAGCGCATCGTGGCCGAGGCCGCCCATTACGGCATCGGCCCGGACCGCATCCTCATCGACTGCCTGGTCATGACCGCCTCGACCAACCAGCGCCAGGCTGAGCAGATTCTACGTGCCATGTCTCTGTGCAAGGAGCGCCTGGGCGTCAAGTGCGCACTCGGCGTATCGAACATCAGCTTTGGCCTGCCCGCGCGGCCGCTGCTGGGCTCGGTCTTTTTGGCCGCCGCCTTTGGTGCAGGTCTGGATGCCCCCATCATGAACCCGGGTTCCAAGCGCTTTATGGATACCGTCTACAGCTATCGCGTCCTGAGCGTTGAGGACGAGGGCTCGACCGGATACATCGAGCGCTACGCCGGCTGGACCGACCCGTACAAGATCGCCGCCAACCCGGCGGCCGCTCAGTCAGCATCGAGCGATGCCGCGCCTGCCACAAGCACCACCGCAAGTGCCGATGACGACCCCATCCGCCACATGGTCGTCTCGGGCCGCAAGGGCGAAATCGCGGCCGAGACCGAGCGCCTGCTGGCAGATCACGACGCCATGGACCTCATCAACAACCACTTTATCCCCGCCCTCGACGAGGTCGGAGTCCTCTTTGACCAGGGCAAGTTCTTCTTGCCGCAGCTCATGGCCTCTGCCGAGGCCGCGCGCGTGGGCTTCGATACCATCAAGCGCCTGATGCCCGCCGGCGAGATTGCCGACAAGGGTAAGATCTGCGTGGCAACCGTCAAAGGCGATATCCACGACATCGGCAAGAACATCGTCAAGATGCTGCTCGACAACTACGGCTACACCGTCTTTGATCTGGGTCGCGACGTCGATCCGCAGGAGGTGCTCAAGACCGTACAGGAGCGCGACATTAAACTCGTCGGCCTCTCGGCGCTTATGACCACCACGGTCGTCGCCATGGAGGAGACCATCAAGCTGCTTCATGCCGAGGTGCCGGGCGTTAAGATCATCGTAGGCGGCGCTGTGCTCACCCCCGAATACGCCAAACAGATCGGCGCGGACTACTACGCCAAGGACGCCGCCGAAAGCGCTCGTATCGCCGAAGAGGTCTTTGGGCAGTAACACAACGGAAACAACCGTGCACCAAAACGTGCCGCATGCGCCACTTGGCACGTGTGGCACGTTAGAATAGATAAGAGTATGCTCGTTTTGGCAGATAGGAGCGCAAGGATGGCGATCACGCCCGCAGAAATCGCGGAAACCCGCGGCATGGTTGAGGAGCAGAACCTCGACATCAGGACCATCACCATGGGCGTTTCGCTCATGGGTTGCGGTGACGAGAACCTCGACCGCATGTGCACGAAGATCTACGACCACGTGACGCACACGGCTGAGCACCTGGTCGAGACAGCCGAGAACCTCGAGCGCGAGTACGGTATCCCCATCGTCAACAAGCGCGTCTCCGTCACCCCGGTGGCGCAGATCGCCGCGTGCTGCAAGGATGAGGACCTCACCCCCATCGCGCATGCCCTCGACCGCGCGGCCGAGACACTCGGCATCGATTACCTGGGCGGCTTCTCCGCACTCGTCCAGAAGGGCATCGGCGACGCCGATCGCCGCGTCATCCAGTCCATCCCGCAGGCGCTCGCTACCACCAGCCGCGTCTGCTCCAGCGTCAACGTCGCCAGCCTGCGCGCCGGCATCAACATGGACGCCGTGCTTATGGCCGCCCAGACCATCATCGACGCCGCTAAGCTCACGGCCGACCAGGACTCCGTCGGCGCTTCCAAGTTTGTCTGCTTTGCCAATATGGTTGAGGACTCCCCGTTTATGGCGGGCGCCGTCCACGGCGGTGGCGAGGCCGACGCCGTCATCAACGTAGGCGTTTCGGGCCCCGGCGTTATGGCCGCAGCCCTGGAGACGCTGCCCGATTCCGCATCGATGATGGAAGTCGCCGAAAAGATTAAGCAGACCGCCTTTAAGATCACCCGTGCCGGCGAGCTCATGAGCCGCGAGGCCGCCCATCGCCTGGGTGTCGAGAAGGGCATCGTCGACCTGTCGCTGGCCCCCACGCCTGCCATCGGCGACTCCGTTGCCCGCATCCTCGAGATCATCGGTGTTGGCACCTGCGGTGGCCCGGGCACGACCTGCGCACTCGCCATGCTCAACGATGCCGTCAAGAAGGGCGGCGTCATGGCCAGCTCCAGCGTGGGCGGCCTCTCGGGCGCCTTTATCCCCGTGTCCGAGGACGCCGGCATGATCGCCGCCGTCGAGGCCGGCGCGCTTTCGCTCGAGAAGCTCGAGGCCATGACTTGTGTGTGCTCCGTCGGCCTGGACATGATCGCCATCCCCGGTGACACCCCGGTCGAGACCATCGCCGGCATCATCGCCGACGAGATGGCTATCGGCGTCATCAACAACAAGACCACGGCCGTGCGCGTGATTCCCGCCATCGGCAAGGGCGTGGGCGACTGCGTCGAGTACGGCGGCCTGTTTGGCCGTGCACCCATCATGCCGGTGAACCCCAACGCCGGCACCGTGCTTGCCCACCGTGGTGGACGCTTCCCGGCACCGCTGAACTCGCTGAAGAACTAGCTGAGGGGGACTGGCGAGGAGCCCCGGGGAGGGCAAATATATAAGGTCGCCTGCTCGGACAGTCCTGACTCGCACGGAGAGCACATTAAGTGCTCTCCGGCTCGTGCGGAACTCGCGATCGACCTTATATATTTGCCCTCCCCGGGGCTCCCGCACAACGGGACCTCGGTTGAGTTCTATCCCGGTTGCAGTTGCTTCGCTCCTGCACTACATGGTCGATACGGCGGTTTGGCGTTGGATCGGTTCTTTCTGATATATGCTGGTTGCGGCTCTTCTTTTGGGAGGAGTCGCTTTTTTGTTGCTAGGAGGTTGGCCCGTGGTTGATGGGGATGCTCGCTCTGAGCTGCTTTCTGCTGATTGGAATGGCGAATGGATGCGCTTGCAGGCTGGTCGGCGGCGGGCTGATGATTCTTTTGAGTGGGATAAAAGGGCTCGGCATTTTCGGCCGCTTGAGACTGCTCCGTATGCCCGGGACTTTATGAAGCTGCTGGCGTTAAAGCCTGGTGAATCCGTGCTGGATATGGGGTGTGGGGCTGGGTCGATTGCTATTCCGCTTGCGCAAGACGGGCATCCTGTGATTGCTGCTGACTTTTCCCCTGCCATGTTGGGCACGCTTGATGCTGGCATTGAGTACTATGGGCTCGAGGATCGCATTACACCGCTTGAGCTTGCTTGGGATGATGACTGGGATTTGGTTGGACCGGTCGCGAAAGCGGTAGATGTTGCCTTTGCCAGTCGCTCTGTCACCACGACCAACCTAAAAGGCGCGCTTGCCAAGCTTGATCGAACGGCTCGTCGGCGTTGTGCTGTCACGATGGTCGCCAACTCCAGCCCGCGCTATGACCTGCACCTGATGAATGCCATCGGTGCCTCGGTTACCTGCAGTAATGGCTTTGTGTATGCCTTTAATATCCTCATTCAGATGGGTGCCCTGCCGCAGGTTACGTACTTTGAATCGCCTCGTCGCGATACCTTCGATAGCCTTGAGGCGGGAGTGGCAGACTTCTCCCGTATGCTCGAGCACGGTAACGAGGATAAGATCGACCGTCTGCGCGACTACGTCGCTCAGCATATGATTGAGAATCCCCATGCCGGCGAGCCAGGGTCCAAGGGCGTGCCGCAGGGGCGCTACATGCTCGACCACGTCCGCAAGGTCCGTTGGGCGTTTATTGCATGGGAGCCGGTCTCTTCGAGCTGTCCATAGACCGCTTTCGGCTGCCGTACACGTCCGCCTGTAACCCGCGCTGTTCTCCCGCTCGGCATCCGCATTCTTTTTGAACTGGGCAAACACGCCCCACACCACGCCGTTCCTGCGCTATCGTGGGACAGCTCACGTAGATTAAGGCCCCATCGCGGGGCGCCCCATAACATAGAAAGCGAGAACCCATGGCACTGACAGGAGCCCAGGTCAAGCAGCTTCGCAGCATGGCCCATCACCTCAACCCCGCCATCATCATCGGCAAGTCCGACATCAACGAGGGCACCGTCGAGCAGACGGTCGCCTACCTGGAGAAGCACGAGCTCGTTAAGTGCTCCGTACTCGACGGTTCCAGCCTTTCCGCCCGCGAGGCCGCCGAAGAGCTCGCCGACCGCTGCCATGCCGAGGTCGTCCAGGTTATCGGCCGCAAGTTCTCGCTGTATCGCGAGTCCTCGCGCAAGGACATCGAGAAGATTAAGCTCGTCTAAGAGCCAACGATCCGGCGAGCCAATATACATCAAACTTGCGAGCGTCCAAGCAATTCGGACGCTCTTTTTTATCGCTCGACGAGCACGCGGTTAAGCCTGCCCTCCACCAAGCGCTCGTACAGACGCCGCGTCTCGGGCTCGGGCACGCCATTGACCTGCTCCCTCAGGTGATGCATATGCCCACTGTACAGCTCAACGATATCGCGTCGTCGCCCCGCCGCACCGTAGACGCGCATAGCGCAACGCACCATGTCCTCGCGCGCCGTCTCTTGCCGCAACCCCGACTCCACCAGCCATACCGCCGACTGCAGGTCGTTTTCTTCTAGGGCGGCATTCGCGCCCCGAATTATGCAGTCGATATACTTCGATTCCATAATGCGCCGCATACGCAAAAAGTAGGTGGGATTACAGCCATTGGGAACATACAACGGGCCGGCGTAGAGCTGCTCGATCTTAAGGCACAGCTCGATCAGATGGGGTCCGCGCGCACCCGTGCGATTTCCCAAAACTTCGCGGCTTATCTGATCAAACAACCGCACGTCGGTCTTGACGTAATCGCCGTTAAGCCCAATGCACTCGTTTTGGATCAGCACACACGACTTGCCGTCCGGTGTCGGCCCCAAGGCCGAACGCAGGCGCGATATCGTCGAGTACAGATTGTTACGAGCGCTATTGAACTCGGCGTGGGGCCACAGCTCCATAGCCAGCGTCTCGCGGTCGACCAGTGCATCCATGCCCAGCGCAAGCCGCTCGGCAAGCGTCGCCGCTTTCTTGCGGCGCCACATCTTATCCGTGATGGGAAACCCGTCGCGCTCGGCGCGAAACGCCCCAAACATGCGGATCTCGATATGGCCAATCACATCGACACCCTCGGCATCGCCGGCCTGGAACAGACGCTCGCCTTCGCCCTCAAAGTCGTCACGCAGCGAATACCGCGACAGCTCGCGCACCGGGAGCTTCTTTCGAATTCTGGCAGCCGGCTCGCCCAGACAATGCATCGCAAGACGCGCAAACAGCCGATACGACGGATCCAAAATCCCCGGGCGGTTCATGGACATCCAAGCTGCAAGGTCGCTATCGCGGCCCGCGGAGGCCAAATGCAGCGCCACCATCCAAGCCTCGGCACCACCGACCTGCGTCCGACTCAAATCGAGCAGCTCTGCCTCTTCGCGCACCGATACCATCGATGTATTGCGTAAGTATGCCGCGCGCTCTAGCAGCAGTGCGTTGTCGCGTATGTATCCAATCGATTCCTCGGCAAGCCTGAGCACCTGCACCGCACGGAATTTGGCATTGACCGGACGCCCCTCAGCCAACGACTGCCAGCCTTCCAATATCAAGCCAAACAACTGGACTTGATTGTCACGCACGCGCACGGCAAAACGGTCGAGCTCATTGAATGCCTGCTCGTCGGTCACCGGCATGCCGGCAAACAGGCGCCGCGCCGATAATACCATGCGCACCCAGATGGCGAGTGCTCGGATTCCACGCGCTTCGAGTGCCTCGAGCGTCAGGGTCATCTCGTCATCACGCTCGTCAGTCCCTGCATACGACCCATCAAACAGCTCCGTCAACATGCGGTCCGCCCGCACAAACGTCCCCGCAATATCGAGCTCACAATCGTAGGCCTTATCTGTTTTGAGCCTCGCGAGGATCTCACCACCCTTCGCCCGCTCGGTCAGCCCATGCTTTATCTCAACATGTGCGGACAGCATGTCGAGTGCGGCACAAGACGCCTCACTTTCCAGCGCTGCATGGCCTGTCGGAAGCCCCAGACCACTATCTCCATAACAGGCGGCCGTAAACGCGTGCGCCACCTTCCACGACACGGGATCGAGCTCGCAAATCGCTTGCTCGCCCGCATGCTCGATAATTGAGGCCATATACCGCGCGAGCTTTGTATTGGAGACGCTCACCGCCGCCAGATAGATGCCGAGCGCCTCGTCAGGCGTCGGCTCCGATGCCCGGCCATCTGCCTCGGTCTTTCCCAGCGCCGCGCGGCAGATATCCCCTCCATGCCCCGTCAGGGCCAGATCGACCCCATACTGCCCGGCAAGCTCCAACACCGCGCTGCGGTCCAAAAACGCGTCGGCGAGGTCCATCGCGGTATCGCAGCGCCCCGCTTTAATCAAAATACGTGCTGCCCGCACAACAAGTTCGGGGCGAATTTCGGCGACCAGCTTGCGCAATCGCAGGCGTGCGTTGTCCTCGGTACCCAAGCAGGTAAAGCTCCGGTCTGCCGGATCAACGCCAAAAATGGGATAATCGCGGACAAGATAGGACTGATCAATTGCCGAAAGCCTAACACCGCAAGCCTCGAGTTCCGAAATATTGCCCTCGCCCATTAAGACCATCAAGCATGCCACACTAAACAGGGCGTTGTTCTCGAGCGACGCCAGATCAACAAGTGCCGCACCGTAGATATTGACGATCTCGTTTTCGAGCATCTGGGCAACGTCTCCCTGTCCGTATAGCCCCGACTGCATAGCCGAGACGAGCTCGGGCACGCCCTGCGTAAGTTGATAGAAGTCGAGCGATGTGCTAATCGAAAACGCCGATGCCCACGCCGAATACTCATAGGCATGTACCTTGAGCATCTGCGCGTTGACTTTAATCGAATCGCCCAGTCCATGAATCAGCTGGCGATTCGAAGGACGGCAGCTCATAAAGACCCCAACCCCCATAGCACGCAGGCTTCGGATTCGGTCGATCAGCTCCTCGGTCTCGCTCTGGCTGAGGTTAGGCACGTTATCGATTGCAATCAGGGAGTGCGGCTTGTCCTTAAGCTCTTCGGTAACGACCTCGAGCTGCATAAACACCTCGCGCCCAATGGCGCGGTCTGCCTCGATGATTCGCACGGGACCTCGCGTCGGATCGCTTTTAACCTCTTGGGCATACTGCAGCAACACCGAGGTTTTCCCAAAGCCATCAGGCGCGTAGAGGACTACGATGCCGGCCTTTCGGCCCTTGGCGATAAGTTCGTTCATCAAGCGATCGCGCCGCACCGTATAACTACTGCCCAGCGGCATAAGCTCGAGGTCGTCCGTATTGCCCAAATCGTTAACCATGCCCGCTCCTCAACTCGACCACATGGACACCGTAACGCTAGACCATATGTATCGCTAGATGAATAGAGCGATGCTACGGTTTAGGATGTTTGTTGGTACGCAAATGGCAAGTTTTTGTTCAGCGTGGTCCGATTGAAACTTATCCCCCAACCAATCAGTCTTTGCGCAGGTCAATGCGCTTGCCAGCTTGTCCCATCCTTTGGCAGTGTACCTCAAATGAGCGCTGTTCAATTGTGTTGCGCAACTCACCTAACGCCAGCTACCGTCTGCGACCTTTTCATAGCATTTATGCATAGTATCTGTTATGGAATGAATCATGCTGCACCAGACGCACCCGTCCAGTTCGCGGCCAGATTTTCGTCAAGCACACGGCGCACGCTCAGCAAAAAGGCCCCCGCAAAGCGGAGGCCTTCGGCAAAGCTATGTCGAGGTGATAGGCTTTCGCTACTTGCAGAGCGAAAGGGCGGCCTCGTCGGCAACGACAACGCAGTTGGTGTGCAGTTGCAGGATCGAGGCAGGGCACTCGGGGGTAACCGGACCATAGCACATGTCATGCACGGCCTGCGCCTTGGCCTCGCCGTTGGCGACGACCAGGATCATGCGGGCATACATGATGGTCTGGGTACCCATGGTGTAGGCCTGACGGGGCACGTCGTCGATGCTGTCGAACAGGCGGCTGTTGGCCTGAATGGTGCTCTCGGTGAGGTCGACACAGTGCGTACCCTTGGAGAAGTGGTCATCGGGCTCGTTGAAGCCAATGTGACCGTTGTTACCGATGCCGAGCAGCTGCAGATCAGGGTAACCGGCAGCGGCGACGATCTTGTCGTACTCAGAGCAGGCAGCGGCAGCGTCGGGATTGGAGCCATCGGGCACATGTGTGTTGTTCAGGTCGATGTTGATGTGATCGAAGAAGTTCTCACGCATGAAGTAGTGATAGCTCTGGGGATCGTCGTGCGAAAGGCCGCGATACTCGTCCAGGTTGTAGGTGCTGACCTCGGCAAAGTCGACGTCGCCCTTCTTGTACCAAGCAGCGAGCTGCTTGTAGGCACCGATCGGGGTGGAGCCGGTGGCAAGGCCCAGCACACAGTCGGGCTTGAGGATAACCTGCGCCGAGATAATATTGGCGGCCTTGCGGCTCATATCCTCGTAGTCTTTAGCTTTAATGATCTTCATTACGCGTCCTTTCTCGTACAAGAGAGGCAAGGCTCCCTTACAAGCACTTGCCCGCGGCCCGCGTCGGCCGCAACCAACGTGTGCGGCCACCAGGGCGAGGTCGCGTAATGTATGTGTCTCGTGTCTAGCCGCGTCGAGGCCCCTGCCCGTCCACGGTGACCCGAAGCTGTTTAGCCTCGGACGTTTCCCATCTTGCCACGGAGGGCGTCCTCTTTCAAGGGCGCCCTCCGTAAACGTGTTTGAATTGTAGGCTAATGGCCACGTGCACTTGTTAGCGCTCGCGAGCAACGATGAGCTGGTCCATCTCTTCGACATGCACGCCAACGGAGCCCTTGATGCTCGAGAACTCAACGGAGTTGCACACCAAGATGGGAACCGTCACATCGTAGCCCTCGGCAGCAATTGCCTCGCGATCGAACTCAATGAGTACATCGCCCTTATGGACGATGTCACCCACTTGCGCATGTACGGTAAAGTGCTTGCCCTCGAGCTGAACAGTGTCCAAACCAACGTGGATGAGCACGTCCAAGCCATCGACCGTGTTAAGCGCAACGGCGTGTCCCGTGGGAAAAATGGCCTCGACCTTGGCGTCAGCCGGTGCAATCACACGCGTTCCGGTGGGCTGAATCGCCACGCCCTGGCCCAAAAGGCCAGTGGCAAACGTCTGATCGTTTACCTCGGAAAGCGGAATGACGTCGCCCGAGATGGGAGCATCCAGCGTAAGGACTCGACCACGCATACCAAAAGACCTTAGGACTTTAGTGAACATGCTCCCCCTCGGACATACCAATCAATCAAAATAACCTTAACAGTTTACCACTTGGCAACGGTTTTTGACCATTAGGGAAGTTCGCGCTTGACAACCTCGACGATGTCGTCGACAACGCGCTGGGTCAGCTCGTGCGTCTCGGCCTCGGCCATCACGCGGACCAGCGGCTCGGTACCGCTCGGGCGCACCAGAATGCGGCCGCGGCCGTCAAGCTCCTTCTCGGCAGCAGCGACGGCATCCCAGATAGGCTGGCAATCGTCCAGACCAGCCTTGTTGTCGGAATGCACGTTGACGAGTACCTGCGGGTACTTCTTCATGATACCGGCAAGATCGGTGAGGGTGCGACCGGTGCGCTTGAGCACGGCCAGCAGCTGCAGAGCCGTCACCAGGCCGTCACCGGTGGTGTTGTGCTCCAGGAAGATGATGTGACCGGACTGTTCGCCGCCGATGACGGCGCCGTCCGCGAGCATGCGCTCCAGAACGTAGCGGTCGCCCACGGCGGTCTGGACCATCTCGAAGCCCTGCTCCTTCATAGCGATGGAGAAGCCCAGGTTGCACATGACGGTCGAAACGATCTCGGAGTTGGCGAGCTTGCCGCGAGCGGCGAGGTCAGAACCGCAGATAGCTAGGATGTAGTCACCGTCGATCTCATTGCCCTCGCTGTCCACGAACAGTACGCGGTCGGCGTCGCCGTCGTGGGCCAGGCCGATGTCGGCATGGGTGCGCAGCACGAGCTCGCGCAGGGGCTCAAGATGGGTGGAGCCGCACTCAACGTTGATGTCGGTGCCGCAGTAATCGGTGTTGATGGCATGGACCGTGGCACCCAGGCGCTGCAGCGCGGCGGGCGTAGTCTGGCAGGAAGCACCGTGACCGCAGTCGACGGCAACGACCAGGCCGTCGAGCCTCAGGCCATCAAGCGTATCGATGGCGTGGTCGACGTATGCCTTGCGAGCGTCCTTCATCTTGATGATGTGGCCCACGCCGGCACCGGTCGGCAGCGTGTCGGCAGCCATGGCTTCCTCGGACATGACCCAGGCGCTGATCTCTTCCTCGACAGCATCGGGAAGCTTCATGCCCTTGCGGCTAAAGAACTTGATGCCGTTGAACTCCGGCGGATTATGCGAAGCAGAGATGACGATGCCGCCGTCGAGTTCGTTCTGAACGGTGAGCAGTGCCACGGCAGGCGTGGGGATGACACCGCAGCAGTGCGGACGTCCGCCCTCGGCCATGATGCCGGCGGTCAGAGCGCTCTCGAGCATGGTGCCCGAAAGACGCGTGTCGCGGCCGATGCAGATGTCCGGACCAAGGAACTTGGTCGCCGCGCGACCCAGGCGAAACGCGAGGTCGCACGAGAGGTCGGCATTGGCGACGCCACGGACGCCGTCGGTACCGAAGATGTTCTGGGGCATAGGATCGCTCCTTCCCTAGCAGGCGATATGCAACCGCCCACCCTAGTCGAAAAAGAAAAGCGGGACCCGCCGAGGAATCGGCAGGCCCCGCTTGTACATTGTATCTCGAAAGGAGATAAAACCTTAGCGCTTGGAGAACTGGGGAGCGCGGCGGGCCTTCTTGAGGCCGTACTTCTTGCGCTCGACCACGCGAGCATCGCGCGTAAGGAAACCGGCCTTCTTGAGGTCAGCACGGTAGTCGCCAGCGTTCAGAAGAGCGCGAGCGATGCCCAGGCGCAGAGCGCCGGACTGACCGGAGATGCCGCCGCCATCGCACAGAGCGATAACGTCGAACTGACCGGCGGTGTCGGTCACCTTGAAGGGAGCAAGGGCGTTCTCAACGAGCTGATGACGGCCGAAATACTGCTCGGCGTCACGCTTGTTGATGGTCACCTTGCCGGTGCCGGGGACGAGACGGACGCGGGCGACGGCGTTCTTACGACGGCCGGTACCCTGGTAGACAACGGTGTTCTCAGCCATCTTTAAGCCTCCAGCTCAATCTTCGTGGGGTTCTGGGCAGCATGCGGATGCTCGGCGCCAGCGTAGACCTTAAGCTTGGTCATCTGGGCACGGCCGAGGGTGGTCTTGGGCAGCATACCGCGAACGGCGCGCTCGATGACCTTCTCCGGGTGCTTCTCCATAGCCTGGCGGAAGCTCTCAGCCTTGAGGCCGCCGTTGTAGCCGCTGTGGCGATAATAGGTCTTCGTGTCGGCCTTGTTACCGGTAAGCTGGACCTTATCGGCGTTGATGACGACAACGAAGTCGCCGCAGTCGCTGTTGGGCGTGAACTGGGGCTTGTTCTTACCGCGCAGGATCATTGCGATCTGGGTGGCAAGACGGCCCAGGACAGCACCATCGGCGTCGACGAGAACCCAGTTGCGCTGGACCTCGCCCTGCTTGGCGTAGTGAGTCGATTTCGAAATCACTTAGACTCCTCCATGTACAGTACGTGTTGTTACAGAGATTCACGGGGCTCTGCAAGTAACCCGTCCATATTACCCCGCTCGCCGTACGAGTCAACAGGTATTTTGGCTCCGACCAGAGTTTCTGCACATGTCATCCACGAGCCGTGATTTTCCAGCTCTTTAGCTGTTGTCATTTTTTGAGGGTTCGCCGTCGCTAGCGCTCAACGAACTCTTGGATTTCCGCGAGCAGGCGCTTTGCCTCCTGACGGCCCTGGATATACAGGTCCAAAAGCTTTGCCGAATCGTGCTCGACATGGCCGACCTCGACCGGCTTTTGCGGAGCAACGACCAGCGCACGGCCCTCGCGCTCATACTTCCACAGATGCATGCGCTGGATGTTATAACGGTCGTGGCGCGTCTCGATAGCCTCGAGCAGATAGGGGTAGTCGGCATAGCGGGCGCGCGCGGCCGGCAAAAACTCGTAGGGCTTTTTCTCGTACGAGCGGTCCTGCGTGACAATGACAACCGCGCGATCGAAGCCCGCCTCCTCGAGCACATGCTCGATGGGGACCGAATCGGCAACGCCACCGTCGACGTATTTGTGCCCGTCTATCTCGACCGGCGGCGTCACCAGCGGCAACGAAGTCGAGGCGCGCACGGCGTCGAGATCGAGCACAGCGCTTTTGACCGGCAGGTACGTGGCGGTTCCAAAGAGCATGTCCGTCGCGACGGCGTACATCTCGATGGGGCTCGCGTCGAACGTCTCGTTGTCAAAGGGATCCAGGCGGTCCTGGACATCGTTGAAGATAAAGTCGTAACCCACAATGGAGCCCGTGGACGCAAACGATGCGGCGCCCATGAAGCGGCTGTCGTTGCAGAAAGCCAGGTTGATGCGGTTGGCACGGCCGATCTGGTGCGACTTGTAGTTCACGCCGTTGAGGGCACCGGCCGATACACCGTAGACAGCCGGAATCTCGACGCCGGCCTCCATGAGAACGTCGAGCACGCCCGCAGTAAACTGCCCGCGAAAACTGCCGCCCTCCAGGACGAGCGCGACCTTGCCGGCGTTCTTTGCCTTATCTTCTGCAGTCATATTGACCTCCTGCGATTGCGTTTTGGCCTTCTTCTACCCAGTTTTGGGATGGAGGGCGCGCAGGTTTTGGAGCAGAGTTCGATCCTCCGCGGGTTTGGGATTCCGTTGATGCGGCGCATGACCGGCTGAGATTCGATAACATCGTATCTATATAGGGTTGAAGCTTTGCGCGGAGAATCCGCGTCTTTGCTTCGCAAATCCGCACCGGCTTCGGCCGCCTGACGGCGTCCTCGCCCGCTCGCTACAAACGCTTCGCGTTTGTTTAACGCTCGCGCCCTGCACAGAGTTCGATTCTCCGCGGTATCTATAAGTAATAAAAAAGCAGGTAGAGACACTTCTCTACCTGCCTGTAACTATTGGTGGAGGCGCGGAGAATCGAACTCCGGTCCACGAAAGCCCCCTGATTGGCATCTCCAAGCTCAGTCGCTGGTTTAGTCTCGGACGCTTTGCGCGCAGCGACACGCTCGCGGCGTCCTAACCGGTTCGGTCTTAGCCTGCGCCATACCGATTACGTGCGCAGGAGCATTCCCCTAAAATGACGTCGCGCCGGTGTCGGGGAAATCACCGGGTTGACGCGCCGCTATAAATTAAGCAGCGAGAGCCATAGGCTCAAAAGAAGAGTTGTTGTCAATTCAATTTGACGGTACCCCTGTTTAACGAGGCGAGGAGACCTCGGCTTGCTTCCTCTCTCAGAGCTATCGTGTCGAAACCAGTCGCCCCCGAATGTCGGGAAAGTCTGGATGGCATTGGGCACGAGTACCCAACGCCCGTCGACTTTTCAAGGAACATGCGGAGCAAGCTCCGCTTGTGGAGTGTTATCTTATCACGTTCTGAAAGCGGACAGCTGTTCTATGCACGAGCTGTGAAGACCCCAATGTGCGCCGCACTTCGCACTTTTGCTACCGATCGCGTCACGTATATTTTCGCCAAGCAAAATTGACCCGTCGAAAGGACCGTTATGGATACCAAGCAGCAACTCGTCAATGCCCTCGCAGGCCTGGGCTCAACCATTACCGAAGCTATGGATGTCATCGAAGGCTTTGTCCCCTGCGGACATCCCGCCCTCACGGTATCGAACGCACTCGTCGCGCTGGACGCTGACGATGATGCGGCTCTCGCCCAGCAGCTTGAGACCGTCGAGGGCTTTACCGACCACGTGAGTGAGAACCGCGGCGTGGCCGCCTACCACGGCATCGAGGTCGACCTCGCGGGTCCCAAAGCCGATTTGCTCGCAGCAATCCGCGAGGTAGGCGCCCTTATGCAGACCGCAGGCGTCAAGAACACCCAGGTCAACGAGTGGCTCTACCGCAGTCTGGCAGCACTCGGCAGCTCCGACGAAAAGGCAGCCGAGCAGCTCGCAGAAAGTCCCGCCATTAAGGCCGCGCTTTTGTAAATAGCAGACGCGGGCCCCTTGGCGCATCGTCGTCCAAGAAGCCCGCAAACAGTTCACATCAACCGATAGCCGCACCGCCGCGTTCGGCCAAAGCAAGAATCGGCATCATTTGACGAGGCGTCTTTGCTGCAAGATCGGCATGTTCGAGCAGCTTGCGATCGTTGGTCACCAAGTAATCGACCTGCGCGCGCTTGCACGCGGCGAGCACCAAGTTGTCCTCGTAATCGCGATGGAGCGCTAAGTATTTGTCGGCCAGCCAAAGGTCCGACGCATCCGCACCCACGGCCGTGGCGTTTTCGGTCATGTTCCGAACAAACGCCAACGCCGCATCGCCAATTGCACGGGCAGATGCCTCGTCGATCGCTCCCCCGCTGGCAAGAACGCTACGCTTCAGCTCATGTTGGACAACGTACAGCACGTCCTTGGCGATATGCACCGGAAAGAACAGCAATGCCCCCGTCTCCGCCGCCTGCCCAATAAACGCACGCGCGGCAAGCGACTCGGCATGGTCGACGCAAAACGAATCAACCCATACGTTGGCGTCCACCATGATCTTGAGAGGCGCCCCACTCACTGGATCATCCCCTTTTGGCGATAATGCTCATCCATGGCTTCGGAATAGATTGCGTCCCAGTCGCGATCGTCGGATACGGGCGACGTAGCGATGCCCAGGTCCGCGTAAAGCTGATCCGCCGCCGCCCATGATGCGGCGAACGGAGTATCGTGCGCGACGGTCTGTTGCCGGCCATCAACGGCAGACAGCACTTCCTCGCACTGCCCACCACCCTGTGCGACCTTGGCCACAACCTTTTTGATGAGCTCGGGCAGTGACCTGCCCGAAAGCTGCAGCGCTTCCTCGGCGTGCTCTTTAACCGAGCGATCTACGCGGACATTCACCTGCGCCATGCTGCCAACGGTAACCATCTCAACCTCGCCTTCAGTGTTTGCTAGCAGTGCTAGCACTAGCATATATCCGAGCTAACATCTCGTCAAACAAAAGAAGGCCTGCACCCTGGCGGCTGTGGTGCCGCCCGGGTGCAGGCCATAAACTCAAGCAAAAGCGTTAGCGTAGATATGCCTTTGCGTTGCCCAGGCTGTAGGCGATTGTTGAACCATTGTGCAGCAGTGACGACGTTTGCGGAGTGATCATGCCGGTAATACCCAATGCCAACAGCGCCGAGTTGGTGAGCATCACCTTGGAATATGAACTCGTCAGACGGTCGATAAGCCCCTGGCTCATGCGGCGCAGGCGCACGATCGCAGCGAGATCCGTGTCGGTCAGGATGATGTCGGCGACCTCCTTGGCGATGTCGCTTCCACCGCCCATCGCCAAGCCCACGTCTGCCAAACCGAGCGCCGGCGAATCGTTGACGCCGTCGCCTACCATGGCAACATGGCGCCCCTCGCGCTTAATCCGCTCCACATACGCGTACTTGTCCTCGGGCAGCAGCTCGGCCTTAAACTCGTCGACTCCCGCCTCGCGCGCAATGCGTGCGGCGGTGCGCTCGGAATCGCCCGTGAGCATGACCACGTGCTTAACGCCCAACGCGTGCAAGTCGGCGATGGCCTCGCGAACCCCGGGCTTAAGCGGGTCCTCGATACCGAGCACGCCCACAACGGTGCCGTCGACCGCCAGATACAGCGGCGACAGACCCTGCATCTGGGACTCAATGCGCTCCTTAATGTCGGACTCGAGTTGTGCGCCCTCATCCTCGAATACAAAGTGCGCGGAACCGATGATGGCGCGACGCTCCTCAATGGACGAGGCGATGCCGTGTGCCACGATGTACTCGACGGCAGCATGGCGCTCGCGGTGCTCGAGCCCGCGCTCGCGGGCGGCGTTGACCACGGCGCGTGCCACCGGATGCGGGAAATGCTCCTCCAAGCAAGCGGAAAGGCGCAGGACCTCGTCCTCGCTCCAGCCGTCGGTCGTGAGCACGCAAGCTAGACGCGGCTGGGCCTCGGTCAGCGTACCGGTCTTGTCAAAGACAATGGTATCGGCCTTGGCAAACGACTCAAAGTACTTCGCACCCTTGACCATGACGCCCATCTTGGCGGCATCGCTCATAGCGGTCATGACGGCGACGGAACCCGTGAGCTTGAGTGCGCACGAGTAGTCGACCATCAGCGCCGCTGAGGTCTTGATGAGGCTGCGGGTGGTAAGCGCAACTAGGCCCGCGAGCAGGAAGTTCCACGGGACGATCTTGTTGGCAAGGTCCTCCATATGCGACTGGCCCTCGGACTTGAGCGAGTCGGCCGTCTGCACGAGCGAGACGATTGAGCGGAGCTTGGTCTGAGCCGTATTGGCGCGCACGCGCACCAAGATGCTGCCGTCTTCCACGACGGTACCGGCGAACACGTCGTCGCCCGCGCTGCGCTCGACGGCCAGCGGCTCGCCGGTCAGGGTCGCCTGGTTGACCATGGCGCTTCCCTGCTCGACCACGCCGTCGATGCAAATGGACATGCCAGTACGCACGGCTACCAAGTCGCCGGGCTCAAGCTCGGTGGCGGCAACGCTCACCTCGGTGTCGCCGACGACCTTCTGCGCCTTGTCGGGCACATCGAGCAGCGAGTTGATGAGCTCGTTTTCGCTCATGGCGCGGGTGTAGTCCTCGAGCAGCTCGCCCACGTTGAGCAGGAACATCGTCTGGCCCGCGGTGTCAACATCACGCTTGACGAACGAGATGCCGATGGCCGAAGCGTCGAGCACGGGAACGGTCAGGCGCGGCTGCGCCAGCTCATGAAGGGCAGCGCGCAAAAATGCCATGTAACCGGCCACGACAAACACCGCACGCAGGGGCGTCGGTAAGAACCATCGGCGCGCATAGTGGGCGCCGATAAGTGTGGCAAGATCCATGACGAGCTTATGCTTGCGTGGCTCAAGCTGCATCACGTAACCCGTCTTTGCGTCGGCAATGGCCTGGGCATCGAGCGCACCCAAGGCGTCGAGCACGCCCGCACGACACTGCTCGTCATATTCGAGCGCCATCTGGCCAATACGGCCATAAACGCGCACCTTGTGCACACCGTCGATATCGCCGCTGAGCTTAAGAAGTGCGTCGAGATCGCTCTCTGGCACAGGACCCGCCAATTGAAGACGGGTCCTGCCGGGGATCTCGCTGATAATCGAGAATCTCATAGTTTGTGCCTGGGTGTGTTACTCGGCCGCCTCGTCAGCAGCGGCCTCGCTCTGGGTGATATAGGCCGCCTCGGCAACCATGTCGTCGACATTAGCCTTGGCCTGCTCGACCATGTCCTGGTAGCCGTTCTTGATGCGCATACCGCACGCGATACCCTGCACGCAGGCATTCTTGACCGGAGCGCTGGTAAGCAGCTTGATGCCGGCCGTGCCAAGCAGAAAACCGCCACCGACAAGCAGGGTATTGAACGTCGACTTCTTCATGTTGCTTCTCCCTTTTGCCGCATTGGACGCGGCACGGTGCCTCAGCACCCGAGTAAATTAGTTTGCTCGAGCGCACTTTTGGAAAATAGTTTAGTTTATCTAACTATCAAGTTCAACAAAGGTTAACTTTTTGGAAACTATGGGGGTGAACTCAATATGGCAAAGGGACAGTCCCTTTTTCACATTCCTACAGCTGCCAGTCCGCCGCCTCCTTTTGCAGCGCAACCATGCGGGCGAATTCTCCACCTGCCGCCTTGAGCTGCGCCGGAGTGCCCTGTTCGGCAACCACTCCATCCTTGAGCACAACGATTTTGTCGGCATTTTCCACCGTACGCATACGGTGGGCAATAACGATAACCGTCTTACCTGCAAGCAGACGGGAGAGCGCCTGTTGCACCACGGTCTCGTTCTCCACATCCAAGCTCGCCGTCGCCTCGTCCAACAGCACGATGGGCGCATCTTTGAGCAGCGCGCGGGCGATGGAGATGCGCTGGCGCTCGCCACCGGAGAGTTTGGAGCCGTTCTCGCCGATCATGGTGTCGTAGCCCTGCGGCATGCGGTTCACGAACTCGTCGCAGTTGGCGGCACGCGCAGCCGCAAGCACTTCCTCATCGGTGGCATCACGACGCCCGAGGCGGATGTTTCCCATCACCGTGTCGTCAAAGAGCAGTACGTCTTGGAACACAATGGCGTAGTCGCGCAGGAGTACCTCGGGATCCACGCTCGCAACATCCACGCCACCCACGGTAACCTTGCCCGCGGTGGCATCCCAAAAGCGCGCGGCCAGGCGGCTCACCGTAGACTTACCGGAACCCGAAGGACCGACCAATGCCGTAACTTCGCCTTCCTTGGCGGTAAAGCTCACATCGGTAAGAACTTTCTCGCCGGCGCGGCCGTCCTCGCCCGCACCATATCCAAATGCCACGTGATCGAACACCACATCGTGGCCCACGGGCTCAAATATCTCGCTGCCCCGCGCCACAGGCTCTTCCATGATGGAACGCATGCGCTTGGCAGACGACTCGGCGGCAAACAGCTCGGACATTAACATTAACGCCTGGTCAAAGGGCGCATAGATACGGCTCACCATAAGCAGGAAGGCAAACATCACCAAAAAGTCGACCTGCCCGGAGGCGACCATCGCGGCGCCCGTGACCAGCGTGGTGGCAATGCCCAGACGCAGGATAGCAAAGGCGGAGTTGACCAAAAGCCCGTTAGCGAGCTCGCCCTTGGTGGTCTCATGCTCCTCGGCATCGATCACGGCGTTGAGCCCCTCAAGATAATGGGCCTCCTGGTTGGTGGCGCGGATCTCGCGAACGCAGTCGAGCGTCTCTTGAATTGCCTCGGTAACCTTGACCTTCTCGGCACGCACGCGATCGAACACCGGAGTCATGGGGCCGCGTGTTAGATACAGCACGGCAAAGGCCACGGGAACGCTCCAAAACGCCGCGATCGCCAGCTGCCAGCAAAAGAACAGCGACGCCACGAACACAATGGCGCTTGCGATGATGGCGCCCCAAAGCTCTCCCAGCACGTGGCTGTAGGCGTGCTCCATGGCCTGGACGTCGCCCATGATGGTCTCGGTTAAATCGGCCAGATCACGACGGCCAAAAAACGACAGCGGCAGTTTGCGCAAGCGCTCGGCAATCTCCATACGCTGCTTGCCGCACTCCTCGTAAAAGATGCAGTAGGTGTAGTAATACTGCTGCCAGTTAGAGGCAAAGAGCAACACGAAAAAGACCAGGAGGCCACCCACGATCGGCAGGGCATCCGGCAGGTCAGCCCCGCTGGCGAGATGCTCGACAAAGCCGGCCATAACCAGGAATAAAAAGCCCATGCCGGCCATGGTAATGAGATTCGTGAGCGTGGTCCAGAAAATGCCGCGTTTTACGCCGGCGACGCCTTTATCGGATAGGAAATACTTCTTTTGGAATGAGGCGAACATTTAGGCCTCGCCTCCCTTCGTGACGGCGGCATCCGCGGTCGCTGCAGTGATTTTCCAGCTCGCGGCCTGTTCGTATTCGGCCCACATCTTGGCATACAGACCATTTTGGGACAGCAACTCGGCATGGGTACCCGACTCCTGCACGCTGCCCTGGTTGAGCACCACGATTTGGTCTGCGCCCACCACGGTTGAAAGCCGGTGCGCAATCATAATGACCGTGCGACCCGCCGCCAGCTTGCTAAAGGCGCGCTGGATGAGCGCCTCGTTCTCGGGATCGGCAAACGCCGTGGCCTCATCGAGCACCACGATAGGCGCGCCTTTAAGGATCGCGCGGGCGAGTGCCACGCGCTGAACCTCGCCACCCGAAAGATATGCTCCGCCGGCACCGAGCATGGTATTGATGCCCTGGGGGAGCTTGGCCACAATGTCGTCGCACTGAGCTGCGGAGAGGGCCGCACGCACTTCGTCGTCAGTGGCCGTAGGCTTGGAGGCGCGCACATTATCGGCAAGTGTTTGCCGGAACAGCTGGTTGGTCTGGAACACGAAGGCAACCTGGTCCATAAGCTCGTGCGGATCCATATCGCGAACGTCCACACCGCCTACGAGCACTCGACCCGAGGAGACATCCCAAAAACGCGGGATCAGGCTTGCGCAGGTTGACTTACCGCCACCCGAGGGACCCACCAGGGCGAGGGTGCTACCAGCGGGAACGCTGAAACTCACATGGCTAACGGCAGGTGCTTCGGCACCCTCGTAGGTAAAGCTCACGTCCTCAAATCGCACGTCGCCGCCGGCAGGGTGCTTGGGTTGGGCGGGCACGGAGAGTTGCTTGGAATCCATGACGCTTCGGATGCGAGCCAGCGAATCGGCACTCATCTGAGAGGCCTCACCCACAAACATGAGCTTGGTCATGGCCGTCGGCACCACGGCCGAAAATATCGCGTAAAACGTGAAGTTGGTCATAAAATGCGCGAAGTCCGTCTCGCCCGGCGCCAGCAGCAACGCCACGGGCAACAGGAATGCCACAAGACCATTGAGCGCAGTAAGGTTGAGTACCTGCGGACCTCGGCAGAACGTGCCCGCATAGTTTTGTGCCATGTCGGCGTATTCGGCGATCGCATCGTGGAAGGCCTTAAAGGAGTAGACCGTCTGCTGAAACACCTTGACCACGGGGATGCCGCGTACGTATTCGGTGCCGGTCTTGTTCATCTTGACCAGCGCTCCCATGTAGGCCTTCATAAACTCACCGCCCTTGCCGCCCATCATGGCGGCCATGGCGCCAAACGAAACGACGACCGAGATAAGGCATGCCGCCCCCAAACGCCAATCGAGCGCGAAAAGCAGCACGAGCAAGCCCGCGACCATGGCGGCGGCGCCTGCGATATCGGGCAGCATGTGTGCGAGCAAAGTCTCGGTGGAGGCGGCGCATCCGTCTACAATACGGCGCAGCTCACCGGTGGCGTGCGTGTCAAAGTAGCCAAGCGGCAGCTTAAGCAGGTGCTCGCTCGTAGTCTTGCGGATATTGGACGCACAGCGAAACGCAGACAGGTGCGTGCACATGAGCCCCACGAAATAAGCTACGATGCTTGCCAGCGCAAACCCCACGGCCCACCAACCGTACATCGCAATGTTAGTGGCTTCGCTCCAGTTGGGCGCCACGGCAATCAGATCGCGCGCGACAAGCCAAATGCACACGTACGGGCCAAAGCTCAGCAGCTGCGAGAGCGCCGAGAGCACCATGCCCAAATACGTTAGGAATTTGCGGTCACCGGCATACGCGAGCAACTCGCCGATGCCTCCACCTTCCCTTTTTGATTCCTTTGCCATGAGATTCCTTTCTACGGCTTGAGAGTTAACCGTAATGAACTTATCATTGATATGTTAGCCATGGCTCACAATCAAGCCAGGCGTGGACGTTTCTGCAAAGGAAAGGGACGCTTTTGCAAATACGGCGGGCAGCGACCGACATAACCGAGCTCTACGCACCGCAATTTGAGCAGTTTGGCCTGGAGCTTACCGGCAAGGGCGCCGTCTTTACCGGCGAGGTGGCAAACGACCGGGCGCACGGCCGCGCATGGATCATGCCCCTCTCCCCCACCTGCATCGTCATGGAGCATTTCATAACCCCGACGCGCAACATGCACCTAGCCGAATACACGCCCGAACCGTACGCATGCGTGAGCGAGGTCAGCGCGCCCACACTTACATGCATGCCCGAGGCTGGCATAACGCCCGCGAACCTCAAACCATTGCATGGACCGTGGCCAAACAATGCCGTTTGCAGCTTTATCCAAGATAGCTGTGGCGAGGAATTAAGCCCGCTGTTTGCAGGGGAGCTCTATCACTCGCGCTCGGTGCTCTTTTTGCCTGGATATTTTGACGAACTGGAGCACCGCTATCCCACCGAGTTCGCGGGAATCTTTGAGGCGTTTGCCGAACCATGGCACGAGGAAGCGACGTCTGCCATCTGTCACACGCTGCGCCGGATTAACGAGGACCGCGCCCGCACCGTAGGCGGACACGTCTATATGCAGGGCATCGTGGAAACCATGGTCGCGGAGCTCGCCTGTTCGCGCGCGGCCCACAGGCAGGCGTGGCAGGCGGCAGACACACGCGTCAGCATAACCATTGCCGAAGAAGCAACGGCAATGATTGAGCGCGCGCTCGACAAAGGCAGACGTGTGGGTATCAACGAGGTGGCCGAGAGGCTCTACACAAGCCGCTCCAAACTATGCGCCACCTTTAAGGCCCAAACTGGCGAGTCCCTGGGCGCCTACATTCGCAGACGCCGCATGGAGCGAGCACAGGATCTTTTGGCCGATAGCGCGCTCACGATAGCGCAGGTGGCAGAGCGTCTAGGCTACCCTCAGCAGGCCGCCTTCGCCCAAGCCTTCAAGCAACACACCGGCATGACACCCACGGCTTGGCGAAGCAAGCATCGCTAAGGCCCAAGCTCCCTGGCCGTAACGGAACGATTAATTAGCCGCCGCCCGTCAGCTCACCCAGGATCTAAACGTCAAGATGTGCACAATCAAGCGCCTTTTTGATAAGAGGGACAGATCGATCAGCCAAATACAACGGAATGTTGAGCACCCCGTCGTCGAGCTTTAGGTTCTTAAGTGAGTAGCGGACCCTCAATGGAGTCGTCTCCGCATGCTTGTCGGCATAGTACTTAAGGCTCTTGGAATGAACGACCTCTCCCGATTTGACCTCGACGGGAACGATTTCGTTTCCGACTTGAATCAAAAAATCGACTTCGTGCTTCGGCTTCTCGTTTGTCCAATAACGCGGAGCAGCATCTAACTGTGAAAGCAATGCCTGAAGCACATAGTTCTCGGCGAACGAACCTTTGAACTCCGAAAATAGCGCATCCGAGATGGCAAAAGCGGACGCATCCAGCCTTGCCATGCGGCGCAGCAAGCCGACATCAAGACAGTAGACCTTAAATGCCTTGAGGTCATCGTACGCAGAGAGCGGCACACCACCAGCAGCATTAAGGCGAACCGCCGTGATGAGCCCAGCATCGGCAAGCCATTCCAGAGCATCCTCGTATTCTCGAGCACGAGCCCCCTCGCGCACCGCACCCCAAACGAACTTTTTGTTCTCGCGCGCCAACTGAGCTGGAATCGAGTTCCATATTTGTGAAAGCTTGGCGAACTGCGCACGGCCACCATGCTTGGCAAAATCGCGCTCGTAGGAATCCAAGAGATCAGACAACACCTTATCGACCTGAACGATATCGCCCGTCTCCACCCACCGGCCAAGAGCCTCTGGCATGCCGCCGCATGCAAAATAACGACGAAGATGCTCGACGAGACGGACATGGAAGAAATCGGGCACTGTCTCGATCTGATCCAGGCCGCCAAGGTATTCGTCGTAGTTTGCAGCGCCCTCGGCTTTCAGAAACTCGGAAAAGCTCATGGGGCGCATCTCCATGAACTCGACCTTTCCCACCGGAAAAGCGCTGGTCTCACGGGACAAGCGAACGCCCAACAAAGACCCTGCGCATGCGACGTGATACTCGGGGGCCTCGTCACAGAAGTATTTAAGGGCGCCGACTGCAGAAGGACAATCCTGGATCTCATCAATAATAAGCAGCGTTTCGCCGGGCTCGATAGGCTGTCCAAGTGCCAGGGAAAGATTTGAGATGATCCGTCGAGGATCGCGCGTACCTTCGAAAAACTGAGCGTACTCGCTCTGTACCCCAGGTGACGGCTCCTCGAGCGTCAGATACACAAAATTGAGGTACGAGGTTCGGCCGAACTCCTTAAGCGCCCACGTCTTTCCAACCTGGCGCGCCCCCTTAAGGATAAGCGGCTTACGATATTCTGACGCTTTCCAAGCGTTAAGCTTGGCAATGATATCTCGCTGCATGACCGAACCTCCCGCAAAGAAACTTCCGTAAACGTGATATTTCCCACATTTTACCCTAGGTAAAACGTGACATTTATCACATTTACAGAAGTTTTAAGCTCATTTCGCCACACTTTCATCACATTCAAAAGGCGGAGGCGCATTTTGCGCCTCCGTCACCATCTTTCCCATCAGCCCACCTGACCCGAACGGCCGAGTCGTTGCCAGAACCCGGGAGCCCCGGCAGGGCGGGTGCTTGCTCAAAATGAGTTCCGCACGCAAAGAAGGCCACTTAATGTGGCCTTCGTCTTGCGCAGGACTGTTCGAAATTTTGAGGAAGCACCCGCCCTGCCGGGGTTCCCGGGTTCCCGCTTACGAGAGCGACGTTCTCAGCAACTCGTTGAAGAGCTTCGGGTTGCCCTTGCCGCGACTCGCCTTCATGCACTGGCCCACCAAAAAGCCGATGACCTTTTGGTTACCGTCACGATACTGCTGCGCCTGATCGGCACAGTTCGCCAGCACCTCGTCCACGATCGGCTGCAGTGCGCCGGCATCGCTCACCTGACGCATACCGCGCTCGTCGACGATCTTGTTGGGGTCATCGCCGGTCTGGGCCATGGCCTCAAAGACCTCGTGCGCCTGGTTGGAGCTGATAGCATCGGTCGCCAGCAACTTGGCAAGGGCTGCCACCTGAGCCGGCGCGATGCCGGACTCGGCCAGCGACACGCCCGCGCCCTTAAGGTAGGCGATCATCTCGTTCACCAGCAGGTTTGCGACCGTCTGGGTCTCCTTGCCGGCCATGCCGGCAGCGGCGGCCTCAAAGAACTCGGCAAACTCCGGGTCGCCGGCGATCTGCTCGGCATCGGCCGCCTTAATGCCAAAGTCGGCCTCAAAACGGGCACGCTTGGCATCGGGCAGCTCGGGGATCTCGCCACGGCAGCGGTCGATGAACTCGTCGTCCAGATCGAAGGGCGCCAGGTCGGGATCGGGGAACAGACGATAGTCGTCGGCCGTCTCCTTCACACGCATGACCACGGTGCGCTTGCGGCTGGGTTCCCAATGGCGGGTCTCCTGATAGATGATGCCGCCCTCCTCGAGCACCTCGGCCTGGCGGCAGATCTCGTAGGCAAGGCCATCATGCAGGCTCTTAAACGAGTTGAGGTTCTTGAGCTCGGTCTTGGTGCCCAGTTTGGTCTCGCCGCGGCGGCGCAGCGACACGTTGCCGTCGCAGCGCATGGAACCCTTCTCCATGGAGCAGTCGGAAATGCCCAGCGTCACAAAGATGCGACGGAGCTTCTCCATAAACAGGCGAGCCTCCTCGGGCGTACGCAAGTCGGGCTCGGTGACGAGCTCAATCAAAGGCGTGCCGCAGCGGTTGTAGTCGACGAGCGACTCGGCAGCGGCGGTAATGCGGCCCTCGGCACCGCCCACGTGCACCATCTTGGCTGCGTCCTCCTCCATATGGATGCGCACGATGCGGATGGGCACCGTGTAGGAACCGTCCTCGCGACGCTCGGGCATCTGCAGGTTGGACGCGTCATAGCTGGCCAGATGGCCGGCACGCTGGTTACCCTCGCGCATGGTCGACGTCATAGACGTGGACAGGCCCTCGGCGTTGGCCGAAGCGCTCGCCAGGCTCTGGGCCTCGGCCTCGCCAAACGCGCAGTCGGGGCGCTCGGCGGCACCGCGACCGGTCACGTCCAGATCCAGGTGACCGTACATGGCAAAGGCGACCGGACCCTGCGTGGTCTGGAAGTTCTTGGCCATATCGGGATAGAAGTAGTGCTTGCGGTAGAACATCGAGTGGCGCTGAATCTCACAGTTGGTAGCAAGACCGGCCTTGACGATGCTCTCGATGGCGCGCTTGTTGGGCACCGGCAGGGCGCCGGGCAGGCCCAGGCACACCGGGCACACGTTGGCGTTGGGCTCGTCATCGTGGCTGAGCTTGCAGTTGCAGAACATCTTGGTATCGAGTGCGGTGAGCTCGGTATGGATCTCTAGGCCGATCACGGCCTCCCAATCCTGCAGGACCTCGGAAAGCTCCTTCATTACAGCTCGCCTCCCTTCCCGGCAAAATCGGGCGCGACGGAAAGCACGGGCGCACCCGTAGCGGCATCGGCAAAGCCGCGCTCCAGGGCGCGGGCAAACGTGAGCAGCTGACGGTCCTTAAAGGCCGGACCAACCAGCTGGGCAGAAACGGGCAGCTGAGTATCCTCGCCCAGGCCCAGCGGCACCGAGATACCGCCGTTGCCGCAAATGTTGAGCGAGATGGTGTACAGGTCGGAGAGGTACATCTGCGTGGGGTCGCTAATCTCGCCAAACTTAAAGGCCGTGCGCGGCGAGGCCGGCATGAGGATGGTGTCCACCTTGGCATACGCGGCGTCGTAGTCCCGCGTGATGAGCGTGCGGGCCTTTTGCGCAGCGTAGTAGTACTTGTCGTACACGCCCGAGCTCAGCAGGTAGGCGCCGAGCATCTGACGGCGCTTGGCCTCGGCGCCAAAGCCATGGGCGCGCGAAAGCGAACTCTGGTCGGACAGGTTGGCGCAGCCCTCCTCCTGATAGCCGTAGCGAATGCCGTCGAAGCGGGCCAGGTTGGAGAACGCCTCGGCCGGGCCGATGACGTAGTAGGCGGCGATGGCGGCGTCCAGGTGCGGCAGGTCGACCTCGACCAGCTCGGCGCCCTGGTTCTGCAGCTCCTGGGCGGCGCGCTGAACAGCGGCCTTGACCTCGGGCGTCAGGCCCTCGGCCTCCATAAACGCGGGAATAATGCCCACACGCTTACCCTCGATGCTGTCGTTGAGATGCTCGGTAAAGTCGACGGCGCAATCCTGGCTGGTGCAGTCGTACGGATCGTGGCCCGCGCCGGTAAGCGCGTTCATGGCCAGCGCGACATCCTCGACCGTGCGGCCAAAGGGACCCACCTGGTCGAGCGACGAGCCAAAGGCAACCACGCCGTAACGGCTCACGGCGCCATACGTGGGCTTAAAGCCCACCACGCCGCACAGTGACGCCGGCTGGCGAATGGAGCCGCCGGTGTCCGAGCCCAGCGAGAGCGCGACTTCGCCCGCGGCGACGGCAGCAGCGGAGCCGCCCGAGGAGCCGCCGGGCACGCGCTCGGTATCCCAAGGGTTGTTGGTGCGGTGGAACGCCGAGCTCTCGGTGGAGCTGCCAAAGGCAAACTCGTCCATGTTGGCCTTGCCCATGGGCAGGCAGCCGGCATCGAGCATGCGCTGGACGCAGGTGGCGGTGTAGACGCTCTGGTAGTCCTCGAGCATGTGGGAAGCGCAGGTGGTGCGCGTGCCCACGAGGTTCATGTTGTCCTTAATGGCCAGCGGCACGCCCGCGAGCGGAGGCAGCGGCTTGCCTGCGGCACGGTCGGCATCCACGTGCGCAGCGACCTCGAGCGCAAGCTCGGGCGACACCTGCAGGAATGCCTGGACCCCGCCTTCGCGCGCTTCGATGGCGGCAAGGGAGGCCTGAGCCACCTCGGTAGCGCTAAAGTCGCCGGCGGCAACGCCCGCGGCGATCTGGGCGGCGGTAAGGGAATCGAAGCTCTGCGCCATTACTCGCTCTCCCCCTCTCCCAAAATGGACGGCACGCGGAAGTAGCGGTCGCGCGCGCTGCCGGCGTTTTCGAGCGCGACGTCGAGCGGCAGGTCGCGCTCGGGCTCGCGCAGGTCGTCGCCCATCACGTTGGACAGGCTTCCGATAGGATGGAACGTGGGCTCCACGTCGGGCAAGTCATATTGCAAGACGGGCTCGAGCATCTGGACGGCGTCGTTCAGGTAGGACGTCATCTGGGCGAGCTCGTCATCGGTCAGTGCGATCTTTGCGTACTCGGCGATGCCGCGCACGTCTTTCTCGCTGAGTGCCATAGGCGCTCCCTTCCGCATAGCAGTTAAACCGCTCTAGTATACAGGGCAACGCCGGCTTGGAGCAGGCGCTTTACCCAAATGCAGCGAAAACGTAACGAGGGCGGCGGTTGGCAGGGCGTGGTCCGGCGGTTCTGCAGCGAAACCGCACCGTCCGTAGCGAAAACCGTCCCGACCGCAACGAAGACCGTCGCGTCCACAACGAAGACCATCACAACATTCGACGCTTTTCGCCAAAATCGCGATTTTCATCGAATGTTGTGATGGTTTGGAAGTCCCGACCACCACAAAGGTACCTGTCCCCTTTGTGGTGGTTCTGGAGAATGTCTTATGCCGAGGCTTTGGCCTTGCGGCGCTTGCGGACCGCGTGGACCACGATGTCCAGCAGCAACAGCACAATGGCCACGACCACGATGAGCACGGCAAACTCGCGCTTGCCCCAGTGGCGGCCGGCCAGCGACTTTTGCTTGTCGACGTCCTTCTTGCTGTACTTAGTGCGCACGCAATGCACCAGCAGGCGATGGTCGTTCACGCCGTAGGGCGTGCAGGTGACGAGCGTCACCTTGTCGGCGCCGGGCTCGATGGTCAGCGACTCCATCTCCTCGGGCAGCACGACCTCAGAGTCCACCATCTTGTAGGCGAGCGTCTTATTCATGGTGTGCAGCAGCACCAGGTCGCCGGGCTCCAGCGAGTGGATGTCGTCGAACATGCTCAAGTTGCGCATGCCCGAGTGCGCGGTGAGCACGCAATGCGTCGAGGTGCCGCCCACCGGCAGGCTCGTGCCCTCCAGGTGGCCGACGCCCGCCATGAGGACTTCCTCGCTCGTGCCGTGGTAGATGGGCATGCTCACGTCGATGGAGGGGATCTCGACCCAGCTCATCATGGGGTCGCGGTCAAAGATGAGCTGCTGAGCGTAGGGCTCGATCTGGTCGGCGGGAAGCTCGGTGGCCTCGCCCGCCAGCTGCTCGTTAAAGGAGCGCGCCTGGAGCAGGATGCGCTCGCGCTCCTCGGCAGGCAGTGAGTCCACGGTGCTGGACACCGTGCTGATCTGGTTGAACACGCCCGAGGCTTCGAGCCGGTCCAAGATCCACGGCCAGGTCATAAGGCCCACGCCAATAAGGATGATGACGATGGTGATGAGCCGGTCGGCCCAGCGCGGCAGCCGCTTGCGACGGCGCTTGGGCTTTGGTTGAGGTTTGGGCTGAGGGCTTGAGCCGCCGTTGGCCGCGGCGTTATTGCTCTTCATATGTTTGGCGCCCTGCACCATCGCCGGTCACTCCTCTACAACTCAAGTTGTCTAAACAAATAATAGCCGATTTGCAAGCTTCCACGCCGAACAACGCAGCTAGACCGCTCCGTCCAGTCAAGGATAAGCCCGCATTTGCGTTTTCAAAATGTCCCGAATCGGCAGGGCGATTCGGGATACAATGTCCATAGAAAACGACGCACCCCGCGTAAGTGTACGAGAGCGCGGGCGGCCTAGTTTTCTGGTTTTGTTAAATGCCCGGGATCCGACCCCCGGGCATTCTTATTTGCGCTTGTTGCGGCGCAAATGCCTTCTACCGTCTGCACCGCGCGTGCGCCTACGGACCTTAAACCGAACCTCATACGAGTCAAGAAACGCGATGACGAACGTGCCCACCGCCGCGAGGGCGGCGAGCGCGTTAAGGAATTTCAGCATTTGGGGACCTCCGATCGAGTCGTCGGCCGCCCGCGCACGGAATGCGTCGCAAGGGTATTTTACTGCGAGCACTCGCACTTACAGCTGGTAAACGCAATATTTGCAAACATTTGTTCGCTAATCATACGCTCGATCATACGAGCGACGGCACCCCGGCTGCGCTGTTCAAAAAGAACGGGGCAGACTCCAGTGCGGAGTCTGCCCCGAAAAGAGAATGGCAAAGCAAGAACGTGGATGGATGAGAAAAGTATCCGCAAGTCTCATGGCCATCACATCCCACCTGCCAAAGGGATGGATGAGTGAGCGTTACTCCTGCTCGGACTCCTCAGCCTGCTTACGGCTGCGGATGAGGTGAGCCACGCCGATGCACAGCACCGCGCCACCAGCAATCCAAGTGAAGGTCACGCCGTTGAGACCGGTGAGCGGGAGGCCAACCCGCTTGGTATCGCCGACGGTGATGTTGAGGGTACCATCGTTATTTGTGGCAGTGTCAGTCTCGGCCTCGAGTTTGTTGTCGCCCTTCTCACCATTCGGCGTGCCGATGATAACCTGATTACTTGGGCCGTCTAGCTCATACTTATCCGCGTTCGAGCTTTCACCCGTTGTCCCGCTTTCATTAATCGTGAAATTGAATGCGACCTTATCGTAGTTTTCGGGAGCGTCAGTCTCCTCTACCTTATAGGTTCCCGCACCGAGGCCCGTGACGGTAATGGCGCCATCGACGCCAGTCGTGAACTTATGCTCATCTACTCCAAGAGCTCCATCGGACTGAACGTATTTCCCCACCAGGCTTGGATCCGCCGCCGCGCTCACCTTGATGGTAAATTTCGCACCCGGGAGCGCCTTCTCAGTGCCAAGGTCAACCTTATTCAGTTTAAGGCCATAGGTGTAGGTCTTGACCTCATCGGGCACCGTCGTGCCGGTGTCGGTGGTCATAGGGTTGTTTGAATACTTAAGTTTGACAGTGTTGGTGTTACCCACATTGTCTCCAACGGTAGCCTCGCTGTTAATCTTTGCCTTATAGGAAACGACGATGCAGGAGCCCGCAGCAACGCGTTTCACACTCTTAAGATTTTTGCAGGTCCAAGTCGTTGTCTTATTTCCAGTTGCTGGGTCTACAGATTCCGCACTTTGAATAAAGTCACTCGTCACATCAGTGCCACTCGTGTGGTTAATATCAGCCTGAGCGAGGCCTTTATTCGCATACAGAGTTGCCGTGAAACCAGGCTGCAGCGTCAGGCCCTTGGAGAGTTGGTCGGAGAACTGATAGAAGTACGTGCCGTACGTATCGTAGTTATCGGCGACAGTGCCATAGAGGTTGTACGTAACCTCCTGCCCAACATGAGAGTCGCTGACATCAAACTCTTTATTGCCCTTGGCATTCACTATTTTCTTATCGACAGTGGGCACGTCTTTCTTGGGGGTGACGGTCGTATTGCTCTGGCCGTCAATCACGGCATACACAGGTGACGAAAAAGTATCGATCGACTTATCGGTAACCGTCTTATCAACCGTGTCAGTGAGGAACAACCAGTAGCCGGCATCAAGGCCGGAAAGGGACGGAGACGGGTCGCCCGCGTTCGTCGTCTTCCAGCCGGACACGCCATCCAGGTTGTCGGCGATCAAGCTCAGGACGTTGTCGCTCGCGACCTTCGAGCCGGTTCCAGTACCCTCAGCGTTGGCGCTCAACCAATCGGCTGCATCCTGCGCGTTGTCGCTGGAATAAGTATTGTCCTTTTTCTTGATGGCATTAACGACAGCCGTCTGGATTTCAGTGCCAGTGCCAGCCCACTCGATGCCGCTCACTGACGTGGTCCCGTTGTCCTTTGTCACTTTCGCTTTGAAGATTTGGATACCCTTATAGGTCGTGGACGCTGCATAATCAGGATCATTGAACGTCACGGTCGTGTTGCCCTCAGCAAACGCCATGGTCACCGGGGCCATAACTCCGCCGAAGCTCAGCGCCGCCGTGAGGCCTGCCGTCACTGCCAGGCGTGCAATGTTCTTGCTCATGCTCATCTTCTTTTCCTCTGCTTTCTGCTTGAATTTCATTTGATCTAAAAACATCTGTCTGTTTCTAAGCATCTGCTTCATTACGTCTCGCCCCGCTCTCTGTGGGGCTGCCAGCTACTCTTTATGGCTGCCACCTCCCCGCTTGATCAGGAGCGCGGCCACGATCAGTGCAGCTCCGGCGACCGCTGCGGCGGCCACGGCGTACATTGCCATATCGCCAGTCAAGGGCATAAAGCCTCCGGTGGTAATGCTAGGGGGCGTGCCGTTGGGCGTATTAATGATCGACGCCTCCAGGCTGCCCGTCGACCCGTCCGCGCTGTCGGCGCGCAGGGGCGACTCGGCCGTGATGGTGAGCTTGGGCTTGGCGGCGGCCACCTGGTCGACGTCCAGACCCTCGGCCTTGACCGTCACGGAGCGTGTGCCCTCAAAGGCGGTGTAGCCCTTGGGCGCCTTGAGTTCGCGGACCTCCAGCTTGCCCGAGTCCACGCCCGAGACGGCCACGCTACCGTCCTCGCCCGTGGTGACGGTGGCCTTACCCTCTGCATCCCACGTGCCGTCAGCCGCTAGCGTGCGGCCGCGGTCGTCGGCGATGTTCAGGACCGCCCCGGGCAGCGGCTTGTCGCCGTCGCTACCGCGCTTGGTGAGCGCGAGATCCCAGGTGTAGGCGCACGCATCGTCGCTCGGCGTGTGGGTGAAGCCGGCGTCGCCGGACTGGTCGGCAAAGGGAGAGCGCGGGTAGCGCAAGTAGACCTCGTTGGGGTTGCCCTTCGCGATGCCGTGGTTGCATGCGCTGTTGAGCGGCGCATTGTACACGGCGACCACGCGGGCACCCGCGGTGAAGGCGTCGGCCCCGCCGAGCGCGGCGATCAAGTCGGCGGTGCGCACGGTGAAGGTCTTGCCGTCGGCCGCTACCTTGGTGGCGCACTGGGCCGTGATATCGGTCCAGCCCTTCGCGGGGTCGGTGCCGACGCGGCCGTCCTTGTCGGCCGAAACGGTGTCGAAGCCGCCGTCCGTGCCCGCCGCCACGTACACGCGCATGCTCGCGGCGACCTTGGAGGGGTCGAGCCCCGCGCTCATGGTGTCGACGAACTGCACCGTATAGGTGTCGTAGGCCGTGAGGCCCGCCGGGACCGTGGCCGAGAGGCGCCAGTACAGGTCGTCGGCGACCGTGGCGTCGGCGGCCTTCTGCCAGGCGGCGGTGCTGTCCTCCAGCACGTGCTTTTGGACCTTGGGCGTCGCCGCCTTGGACTTGACGGTGACGGCGCTGCCGCCGACCAGGGCCATGATCGGCGCGGTGCCGACCTCGCCCTGAGCGATGGCGTCGTCGTCGGCGACGATGAGCCAGTAGCCACAGGACAGCTTGGCCGCCGTGCCCGCGTTAAGGGCCACGGGCACGGCGTCAGAGCTCTGGAGGGAACGAGCGAGCTGTGCGCTCAGCGCGCTCGTAAGGTGGGAATCGGTGTTGAGCCACTCGGCAGCTTCCTGTGCGGTGGCCTGGGAATTGGGCATGCCGGCGCTGTGCAGCACAGGCAGCGCGGCGTCGCGCACGGCGTCGCTTGCCCAGGCGAGGTCGGTGGCGATCTTGGCGTCGCTGTCGCCGTCGACGACGTTGGCGCTAAAGATCTGGTAGGCGTCGTAGCTGCGCGCCACGGTGCCTCTCACCGTGATGGAACCGGCCGAGGTCGGCACGGCCTGCGCGGAAGCGGGGAACACAACCGCGCAGGTGCCGATCAGGAGGGCAAGCAGCGCAAACAAGATCGGGAAGGAGCAAACTTTCTTATTCACGACACTCGCCTCCCTTCGCATTCGCCTTGCGACGAATGTGCATCCAGGCTGCAGCGACGCAAAGCACCGCCGCGCCGGCAAGGTACGTCAGGGTGACGCCCGACATACCAGAAAGGGGCAAAGAGGTGGAGTAGGTGTTGATGAAGGTGGGGGTGGACTTGGGCTTGGTAGTATCGGATCCATCGTTGTAATCCACGGGAGTCTGCTTGCCTTCGTCGATGGCATTACCGTCAGCATCCTTGATCTGGGTGTAGGTCACCTTCGTGGCAGTGATCGTGCCATCTTTCTGATCCGTCATCGTGACGTCAAGCTTATAGACCGACTGATCGAACTTGTAATGCGAGAAAATTGAGCTCTCATTCTTCTCGCGCACATAGTACGTGAAGGTTTTGGAACCATTTTCAAGGTTCTCGAGCTCATATGTCTTCGGCTTGAAATCGACCGTTCTCACATTATCGTTTTCGTCAGTGGGATTCGCGAGATCAATTGTTGCCGTTTCTGGTTTTTTGAAGTTCGGGTCGTCCTCGTTCGCGAGTTCGAATGAGAACGCCTTCATCTCGCCGCCATCAACCTTCTTGGTCACCTGAGGTGCCCAAGAGCCCGAGGTCCGGAGCTCATTCGTAAACGCAGGGTTGGAGTCGTTGCCGATTGTTACGGTCGAAACGGCACTGTCAGCTGAATCCCCAGTCCAGTTACAGAAGCCAGGTTTATTGCACTCCCTGAAGTCATTGTCACCTCTCTTTTTGACGGAGACTTCGGAAGCACCCGTATCGAGCACATAGCGATTGATATTAATTCCCATAAGATTGATCTTAACTGGCGTATCGCTTACTTTTACGTGAATTTTATAGATGGTCTCATCAAATATAGTGCCATCTTCATCGATAGGAACCTCAACCAGGTAGAGGTCGTAATTACCCGGCTGATACGCGGCCGTATCAATGACAATCTCTCCCGTCTTTCCCTCGTTATTAACGGTAAACTCAGGCGTCGCCACGCATCCGCTTGCCTGGAGCGTGTCGTTCGCATCCCAATACGGCTCCTCACCTGAACCGTCGGCTTTGCCCAACAGCTTGAACCTGTAGCCGTGGCCCGCGAGTCTTTGAGCTTCGCCGTCCTTCATGAGAACCTTGTTAGCCTTGACTTTGATTGCGGGATACACGTCCAGGGAAGTATCCTTACCGACCTCACCGACGATGAGGTTGCCGTTGGTCATGATGCCGCCGCCATGGGTATAGGAGTAGTTACCACTGATGACAGTAGTCGCAGCATTGTTGGCAGCAATCTTGGCGTCGTCAGTCGGATTTGCCTTAAGACCAAACATGTACTTGGCCTCAGCACCGCCATTGGGGTCGATGGAAATTTCTTCGCCGTCACAGGTACCTTTCCAGCCAGCGGAACCATTGCCGAGCATCTTGCCAAGCACGGCCGCGACCGTTTGCTGGCTGTCGTTCTTTCGCACGAGGAAAAAATCCTCGTGACCCGCTTTTTTAAAGGTCTCGGTAATGTATTCGCTTTGGCTATCCTCGTTCTTGCCATTGCCACCAGCAGAGGAATGCTCACCGTGGTCGGTGTTGGCATAGATTGCCGAACCATTAGTATGCGTCACAATCGTTTGACCGGTAGGACAAGCACCGATGCCACCACCCCAACCACCAGCGTCATTTTTGGTTATGAGCGCCATGCGAAGGTTGAGCGTACCAGCTGTCTGGACAAAGACTCCACCGCCACCCCAGTCGCCACCGCGACCGGTAGTGCTGCCCGTCATGGTCTTGTTGTTGGTGATGTAAACCTTGTTGGACGCACTTGCCGCCTCAATAACGCCGGTGGTACCGCTAGAAATACGGAGACCACCGCCCTCGGCATTGTCGGACGTATTGCCCGCTATGAAGCCGCCAGACATGGTGAAATTTATTCCCTGGTTGTAAAAACCAGCATAGATTCCACCGCCGGCCTCATGGGAGTAATTGGCAGTAACGGAGCCCCCCGTCATGGTCAGCTTGCCACCGTTTGTGCATGCAATGCCACCACCGCCGAGGAGACCGTTGTTGTAAAGGTTGCTACTTGTGATGCGAGCGTCGGCTCGGTTGTTAGTTATGCAGGCAGAACCACTGATGGTTACGGTTGAGCCCTTGGTATAAACACCGCCACCATAGCCGCCGTTGCCGGTGTTATCGCCATTGTTGATTTCATTGGCATACGTAGCATTGCCCGAGATGACACCGCCAGAGAGATTCAGTGTGGCGTCCTCAGCATAAATACCGCCACCAGCAGCGGCCTTGTTCGCGGCAATCACGCCGCGGGTCATGTTGACCGTGACTTTCGCGCCCACTACGCACAGGCCGCCGCCCCAGCCGCCACGCTGATGATTAAGATTCGCGCCAGTTATAAAACCGCCATTGATATTCACATGTGTTTCATTGCCTTTCCCCTCGGCAAAGATGATATGACCGTCGCCGGTCAAATCCCTCGGTGTCGTGATCATGCCTCCGTTGAGGTTAAGCGTACCGCCGTCCTCAACCGAAATGACTTGTTTGACCGAACCACTGTCGGATGCAGCAACGATTGCGCCGAAACCGCTGACGGTATGCTGAGTCGTGGTTTCAGCGGTGCCAAGGCCATCTGGTTTAGGCGCGCTCGTTGTTTCATAATAGGTTAGGCTCTGAGGAGCATCATTGGTCCATGCCATATTTGCAAGCTGGCCGGGGTTGTTGGTGACAGACGAAGTCGCATCGTTCACATTGGCAGAAGAGTCTTCAATGGTAAGCGTGACGCCATTCTGGACCACGATGAACGACTCCACCGAACCCGGACCGTGATAGAGCATGTTGCCGTTAAGATCGATGGTGGTGTCTGCGGTGATGGTGATCTGGCTATCTGACCAGGATTTATCACTCAAACGATACTTGCCGCCACTATCGAATGCATGGGCAACATTACCTTTTACCTCCTTATAGCCTTCGGCACTGACGGGAGCGATAGCGTTTTCGTCGCTATTTTCATTATCGGAAGGCTGTGCGTCGGAAGGCTGCTCGGCACCCTTGACTTCCGAGCCATCAGCAGTCGAGTCTGCTGCGACGGTGTCCTCGCTCGCGTCATTCTCAGCCTCGTCACTATTCAGCTTTTCGGTATCCCCATTGTTGGTGTTTTCTACATCAGTAGACTCACTTGAGGAACCCCCCCCCATCACAGTTTCTTCGGTAGAAACCGTCTGGGCATCGTTGGCAATGGCCTGCGAGATTGGAGGCATGACGAGCGACAGTACCAGGCTCAACACGGAGGCTCCGCACAAAACGCCTGCCAGTACACGGCGCGTCGCTTTTTTACTCTGCTTAGATTTGTCTGAATTCGCTTTCATCGATGTCTCCTCCCCAAGAGACCGCGATCTTGCTCTTTCCCTATCAAACGTATCAGCGCAATCTGTAATTGCGCACGCTTAGTAATGCTATTTTAATGATTGTTTAAACATCTGAGCAACAAATATCGACAGTTTTGTAGCGAGTTCTCAATTCTCTTGATAATTGTTCAGATTTGCCTTCGTTTATTCGCTATCTGTTTCTTGTTTCTACTGGTAATTAAGTTAGTTATCAGTTTTTTAATAGCATTTTATTTATTTGCACAACATTTTGCTCAAGAGCAAACATCCTGTGAACGGTCGAAAATCGACCGTGAGCGGTAGGTCATTAACCGGGAGGAATAGACTACCAAATTGATGGGAATATCTTTAGCTCATCGGTGGTTAGAAGCGTAATGTTCAGACAACGTTATTTTGATTCTCGCGCAGATTTTAGGCATCAATTCGCCCAAATCGCCTGAGACCACCACAAAGGTACCTGTCCCCTTTGCGGTGGTTCTGCCCCGGCGCTACAGCAGATGTTCCTCGATAAAGATCGCGATGCCGTCTTTGTCGTTGCTCGTGGTTACAAAATCAGCGGCGGCGCGGGTGGCGTCGCTGCCGTTTGCCATGGCCACGCCCACGCCGGCGTCGGCCACCATGCAGGTGTCGTTATCGGCATCGCCAAACACGCAAATGTTCTCAAGCTCCATGCCGTTGAGCTCCGCCACGCGCACAAGGCCGCGCGTCTTGGACACGCGCGGATCCATGAATTCGTAGAGTCGCTGCGTGGTCTGCAGAGCAGCCGCTTTAACGGTGTCGTCAGCGAACGTCGACGCTCGCTCGATGATCTGCGGCATCGCCTCGGGCGCCATGGTAAACATCACCTTGGTCTGCGGCTCGCGCAAAAACTCGGCAAAGTCGACCACCTTGTAGGGCACGCCGTCGACACGCGACAGGTGCTCGACGCATGCATTGCTCTCGGGCACATAGAGCACGCCGTCCCGAGGGCAAACGGGCGTTGCCGGCAGGTCTGCCATGTGCTCGCAGATGTGCGCGATGGTCTCGCCTGGCAGCGGGTAGCTCAGCTCATTGATGTCATGCGCACGGTCGATGACTTCGGCGCCGCCGCAGCCCACCAGCACGTCTACCAGGCCTTCGATACCCCAGAGCCCAAACATGGCCTCGGTCGCCTGGGCGTCGCGCCCGGTGCACAGGCCAAAGAGCACGCCGCGCTCGCGCAGGGCGCGGATCGCCGCCACGGTGCGCGGGGACACCGTGTGCTGGCTCGTGAGCAGCGTACCGTCGATATCGCAGAGTACGGCTTTAATGTGGCTGAAGGTGGCGTCCATGGGGGCCTTTCTGGGTTGTGCGGCGGTGCTGAATGTGGTCGGAAATGGTGTACATGGTATACCAAGGCGCGCACGGGGCGCTTTGGTGCAAAACTACCACAAAGGTGCCTGGCCCCTTTGTGGTGGCCGGACTCGCAGGATGGCCTGGCCCGGGGCGCAAACCATCACAACATTCGACGCTTTTCCGCAAAATCGCGATTTTCATCGAATGTTGTGATGGTTTTTTTACTGCTTTGCGGCACGATCCAAGTGCCAGCGACCAAACAGCAGCAACGCCGCGGGAACCGCCGTCACGACCATGCCCGCCCCGATGAGCGTCTGCTGCACACCAAACGTCGCCGCCAGCCACGGGGCAATCGCCAGCGGGGCCACGCCGGCGAACATGTTGCCAAAACCCATGACCGAGTTCACGCGACCGAGCTGCTCGAGCGGGGCCGTCGTTTGCACGATCGTGTTGTGGAGCGGGTTGACGACGCCCCAGGCCACGCCCAGGGCAATCTGGCCAATGAGCGCCACGCCCACATACGTTGTTCCCACGTAGAGCAGGCTTCCCAGGCCCACGGACATAAGCGCCGCGAGCAGCGTTTTGAGACTGACAAAGCGCGGCGGCAAGCGGAGCGCGAGGACAGCGCCCAGCACCGCGCCCACACCGCTGGCCGACGAGAGCCAGCCCATCCACTCAACACCGACGTGCAGGACATCGCGGTAGAAGAACGACTCCAGCGGGTCAAAGGCACCGTAGCCAAAGTTTGAAAGGAAAATAATGCAGAACAGCAGGGCGAGGACGCTGTTGGTAAAGACCGTCTTGATACTGGTCACGAAAGTGACGCGGGTGGATTTATTGGAGTCGGAGCTTTGATTGGCAGTACTTGCCGTTGTGCTGCTATCTGCGGGAGCACTTTCGCGCGCGGCGACGCGACCTGTTTGCGGCCTAAAGCCCCAACCGGTGACGAGCGCCAGTACGGCAAAGATCATCATGAGCAAAAACACCGCACGTGACGATGCAGCCGCCGCGACAAAGCCGCCCAGCGTGGGGCCAACGACGATGCTCACGTTTGAGAGCATGGCGATGGCAGAGTTGATGTCTTTGAGCTCGACGGGATCGTCGGTGAGATAGGCCGGATAGGACGTGGCGATGGGCTGGGCGAATCCCATCACAAAGCCCAGGAGTACCGCGCCGGCAAGGACTGTGCTGGTCGCGCTGCCAAAGGCGAGGATTGCCGCGCCGGTTGCCAACGTGCCGACGATACTCGCCCGGAAATGCCGGCACGGACCCCAAGCGTCGAGCACTGCGCCGCCCGCAAAGGACCCCAGGATCACAAATACATTCATAAAGAGGACGGCCAGCGATGTCGCGACGACCGAAGCGCCGTCCGCATAGGTGAGCGTTCCGATGACGCCGATAAAGTAGCTGGTCTGGAAGCCGGTGTAGATGAGAAAGCGCATCGCCACCAGGTGCTTAGCCTGCGCGGACAGCGAAGGGTGAGGTTTTGAGAGAAGAGATACGAGCATGGAGACTCCTCGTTTCATACGAATACGGGCGGTGGACATTCGCCACCGTCTGTCAAATCAATCTATCCGCATGAAACATTAAGGACGCATCGAGCCCCTTCTCTCCGTTTTTCGCTCAGCGTGAACTACTTGGTAGATTGTAAGGCATGCCCCACACATCTACTAAAACAAAAACCACCATAAAGGTGCCTGGCCCCTTTGTGGTGGAAATGACGTTTGCCCAGATAAAACCTGCCAAAATAAACCTGTCCCTTTTTGGCAGGTTTTAGGACAAGTGGTCTTGGATGAGGTCGCAGATGGCTCGGGCGTCGTTGATGTTGATGGCTCGGGTCGCGAAGCCGGCGTCGAAGGCCTGACGCGCCAGGGCTTCGTTGCAGGCAAGGGCCAGCGTGTGGCCATCGACCAGGTCGAGCGAGCTCTTGCCGCGCAGACGGTCGACACCCGATCGCGCGACCACGATGTTGTCGAAGCCCTCGGTCTTGTAGCCCTCGATAATCACCACGTCGACATCGTTGTAGCGCGACAGCAGCTCGCGCGCGGGCATCTCGTCCTCCTCGCGCGTATCGGCATACTCCGCCCAGCGTGTGGCGCAGATAAGGCCCACGTGCTTGGATCCGGCCTGGTGATGGCGCCAGGTGTCCTTAGCGGGCACATCGATATCAAAGCCGTGGTGCCCGTGATGCTTGAGTGAGCCCACGCGCAGGCCGCGGCGGGTGAGCTCGGCGATAACCTTCTCGACGAGCGTGGTCTTGCCCGAGTTTTGGTAGCCGATAAACGCGATCGCGGGGACGGATGGTGTCGGAGCTACGGGCGCGGGGGCAGCAACAGGCCCGTTCGCGGGCGCGGCGCCGTCGGCAGCGGCGGCTTCGGCAGCAGCAACCTGGCGCTCTGCACGATCCCACACGCCCGATCGGCCGCCCTCCTTGTGCAGCAGGCGCACGTCGACAATCTCCATACCGCGATCGACGGCCTTGCACATGTCATAGATCGTTAGACACGCGGCACTCGCGCCGGTCAACGCCTCCATCTCGATACCCGTCTTGCCCGTCACGCCCGCCGTGACCAGTACGTGAAAGCCAACCTGCCCGTCCGCGCGCGCCGGCGCCCAGCCCTCGGGCACGTTCTCGACAGGCGTCCCCGCCGGAGCGATGGGCTTGATATCGCACTTACTCTTGGTAATGAGCAACGGATGGCACATGGGGATGATGTCACTCGTGCGCTTGATGGCCATAATGCCCGCCACGCGCGCGCAGGCAAGCACGTCGCCCTTCTTGGCGCGGTCCTGCAGCACCATGGCCTGCGTCTCGGGATGCATGAGGATAGTGCCCTCGGCGATAGCAATGCGATGGGTCTCGGCCTTGTCGGACACGTCGACCATGCGCACCTCGCCCTTGGCGTCCACGTGCGTCAGCTCGTCGCGACGGGCGTCGCGGGCGGGCTCGGTAGCAGCACTGGCAGACGGCTGCGCACCTGTAACGACATCGCTGGCCGCAGCCGTGACTTTGTGGGCAGACATCGCGGCCCTGCGAGCGGCCTTGGTGGCATCGGCGTACCTGCTCTTGGCCATATGATCATCCTCCGATTTGGGACATAAATCGTTGCGTGCCCTCAATTATCGCGTGTTCCTGCGGTTTGTGGGCCACGGCATCGCGCCAAATCGAAAGCACCTGCATATCATCACCACGGCGCAGCGCCTCGCGCACCGAATACTCGGCATCGCTGAACAGGCACGGACGCACGTTACCGTCGGCCGTCAGGCGCAGACGGTTGCAGCTCGCGCAAAAATGATTGGACATGGCGCTGATAAAGCCGACCGTTCCCGCCGCGCCCGGAAAGCGCCAATAGCGCGCGGGGCCCGCGCCGGCAGGAGCGTCGTTGATGTCGAGCGGTTCAAGCTCGCCCAGCCCCGTCGCGGCGACCCCGGCATTGATGCGCGCCCGCAGCTCGTCACTCGGCACGGTATCACTCGCGTCCCACAGCTCGGGATTGAGCGCGGGCGCGTGAGGGTCTACGGAACAATGCGAGCTCGTGTGTTCGTCGCCGATGGGCATGTATTCGATAAAGCGCAGGTGGATGGGGCGGTCAAGCGTAAGCCGCGCGAGGGCTGCCACATCCTGGTTGAGCCGGCGCACAACAACGCAGTTGACCTTAACGGGCTCAAAGCCCCAAGCCAGCGCCGCGTCGATGCCAGCCATGGTCTGTTCGAGCCGGCCCAGACGCGTGATCTTTCCAAACAGCGTAGGGTCGAGCGTGTCGAGCGAGATGTTGACGCGGTTAAGACCGGCGTCTTTGAGCTGCGGCGCCAGCTTGGGCAGCAGGGCGCCATTGGTGGTGAGCGAAATGTCCTCGATCTGCGGAATCGCGCGGATGTCGCGAATGAGCGGAATAATACGGCGGCTGACCAGCGGCTCACCACCCGTCAGGCGCACGCGGCGAATGCCCTCCCCCGCCACCAGGCGCACAAAGCGGGCGATTTCCTCGGCGCTGAGCAGCTCGTCGTGCGCACGGGGCGCCACGCCATCGGCTGGCATGCAGTAAATGCAGCGGAAATTGCACTTGTCGGTAACGGCAATGCGCAGGTAATTAATGTCGCGGCCAAAACCGTCATGTTGCACGTGCCCGCCCACGCAGCCCTCCCCTCACGCGGCGTTTTATTCTTCGGAAAACATAATACCCCACGAGAGAATCATGCCGACACCCGTACGACAGGACAGGTCGCTTCGAGCAAGACCGGCTTTCCAAGCCCATCCTCAGCACAAACCATCACAACATTCGATGCTTTTCCCGTTTTTGGCAAAAAACGTCGAATGTTGTGATGGTTTGCCTGCCCACGGCACCCCGCAGTAGGACCGAAGCGCCCCTAAAGGCCGCCGTCCCAGTGCCGAATCACGAATTCTCGCAGATCGTTCTGCCGTTTCTGGAACGCTTCGCTTCGGTCGCACTTGAGACCCATAGCGAGCGCGATGGCATTCATCGCCCGATGCAATTGCAGTTGATGGGCAAACTGAGTCCCGGTGAGGACGATCATCCTAAAGCCCAGCGCGCTCAGCACGGCCATACGCTCCGCATCCGACGCGCTGCGCTGTTTATCAAGATGGTCCGAGCCGTTGTACTCAATCCCCGTACCGCTCGCAGGCGCATATACGTCGATTTCGAAATACCCAGCCTTTGCGAGATACTTGAACTCGTTGGGAACATCGACCCGATGGTTGAGCTCGATCTTGGCGTATCCCAGCCCTCCCTGGGAACGTTTTGCTACGACCATGATTGCGGTGGCCGTCTCCATGGGCGACCGCGCGCCATCGTGCACGCGCTTGAGCACGGCGGCCGCGCGTATGGCCCCCTGACGAGATCGGTTCTCATTGCAATAAGCAATCAAATCGGCGACGGTATACCTCTGCCCCATCTCGATATAATCGCCTGTCGACAGATGATTCAAATGGTATCGGGCGCAGATTTCATACCCATATTCCAGCTGCTCGGGCTCACTCATCCACGAGCCCGCTTGGACAAAGCACATGGCCTCATCAACCACTAGAAGGCCCTCTGCCACCTCGATAAGATGGCCTGGAGGTACCGGCGCCCCAAACACGTGACACCTAAATCCAGCCGGCGTCGAGCGCTCAAAATCGAAGTTGACGAGCGCATCGATATGATCGAGCTCTTCTCGTGGAATACCAAGCGAAACCAGATAGTCGGTAACGATTCCAACTGCCGCTGAAGCCCTCAGTCCCTTGGCATCGAGCCCCAATTTGGGCAGGCACGCGGTCGGTTCCGCCTCGCTAGCAAGCGAGTCCTCATCGTATAGGCTGCTTGCTCGCGAGAGCGGCTCGGACGGGCGCGCCACGTTGTGGTACAGCCAGGCAGTCTTATGGGACAGGACGATCGGCAGGTCCATGAGCCCTCCAATGGAGTCGGATAACCAGCCTTATTCCCCTGCCCACGGGTCCGCACACCTTCGTGCGCAAGAAAGCGATTCCACCCGGTCGAGTGGCAGAAAAACCATCACAACATTCGATGCTTTTCCCGTTTTTGGCGAAAAACGTCGAATGTTGTGATGGTTTGAGGCGAGGTGAGGCGCACGGAGGGGCCAAAGCATCGTGCTTGGAGCGTGACTTTTTTCGCCCCACTGCCAACACAAACCTTGACTCTACAATCGTTGTAGGGTTTTCACTACACTGGTACGTAAACAGACCAAGCCAGAAAGCCCCGCCCATGGAACACGACCTCACACGCGGCAATGTCCTTAAGACCATCGCGGTCTTTGCCTTGCCCTATATGCTCTCGTACTTTTTGCAGATGCTCTACGGCATGGCCGACCTGTACATGATGGGGCAGTTTAGCGGTGCCGCCGGCATCACCGCCGTGGGCAATGGCGCGCAGACGCTCTACATCATTACCGTGACGCTCGTGGGCCTGGCCATGGGAACGACGGTCATCGTCGGCCACGCCGTGGGTTCGCGCCGGTTTGACCGCGCCGAGACCGCCATCGGCAACACCATCACGCTCTTTATGGGTATCTCGGTGGTGCTGGCCGTCATCTTGTTTGCACTATGCCCGCAGGTTGTGGCGCTCATTGGCACGCCGCCCGAGGCAGTCGAAGGCACCGCCGCCTACCTGCGCATCTGCTTTATCGGCATTCCCTTTATCGCCGCGTACAACATTCTTTCGGCCATCTTTCGCGGGCTGGGCGATTCGCGCTCGCCTATGTACGTGATTGGCGTGGCATGCATCATCAACATCGCGCTCGACTTTCTATTTATAGGCCACATGGGGCTCGGCCCCGTGGGCGCGGCACTCGGCACAGTAACCGCCCAGACGGCCAGCGTTGCCCTCGCGCTCGTGTGGCTCAAGAGCCGCCGCACGAACATCCACGTTAAGCGCAGCGACCTGCGCCCCCAGCCCGAAGTGCTCGGCAGCATCCTTAAGATCGGCGTGCCCGTGGCCGTACAGGACGGCTGCATCCAGGTAGCGTTTATGTTTATCACCGTCATCGCCAACCATCGCGGCCTGGTCGACGCCGCCGCCGTGGGCCTAGTCGAGAAGATGATCAGCTTTTTATTCATTGTGCCGAGCTCCATGGGCGCCACCGTCAGCGCACTCACGGCGCAAAACGCCGGCGCGGGCAAGGGCGACCGCGCACGTCAGGTGCTCAAAGACGCTATGACGATCTCGGTGGTGTATGGCTGCCTGATCACGGTGCTGATGTGGCTGGTGGCGCCGGCGTTTATCGGCTTTTTTGCCAAGGACGCCGCGGTAGTCGCAGCCGGTACCGGCTATATGCGCAGCTACATTTTCGACGCGATTTTTGCCGGCATCCACATTTGCTTTAGCGGCTTTTTCGCTGCATACGGCAAGAGCTACATCGGCTTTGCGCACAACGTGCTGGCCGTGGCGCTCATTCGCGTGCCGGGCGCGTGGCTATTGTCGAACGCCTATTCCGACACGTTGTTTCCCATGGGCATCGCTTCGCCGTGCGGGTCAATTCTATCAGCGGTTATTTGCGTGATGGCATTTACCGTGCTCAACCGGCGCGGGGCTTTTGACAGGTTGGTGGCGTAGCGGGGCAACGCGAAATCGCCCTGATCGACGACATCATTAGCGATGATCCGGCAACCTACGTGACGCAGATCACGGTGCCGTTTTCTCCAGCAAAGTAAAAACCGCCCGGAAGGCATCATGCTTCCCGGACGGTTCTTCAATTAGACTATCAATGCACTAAGCCTGGGGCACCTCACCAGTAGCCAAAATCTGCTCGAGTGCGTCCTCGTCCAGTACGGGTACGCCCAGCTGCTCGGCCTTGGTGAGCTTGGAGCCCGCTTTGGGGCCGGCGACCAGATAGCTCGTCTTCTTTGACACGCTGCCCGAAACCTTGGCACCGAGCACCTTGAGCGCCGCACCCGCCTCGTCGCGCGTGCGATTGACAAGCGTGCCAGTAAGCACGAAAGTCAGACCCGCGAGCGGCTGTGCGTCGGCGAGCTCGCCTGCCACGCCAGCGTCGGCTGCGGCTTGCGCGTGCGCAGCGCCCAAGTCGACCTCGAGCGACAGGCCCGCCTGACGCAGGCGCTCCAGCACGGCAAGGTTTTCGGGCACGGCCAGGAACTGCTTGACGCTCGCCGCAATCTTGGGACCGATGCCCTCGCACTCGGCGATGTCTTCTTCACTCGCCAAGATGAGCTTGTCAATCGATAGGAATCGCTCGGCGATGACCTCGCCCACACTCTTGCCCACATGGCGGATGCCCAGGGCAAACAGCACGCGACCGAGCGGCTGGCTCTTGGACTTGTTGAGCTCGGCGATGATTTTCTCGGCCGTCTTGAGGCCCACCGGAATGGGGTCGCCCTTCTTGACGCCCTTTTTGCTGTTGGAGCTGGCGTACACGCGCCCCGTGTCCAAGCCGGCGATGTCGTCGACCGTGAGCTGGTAGAAGTCCGCGACATCATGGATCAGCCCGGCGGCGATCATCTTGTCGACGATCTCATCGCCCAGGCCGTCGACGTCCATGCAGCCGCGGCTCACCCAGTGAAGCAGGCGCTCCTTGAGCTGCGCGGGGCAGTCGATGGAGACGCAGCGGTAGGCAACCTCACCGTCCTCGTGGACCACGGGGCTACCGCACACGGGGCAGACCTCGGGCATGTGCCAGTCAACCGAATCGGCCGGGCGCTTGTCGAGCACCGGGCCCACGACCTCGGGGATTACGTCGCCTGCCTTGTGCACGATGATGGTGTCACCCTCGCGCACGTTTTTGCGACGGATCTCGTCAATGTTGTGCAGCGTGGCGCGAGCTATGGTGGAGCCGGCGACCGTCACCGGGTCGAACTCGGCGACCGGCGTGAGCACACCGGTGCGGCCCACCTGGATGCGAATTTCGCGCAGAACGGTTTGCTTTTCCTCGGGCGGGAACTTAAAGGCGATGGCCCAGCGCGGTGCGCGGGCGGTAAAGCCCAAGTCGAGCTGCTGCTGGAAGCTGTCGACCTTTACGACCACGCCGTCGATATCGTAGTCCAGGTCGCCGCGATGCTCGAGCGCCTGGGCACAGAACTCGTGGACTTCGGCCGGCGTGGCGCAACGAGCCACGTTGGGGTTGACGCTAAAGCCGGCGCTACGCAGCCAGTCCAGAAACTCGCGCTGGCTGTGGACGTGCAACGGGTCGGTATCGGCAATGGCATAGATAAAGGTGGCCAGGTCACGGCGTGCCGTGACCTTGGGATCCTTTTGGCGCAGGCTGCCGGCGGCGGCGTTGCGCGGGTTGGCGAAGGGGTCGCGACCCTCGGCATCGGCCTCGTCGTTCAGACGAACAAAGCTGCCCTTGGGCATATAGACCTCACCGCGCACCTCAATGGTGCGCTCGCGGTCGGCGCCCATGTGGGCGAGCGCCGGCTCGGACAGGTGCATGGGCACATCCTTGATGGTACGGACGTTGAGCGACACGTCCTCGCCCGTGGTGCCATCGCCGCGCGTGGCCGCGCGCACGAAGGTGCCGCTTTGGTAGGTAAGCGCCACGCCCAGACCGTCAATCTTGAGCTCGCAGGTATAGGTGACGCTACCGGCACCGAGCGCATCCTCGGTACGCTGGAGCCACGCGTCGAGTTCGTCCAGATCCATGGCATCGTCCATGGAATACATGCGTGCCATGTGCGTGACCGGCGTAAACTGCTCGCTCACGTAGCCGCCCACGCGCTGGGTATAGCTGTCGGGCGTCACCAGGTCGGGGTAGGTCGCCTCGATCTCCTGCAGCTCAACGAGCATTTTGTCAAAGGCGGCATCCGTGATCTCGGGCGCATCGAGCATGTAGTAGCGATAGGCGTGGTAATCGAGCTCGTGGCGCAGCTCGGCCGCACGCGCTGCCGCCTGGGCACGGGCGTCGGCCGGTGCGGCGGCATCCGCGCTCGCGGGCGTTTCGGTATCGATGTCCACGCCTTCACCAAACAGGCTCGATTGCTCCATAGCGGCACTCCTTCGCTCGATTTCAAACGGATACTAGAGTACCACCGGTCGCAAAGGGGCCGAATAGCCCTTTCGAACCGCACCGAATCGGCAGCCGCCAGACCGGGGTGGATCGCGCGATCAAACCATGCTCTTATCAGCTTTAAATGATCCGTTTTCCTCCGTCCCCAACGGATCAATAAGAAAAGAGGGGCTGTCCCGCGCTTGGTGGGACAGCCCCTCTGGCATTGGTATGCGCGAAACGGCTCGCTAGAACCCCTGACCGTAGCCCTGACCCTGGCCCTGCTGGCCCAGCAGCTCCTCCAGATACTGGCGCAGCTGCTCGTCGGTAATACCGCCGTTGCCGGTGTCGGTCGCGCTGTCGTCCTGTTGCTGGTTCTGCAGCTCCTCATCAGAACCCAGCTCGACAGTGACTTTCTTCTCTTCCTTGCCGCGCATGAGCGTGATCTCGACCTTCTCGCCCACCTCGTGGCTGCGCAGCGCGATGATCAGGCCATCGGCGCTCGTAATCTCGTCGTCGCCCAGCTTGGTGATGACATCGCCCTCCTGAATGCCGGCCTTGGCGGCAGGACCGTCCTCGACGACGCTCGCCACGTACGCGCCGCTGTCGGTGCTCAGCTTGTTGGTACGGGCGTTGAGCGCATTGACGCTCGAAAGCGTGGCGCCCAAGTACGGATGCACCGGCGTCTTGCCGCCGATGATCTGGTCGGCAATGTTCTTGGCGTAGTTAACGGGAATAGCAAAGCCAACGCCCGAGCTGGAGCCCGAGTAGCTCTCGATGAGCGAATTGATACCCACGAGCTCGCCGTTGTCGTTAACGAGCGCGCCGCCGGAGTTACCCGGGTTGATAGCGGCATCGGTCTGGATCATGTTGGCATAGATGGTGTTGCCGCTGGTAGAGCTCATGGCGGTGGAGCGATAGAGCGCCGACACGATACCCGTGGAGACGGACTGCTCGTTGCCGAACGGCGAGCCGATCGCCATGACCCACTCGCCCACGTTGAGCTTGGAGGAATCGCCGATCTCGATCGGCGTGAGCTTGGAGGCGTCAGCATCCTTGAGCTTGATGACGGCCAGGTCGCTCGAAGCATCGTTGCCCACGAACTCGGCCTCGTAGGTGGTGCCGTCGTCCATGGTCACCACGTACTGGTCGTAACCATCGACCACGTGGTTGTTGGTGAGGATGTGGCCCTCGGTATCGAGCACCACGCCCGAACCGACGCTGCCCGAGTTGTCCGACTCGTCGGCAGACTGCGAAAGCGAGCCATTCTGGCCGCCGCTCGAAGTGGCGGTAATGGAAACCACGGAGGGCAGGGCCTTGGCAGAAACGGCCTCGGCCAGCGTGGTGTCCTCGGAATCAATCGTAATCTTTTGCGTCGATGAACCCGAAGCACCCGCCGTCACGGCATTCTTGCCGCCGCCAATGTTGAGCGTGCCGCTCATAATGAGCGCAATGACCAGCAGGGCGCCGCAGGCACAGCCGGCGAGTGCTGTAATAAAGATCGGCAGCTTTTTGGTCTTGGTCTTGACCACCGTGTGCTTGTTCACGACCCGCTGGCCACCCAGCGGCTGGCCGGTCTGCGTGTCGTAGGCCTGCACGTAGGGAATGTTGCTGTCGGCAGGCGTCGACTCCACCTGCACGCGCGGCTGCTGCTGGGTCTCGCCGGCGTTGCCCGCATCCTGGGGACGCTGGGAATCGTACTCGCTCATAGCTGCGATCCTTTCGTCAAATAACCAAAGGCCCGCCAAACATGTGGCGGGCCATCATTGTTCACGTTGAGTTGTACCCCAATATGCGGGCGTAAGTGTATGAGAACGCAATCTTTTAGGAAGGCTTAAGTTCTTCTGCAAACCCGAAAGGAACCCGCACATGCGGCAAAACCACCACAAAGGTGCCTGTCCCCTTTGTGGTGAAAATCTAGTCCTTAAACAGATAGCCCACGCCGCGGACGGTGGTGATGTGTGCCGCGATCTGCGGGCCCACCTTGGAGCGGATGCGTCGAATGTGCACGTCGACGGTGCGCGTGCCGCCGCAGTACTCAAAGCCCCACACGCGGTGCAGCAGCACCTCGCGGCTGTAGGCGCGGTTGGGATGCGTCGCCAAAAAGCTCAGCAGCGAGTACTCCATCAGCGTCAGGTCGATGGGCTCGTTATCGAGCGTCACCTGGTAGGTAGCCAGGTTGATCTCGAGGTTATCGATATTGAGCACATCGTCGGCGGTGACGGTCTCCTCCTCGCCCATCAGGCGCTGCGCGCGAGCCTTGAGCTCGTTGGGCGTCGCCGTGGGGCATACAAAGTCGGCATGCGCGTGATTGGGCAGGCGCAGGGTACCGAGCGCCTCGTCGTCGACGATCACCAGCATGGGAACGCCGCCGCGATCGTCGAGCCATTTGGCAATCTGATCGATGCGATCGCTGCGGATGCCATCGGAATCGAGGATCAGCAGGTCAAAGTCGTGCGCCGCAGTCGGCGAATCGGGGGTTGCCAGGCTCACCTCGACACCCAGGGTGGTCGTCAAGCTGCGGGCAAACTCGTGGAAGCGCGTCGTGCGCGCCATGAACAGGGCACTCTTTTCGGACATATCGGCCTCCAAAGAAATGAGCTCAATCGTACTGGAACAAGCCAGCGTGATTAGGAGTTCGCCAGGTAGTGCTTGATCTCCCACTCGGTGATCGTAGACTCAAACTTATGCCACTCGGCGCGCTTCTTTTTGAGGAAGAAGCTGTGGATGTGCTCGCCGAGGGCATCCTTCATAAACTGCGAGTCCTCAAACACGTCGAGTGCCTCTTTGAGCGAGCGCGGCAGCGGCGTGTAGCCGGCCTCGACCATCTGACGGTCGGTAAGCTTGAGCGTCTCGGCAGTTGCCTCGGGCGGGAGTTCCAGCTTGCGCTCGATACCGTCCAGACCGGCCGCTAACGTGACGGCGTTGACCAGGTACGGGTTGGCCATGGGGTCGGGGCTGCGCAGCTCGATGCGCGTGGACAGCTGCTTGCCGGGCTTGTAGACCGGGATGCGGACCATGCTCGCGCGGTTGCGCAGGCCCCACGTGGCGTACTGCGGCACGGAGTCGCCACCCGTGGTGATGCGCTTATACGAGTTGACCGTGGGGTTAGTGATAGCGCTGATCTCGCGCGCGTGCGCCAGGATGCCGGCCATGTAGTGCTTGGCGATATCGGAGAGGTGGTACTTCTCGTCGTCCTCGCCCCAAAAGACGTTGTTGCCGTCGTGGTCGAACAGCGACTGGCACAGGAACATAGCACTGCCATCCTCACCCGCCAACGGCTTGGGCATAAAGGAGGCGTGGCAACCGCTCTCGTAGGCCTGCTGCTTAATGATGAGCTTGGCCGTGGTGATGGCGTCGGACATGCTCAGGGCCTCGGCATGGCGCAGGCTCATACCGTGCTGCGAGCGACCGGCAGCGTGGAAGGTGTACTCCACGGGCACGGACATCTTCTCGAGCGTGAGGACCGTGTTGCGACGCAGGTCGCGAGCGGCATCGCTCACCGAAAGATCGAAGTAGCCCACGTTGTCGAGCGGCTCGGGGGTGTGCTCGTCGGGGAAGTAGTAATACTCCAGCTCGGCACCCACATTGAGCAGGTAGCCGGCCTTCTCGGCCTTGCGGAACATGCGGCGCAGGGCATCGCGCGGATCGCCGGCAAACGGCTTGCGATCGGGAGTGCACACGTCGCAGAACACGCGGGCGACGCCGTTGTGGCTCGGGCGCCACGGCAGGATCTGGAAGGTCGAAGCATCGGGGAACGCCAGCATGTCGGCTTCCTCGGGCGTGGCAAAGCCCTCGATAGCGGAGCCGTCAAAGCCAATACCCTCCTCAAAAGCGACCTCGAGGTCCTCGGGGCTAATGGCAAAGTTCTTGAGGCGGCCGAGAATGTCGACAAACCACAGACGCACAAAGCGGATATCACGCTGCTCTACGGAGCGGAGTACGTAATCGATGTTCTGCTGGTTCATGTCGCTCCCCTTTCTTTCGGGCGGGTTTCGACTGGTCTATATCGCAGATACTATCGCAGAAAAATGTTTCCGCAGGGTTAAAGCGTATCAAGCGCTCAAAAAACGTGTGCGAACAGGCGGGTGCCAAGCACGAACAGACCGACTCGGACGGGCGACTAGCGCAAGGTCGATGCGCGGTGTTCGATGTGGCCGGGGATCTCGATGCGCTTGGGGGCGAGCTTTGCGGCATCGCCTACCGTAGTGGTAACGACGTCGATGCGCTCGGACAGACGCTCGACTACGCGCTCGGCGATGGTAAGGGTATCCTGCGCGGCCGTGGTCACGCCGCCAAAGAGCACGTGGTTCCAGGGGTAATCGTCAAATGTCGCGATCTTGAGCCCAGCCGGCAACGAGGGCCCCAGCTGTGCTAGCGCCTCGGTCAGACGCAGGAAAACCAGGCCGTTAACGGCGATAAGGCCGAGCTTTTTGCCTGCATAGCCGCGGATGGTCTCATCCAAGCAGCCGACGCCCGTGGTACCGCCATCGGCCAAGGTGATAACCTCGCCGGCAAGGCCGCGGTGCGAAAGCTCGTCGACAAAGGCCTCGGCGCGCTCGCGATGGACGGGGCTGTCGTCGCTTGCCTCGATGAGCAGGCACAGGCGCTCGCTGCCAGCGGCAACCAAGGCGTCTACCAAGCCGGCGACCAGCTCGCGGTTGTTGGACGTCACCAAGTCGATGCCGCCGTCGGCAACATCGCGGTCGAGCAGTACAACGGGCAGTCGTCCCGCTGCCGCGGCGATCGCCTCGTCGTTGCCTCCGCAGGTATTGACGACCAGGCCGTCCACGCCGGCATCGATAAGTCTGGTGAGCGACTCTGCCTCCTTGGCGGGGTCGTTGCCGCTAATGGCCGTCATAAGCGAGCAGCCGCGCGCGGCGGCACTGGCGGAAAGCCCTTCGAGCATTGCGCTCGAGAACGGGTTGGCGATGTCGGCCAGAATCACGCCGATGAGGTTGGTGCGTGAGCTGCGTAGATTGCGTGCGGCGGCACGTGGGCGATAGCCAGTGCGCTCGATAACCGCCGCGATGCGAGCGCGGGTTTCCTCGGTCATCTGCCCGGGGCGGTTATTGAGATAGCGCGAGACCGTGGCCGGACTCACGCCCGCCTCGACGGCAATGTCCCTGATTCTCATCTGCGCCATAGCGCACCCCGTTTCCCAATGTCGGCAGTCTGAGCCATTTTAGGCATTTTTTAACATTCTCGGTTGCAAAACGCTGTAGGTGAGCGGCATCGTTTTTGCGCCTCGAGCAGATGCGATGATGGACTAGACTGACGAGTCTTTAGGCAGCTCAAAGTAGTCGGGATGCAAGGCGATAACCGGGCCCTGCTCCTCGGGCATCAGATGCAAGTGCGTCTCTGCCAGATAGCTCGCCGTGTCGGTATCGCCCCTCTTAATGGCCTCGAGAATCCGGCGATGCTGCCGGCGAATCGGCTCCCAATCCAGGTCCTGCGACACCATACGCAACCAGTTGTATCGCTCAAAATGCGTGTTGACGCTCTTCATCCAATCCCACAGCATGTGACGACCGGCAATCACGAAACACGTCTCATGAAACAGGTTGTCCAGATCGAAAAAGCGACGCGTTTCGCCATGGTCGAGTGACTCAGACTCGGCAAGAATCTGCTCGAGCCGATGCTTTTGCTCAGGCGAGGCGGCCGAACAGCATTTAATAAGCACGCTTCTCTCGAGTTTCTCGCGCAAGAAACAGGCGTTCTCGGCGCGCTCCATGCTGATTTTTGAGACATAGGTGCCGCTTTTGGGACGGGTTTCCACCAGCTCCTGCTCACGCAGGCGCACAAAGGACTCGCGAATGGGCGTGCGCCCGATTCCCGTCTCCTTTTCCAGACCAATCGCCGAAAGGCGCGTGCCGGGCTTGAGCTCGGCATAGATGATCTTGGAGCGCAATGCGTTGTATGCCTGGTCTTGCAGGCTCTGATAATGCTGGTGTTGTTCCATAAAGCCCTCGGATGAAGCCCACGGTTTGTCGAATTTCACCACGTAATACTATCGCATCGACACGCCCCAGCTCCCAATCAGTCTTTTTGGGTCGGGGCTCTTTTAGCTACCCTGGCCCGCAGATCGGCCCCCTTGCCACAAAAGTGGCCCATCTACTACATTAACACGGATAGCCTCGGCCATACCGAAAACCGTGAAAACAAAACCGCAGGTAGACAGCTTGTCGATTTTCGAAAAAGCCGACTATGGTTGACCTCTGCGGCTTAAACGTAGTAGATAGGCCCTTTTCGTGGCGCAGCACTACTGCACCCCAAATTGGCACCCCGAGCCTGTTATAAGTTGCTGTGAAATACGGACGGTTGATAATCAAGGCGCGCTATACGGCTTGCTATATCTCACTATACTTTGCTGTACGTCGCCATACTTTGCTATAACTTGACAATAATCGGCCCGTTACCATCCGGGACATAACGGACCCCAAGCCAACGCTGGCTTGGGGTCCGTCTTGTACCATGGCTCTTTTTGACTATGAGCGCTCGTATTTCGTGGCCCGCCCGGTTCCCTGCCTTACGATTGCATTCCGTTCAAGCAGAGATTCGAGTGCCGTCAACGTCCGCATGCGGCTCAGCCCCGTCTGTTTTTCAATCTCGCTTCGCGATATAATTCGACCGCCCGACAAGGCCTTGAGAACCTGGACCTCTTCCTCGGACCCTTCAAGGGCATCGGTAACGGGCAATGTGACGGCCACCATGCCGCCGCGAACATCAAAAATTGGTTGATTGATCGAATCGCGATAGGCACGTCTAATGCGCGCGATTCCCGTACCAAATTTCTCGATGTAATCCAGCTTTAAGAAGGCCTCTGCAACGATGGGGTTTCTGAGCACGGATATCTGCCCATACAGGTATTGTTCCGTCGTCAAACCGGCGGGCAGCGATCCGGGGGAGGTCACAACGACACGATCATCGTACAGGGCAATTTGAACGTTCGCTCGAACGTCCCACGTCCGATGCACCAAAGCATTTGCGACAGCTTCGCGAAACGCCTCGAGAGGAATTCGATCGGTTTGGACGCGCTCCATCCCTTCGATACGCTCATAACGGTAGTAGCGTGCAAACATAGCTACCGCCCTGTCCACCTGCTCAATTGCGGATACATTTGTCGCTGCCTCGCGATCCAAGATCACATCCTCGGTATCGCCAAAACGGACGCAGTCGATGCCCGGAAAATCATTCTTATCCGCTAAAATCGCCGCGGCATTGGTATAGCCATCCTTGCCGAGCAAGCGGAGCGTACGCAAGATATCCGACGTTAGCTCGGAAATGCCGAGGTGTTCAACACACTTATGCTCGAGCGTATGAAAGCTCAAGTCCTGGCGAGCCGACGTGAGCGCGTCGAACGTTACGTTGCTGCCTTCGAGCGTCAGCCTGCCATACTCAAACCGGTCGACCTCCACCGTTGCCGAATCGTTTCGTCTGTAGGCCTTTCCCTTGCTTCGATAGGGTTTGTCCTGCCCCTCATAAACCGTAAGGATTACGATCCCGTGTTTCTCATCGGGCTCAAGCGAATAACGGGGTGCGGGATCAAGACTGTCGTTAATCATGTTCTCGATGCGCAGGCATTCTGCAACCGGATCCGCAAGGCCGACAGCCACACCCTCGTCATCAACGCCAAACTCAATCTTGCCCGTCCCGTAGTTTGCATAGGCGCTCACCGTTTTAAGAAACGTCGGCGTAACGCTTTCCTTGTATTCGACTGTAGGGCTCTCTCTAACAACCATATGCACAACCCCCTCGTTTCGTACCATTCATAACCGTATTATAAGACGAAAACCGTTTGCGTACTGATTTATAGAAGACGCAAACGGTTTTCGTCTTGATTTGCGTACGGAATTAAGACGCATAATTTCGCTTTCGTATGGCTCAATACCGGACGCAGACTGTTTTCGTCTGTCAATACGTCTGCAATCCAAACGAAAAGAGCCCCGAGCTCGTATGAACTCGGGGCTCTTTGTGCCGCACATCTATGAGAGAAGAAATTCGATGCGTACGGACGCTACTCCATGAAGCCGCCCTGGGATGGCGGCAACCTCGTCAATGGGGTCAGGTTTACATGCACCAACTTGGTGCAAACCAACCTGTCCCCCACGCACCAAGGGGTTGACTAGAGCTCGCAGGCAATCTTGTAGCCGTCGCCGATGGCGTCGCGGATGTTGCCGCACTTCTGGGCATCGCCCAGTACATGGGCAGCAACGCCAGCAGCGGCAAGGTCGTCGGCCAGCTTGGTATTGGGACGATAGCCCATGGCAAGCACCAGCGTATCGGCACCGGTGATGGTGCGGACCTCGCCGTCCTTCTCGTAACTGATGGTGTCCTCGGTGATCTCGGTCACCTTGGCCTCGGTCAGCACGTGAACGCCCTTGGAGAGCATGCGCGTGATGAGCACCGCGCGACCGGCGCCGCCCTCGTTGGCGGCGAGCGTCTTGGTCATCTCGATAACGGTGACATCGCGATTGGCCGGCGAGAGGTCGTTGACCAGCGGGGCCAGGTAATCGGCCGTCTCGCAACCGACGGTGCCGCCGCCCACGATGACGATCTTCTTGCCCGGGAAAGCCTTGCCACCCAGCAGGTCGTCAGCTGTCATAACTTGCTTAAAGCCCTGCATGAAGGCCGGAGCGATGGGCTCGGCGCCATAAGCCAGGACAACCTCGTAACCTGCGTAGTCGCGCTGAATGTCCTCGGCCGAAAGCTCGGTGCCAAATACGCACTTCACGCCGGCCTCGGCCAGGCGACGGTACTGATACTTGATCACGCGGGTGAGCTCCTGCTTTGCCGGCGGAACGGCTGCGATGCGCATCTCGCCGCCCGGCTCGTCCTGCTTATCCACGAGCACCACGTTATGACCACGCTTGGCAGCAATGTAGGCTGCCTCCATGCCCGCAGGACCGGCGCCCACAACGAGCACGTTCTTGACCTCGTCGGCAGGCTCGTAGCCGGCCTCGTCGCGCTCAACATCGGGGTTGACGGTGCAGGAGATGCGCTTGCCAAACATAATGCCGTTCAGGCAGCGCAGGCAGCCAATGCAGGGGCGGATGTCGTCGGCGTTGCCGGCAGCGGCCTTGTTGCAGAACTCGGCATCGCACAGATTGGCGCGGCCCATCATGCAGATGTCGGCAGCGCCGTCCTCGATCAGCTCCTCGGCGATCCAGGCCTCGTTGATGCGGCCGACAGTAGCGACGGGGATGTTGACGTGCTTTTTGATCTCGCGCGAGCAAGCGGCGTGCGAGGCCTGCTGCGTGCCGGCGGCGGGAATCGCAGAGCCGCGCTTGATGGTGGTGCCGCCCGACACGTGAATCATGTCGACGCCAGCCTTCTCCAGGCGACGCGAGACGTAGATCATGTCGTTGAGGGTCAGGCCACCATCGGTGTACTCATCGCCCGAGATGCGGACGTCGATGATAAAGTCCTTACCGCAGCGCTCGCGAATCTCGGCGATGACCTCGAGCAAAAAGCGCATGCGGGCGTCGAGCGAGCCGCCGTACTCGTCGGTACGCTTGTTATAGAGCGGAGTCAAAAAGCCGCCGAGCATACCGTGGGCGTGTGCCGCATGGACCTCGACGCCATCGACGCCGGCCTTCTGCATACGCACGGCGGCGTCACCGAACTGATGCGTAAGTTCGTGAATCTCATCGACCGTGATGGGGCGCGGCGCCTCGCGGGCATAGGACGGGCCCACAAAGGACGGAGCAATCAGGCGCGGCGTGCCCGGAATGTTAAAGGCCATGTAGGCGGGGTGGAAGAGCTGTGGCATGATCTTGCAGCCATACTCGTGGACGGCCGCGGCGAGCTTTTCCCAGCCGGGGATAAACGCATCGTCGTAGCAGCACATGTCACCCGGCAGATAGGTATAGGTAGGCTCGACCGTCACGACCTCGGTGATGATGAGGCCCACGCCGCCCTTGGCACGGGCACGGTAATGATCGACCAAATCGTCGGTCACATAGCCATGATCGGCCAGGTTGGTGGACACCGGCGGCATAAAGACGCGGTTCTTGACCTCGGTCGTACCGACCTTGATCGGGCTAAAGAGCATCGGGTAGGCGGATGACTCCATACAGGCTTCCTTTCGTTTAAGCCGCTCGGCGGCACTTGCAGACACCCCTATCGTATCAGTACCCGCCGCATTCGCGCTCGCTCGCACTCCCCACCTTCAATCCCGACCCTCAAAAAAAGTTGCGGTGGAATACGGAGTAGATGAGGCTTTTAACAGCCAAAACAGTCCGTATTTCACCGCAACTGATGGGCGGGGTGGAATTGAGGGCTCAGATAGTCAGTCATGCCCTCATCCGCCACTCCCTCACCTACAGCGCGCCGTCCAGCATAAGGTTCACCTTGAGCACGTTGACCGTGGGCTCGCCGAACACGCCGAGGAAACGGCCCTTGGTGCACGCGGCGATGATGTCGCGCACCTCGTCCTCACTTTTGCCCGTGGCCTTGGCAAGGCGCGGGACCTGGTACTCGGCGGCATCCGGAGAGATCTCCGGGTCGAGGCCGGACCCCGAACACGTCACCAGGTCGACGGGTACGGCGTCCATATCGGCATCGGGGTTGGCGGCGCGAATCTTCTCGACGCGCGCGTCCACAAGCTGCCGGTACTCCTCACTCGCCGGGGACAGGTTGGACGGGGCACCGTACGCCATGAGCTCGCCGTCTTCGCCTTCGACAATTGACATGTTCTGGATGCGGCCCCACATGTGGTCCTCATCCTCGAAGTTCTGGCCGATCAGCTCGGAGCCCACGATCTTGTCGTCGACCTTGATGAGCGAACCGTTCGCCTGATACGGGAACGCAACCTGGGCGATGCCGGTCACGACGAGCGTATAGCCCAGGCCGCAGACAACGGTAAACAGCGCGAACACGCCCAGTGCGCGCGATGCAACACCTTTGAACATACAAACCTCCACTTACATAATGCCGCAGAACGCGAGCAGCATGTCGATGAGCTTGATGAATACGAACGGGGCAACGATGCCGCCCAGACCCCACACGAGCAGGTTGTGGATCAGCAGCTGTCCGGACGGCACCTCGCGGTACTTAACGCCCTTCAGCGCGGCCGGGATCAGCGCGACGATAACGAGCGCGTTATAGATGATGGCCGAAAGAACCGCGGACAGCGGGCTTGCCAGACCGAGGATGTTGAGCGCGCCAAGGCCCGGGTAGATCGGCGAGAACAGGGCCGGGATGATAGCGAAGTACTTCGCCATGTCGTTGGCGACCGAGAAGGTCGTGAGCGAACCGCGGGTCATGAGCAGCTGCTTGCCGATACGCACGACCTCGATGAGCTTGGTGGGGCTGGAGTCGAGGTCGACCATATTGCCGGCCTCCTTGGCAGCCTGGGTGCCCGTGTTCATGGCCACGGCGACATCCGCCTGCGCCAGCGCCGGCGCGTCGTTGGTGCCGTCGCCGGTCATGGCGACCAGGTGGCCCTCACGCTGGAACTCGCGGATCCTCTCGAGCTTGCCCTCAGGGGTGGCCTCGGCCAGGAAGTCGTCAACGCCGGCCTCGGCGGCGATTGCCGCGGCGGTGAGCGGGTTGTCGCCCGTCACCATGATGGTCTTGATGCCCATCTTGCGCAGGTCGGCGAACTTCTCCTTAACGCCGGACTTGATGATGTCCTTGAGGTACACAACGCCCAGCACGCGGCAGTTCTTGGTCACGACCAGCGGGGTGCCGCCGGCCTTGGCGATGCGCTCGACGGCCTCGTCGCACTCCTGGGAGAACACGCCGCCGGCTGCCTCCACATAGGTGCGCACGGAATCGGCAGCGCCCTTGCGGATCTCATTGCCCTCGTAGTTCACACCGGACATGCGGGTCGCCGCGGTGAAGGGGATGAACTCCATACCCTTATCCTCGAGTGTGCGGCCGCGCAGACCGAACTGCTCCTTGGCGAGCACGACGATGGAACGGCCTTCGGGGGTCTCGTCGGCCAGCGAGGAAAGCTGGGCGGCATCGGCCAGCTCCGCGGAATCGATGCCGTCGACCGGGATGAACTCGGCGGCTTGGCGGTTACCCAGGGTGATGGTGCCGGTCTTGTCGAGCATGAGGATGTCGACGTCGCCGGCGGCCTCGATGGCGCGGCCGGACATGGCCAGCACGTTGGCCTCGTTCAGACGGCTCATGCCGGCGATGCCGATGGCGGAAAGAAGGGCGCCGATGGTAGTAGGAGCCAGGCACACGAGCAGCGCCACGAGCGTGGTCACGGCCGTGGGGTTGTCCATGTCGTTAAGACCGACCGAGAAGCAGGAGTAACAATACAGGGCCAGCGTGACCAGGATAAAGACGATGGAGAGGGCCACCAGGAAGATCTCCAGAGCGATCTCGTTAGGGGTCTTCTTGCGCGCGGCACCCTCGACCATCGCGATCATCTTGTCCAGGAAGCTCTGGCCGGGCTCACTGGAGATCTTGACGATGATCCAGTCGGACAGCACCGTGGTACCGCCGGTAACGGCAGAGCGGTCGCCGCCGGCCTCGCGGACCACGGGGGCGGACTCGCCGGTGATGGCGGACTCGTCAACGGAAGCAGCGCCCTCGATGACGTCGCCGTCGCCGGGAATCTGCTCGCCGGCGCGTACGATCACCAGGTCGCCGCGCGTGAGCTCGGTGCCGGGAACGACGGTGAAGTGCTCCTTGTCCTCAACGGACTCGATGCGATGGGCCTCGACATCCTTCTTGGCCGCACGCAGGGAATCGGCCTGGGCCTTACCGCGGCCCTCGGCAAGCGCCTCGGCGAAGTTCGAGAACAGGTCGGTAAGCCACAGGATGACCGCGATGGCGACCACATAGTAGGTGGGCACACCCGCGTCCTGCACACCGAAAATGGAAGCGACGGCCAGGACGGAGGTCATGACGGCGGAAAGCCACACCAGGAACATGACCGGGTTTTGAATCTGGACGCGAGGATCCAGCTTGGCAAACGAGTCGCGGACCGCGCGGCCCATCATGTCTTTTTGCATAGTCATAAATCTGCGCCCTCCTTTACGCAATCATCTGGAAGAACTCGGCAACGGGGCCAAGCGCCAGGGCCGGGAAGAAGCTCAGGGCACCGATCAGCAGAACGATGAACACGAGCAGGAATACGAACATGCCGTTGGTGGTAGACAGGGTACCGGCGCTCTCGGCGACCTTGCCCTTCTTGGCCAGCGAGCCGGCGATAGCCAGCGTACCGATGATGGGCATGAAGCGGGCGAACAGCATCTCGAGGCCGAGCATGACGTTGATCCAGGGAATGTTGCAGTTCATGCCTGCAAACGCCGAGCCGTTGTTGCCGCCGCATGAGGTGAAGGCATACAGCGCCTCGGAGAAGCCGTGCGCGCCACCATTGTTGAGCTGGTCGGCAAGACCGGGCACCATGCAGGCGATGGCCGAGCACACCAGAATGGCAAACGGAGTTGCCAAGCACAGGACAACTGCCCAGCGCATCTCGCCCGGCTCGATCTTCTTGCCCAGGAACTCAGGCGTGCGTCCGACCATGAGGCCGGCGATGAACACTGTGAGGATGGCGAAGCCGATCATGCCGTACAGGCCGCAGCCCACGCCGCCGAAGACGACCTCGCCCAGAGCAATCTGGAGCATCTGGACAAAACCGCCCAGCGGGGTGTAGGAGTCGTGCATGGAGTTAACCGAGCCGTTGGAAGCAGCCGTCGTGAAAGCGGACCAGGTAGAAGAGGAGGCGATACCGAAACGGCTCTCCTTGCCCTCCATGTTGCCGCCGGCCTGGCCGTCGGTCATCTCGATATTGACCGCTCCGCCATCGGCCAGCTGCGGGGTGCCCGCATGCTCGTTGACGGCGATGATGCCGGTGAAGATCACCAGCAGGATGAACATGGCGGCAAAGATGGCCTTGCCCTGCTTGGTGTTCTTGACGCCGATACCGAAGGCGAAGCAACAGGCGGCCGGGATCAGCAGCAGGCTGGTCATCTCGATGATGTTGGTGAAGGCACTGGGGTTCTCATACGGATGGGCGGAGTTCACGCCGAAGAAGCCGCCGCCGTTGGTGCCGGACTGCTTGATGGCGACCTGAGGAGCCGCGGGACCCTGGGGCAGGAACTGCTCGGTGACCACGCGCGCGCCCTCGACAACCTTGCCGTCGACCTTGACCGTGTCGCCCTCAATCTGGGCGCCGTCGATGACGCTCCAGCCGCCGTCTGCATTAGGCTGAACAGCGACGGGTTCTACGAGCTCAGCCTTCTGAGCCGGCTGGAAGTTGGAGATGACGCCACCGGCAGCCAGGCAGATGCCGAACACGAGGTTCAGCGGGATGAGCACATACAGGACGGTGCGGGTGAGGTCGACCCAGAAGGAACCCAGACCCTGCTCCTTGACCTGACGGAAGCCGCGGATCAGCGCGAACATGACCGCGATACCGGTGCCAGCGGAAACGAAGTTCTGCACAGTGAGACCCATGAACTGCACAAGGTAGGACAGGGTGGTCTCACCGGAGTAGGACTGCCAGTTGGTGTTGGTTATGAAGGAAGCAGCCGTATTGAACGACAGGTCCCATGACACACCCGGCAGGTGCTGGGGATTGCCTGGCAAGAAGGACTGAAGCGCCTGGAGTGCCACAAGAGTCACGAGGCCGATCCCCGAAAAGACCAGCACGCTCGCCAGATAGCGCCTACACCCCATCTGTTCTGCCGCGTCGATGCGAAGCAGACGATAGACGCCACGCTCCACAGGAGCAATCACAGGCGACAGGAACGTATGCTCACCATCCATGATATGGGCCATGAACCGACCGAGCGGAACGGCCAGGACGACGAGTACGGCAAAGTACAAGATGTACTGAATCGCAGCGTCCATAGTTTACGAATCACTCCTCATCAGAATGTAGATGTAATAGATAAGAAGTCCAATGCAGACGACTCCGATGATGGGAATGAGGATGTCCATTTACCGCCCCTTTCACACGCGGTCCGATGTCTCGGACGCCTGCCCTCGCAAGCGTCTGGGGACAGTAAACGCTTCTAGGGATTAAAGAGGCGTGAGGGCCGGGGCTCACGTCCTTAAGATGCCGTAAAGATGCAGGTAGAAAGCACTATTGCAGCTGCAGTGCGCCTATACTCGACCTCGCGAGCATACAGTGGTGTCTTCACCGCGTATGCACGCATGGACAACGCTTCAGAAAGGCTACGCTATGCAGCGCGACGCATCGGACACTCGCGTCAATCCAGACCTCATCCTCAAGGCAATTGAGAAAGACGAGGTCGCCGATGACACTCGAACCAGCCGGGGACACCTCAAGATTTTCTTTGGCTACGCTGCTGGCACAGGCAAAACCTATGCGATGCTTCAAGCCGCCCACGCCGCCAAGCGGCGAGGTGTCGACGTCGTCGCGGGATACATCGAGCCGCACGAACGTCCGGCAACTGCCCATCTTGCACAAGGGCTTGAGAACGTGCCCTGTAAACTCATCGAGCACAACGGCATTGCGCTCAGCGAGTTCGATCTAGATGCGGCTATCGAACGCGCCCCTCAGCTCATCCTTGTCGACGAGCTCGCCCATACAAATGCGCCGGGGTCTCGCCACGACAAACGCTATCAAGACGTCGAGGAACTTCTACATGCGGGCATCGACGTCTATACGACCGTGAACGTTCAGCATATCGAGAGCCTAAACGACATGGTTGCATCCATCACCGGCGTTGTCGTGAGCGAACGAATCCCCGACCGTATCTTCGATGATGCCGACCAGGTCGAGCTCGTCGACATAGAGCCCGAAGACCTACTTGAGCGCCTTCGTGCCGGCCTCGTCTACCGTCCCGCACAAGCCGACCGAGCGCAACAGCATTTTTTTACCGTCGAGAACCTCACCGCACTCCGAGAAATCGCGCTGCGCCGCTGCGCCGATCGCACCGGTCACCTCACAGACGCCGCACGCGTGCTGGGAAACCGTGACTACTACACCAGGGAGCGTATCTTAGTCTGTGTCTCCCCGGCGCCGACCAATCCCCGCATCGTCCGTGCCGCCGCACGCATGGCGAAAGCGTTTCGCAGCGAGCTCGTCGCCCTGTTCGTAGAGAGCCCGCGCACGCAAGCCATGAGCGATGATGAGCGCGCCAAGCTTGCAGCCAATATCGCCCTAGCCGAGCAGCTCGGAGCACATATGGAAACCGTCTATGGCGACGACATCGCGTTTCAGATCTCCGAGTTCGCACGCCTGTCGGGTATTTCGAAGATCGTCATGGGGCGCACGGGCGAGCGCAGCAGCGTCCGTCAGGCCCTCTTCGGCCGCAAATCTCTCGTAGAACAGCTCATAACATTCGCCCCGAACCTCGACATTTACATCATTCCAGAACAGTCGACTCCGCCCTCCCGACCCAAAGGACGCCGCCATGCGCTCGCCCTGCAGCCGCCCAGCAGCCGAAACGTGCTTCGCACGCTGGCCCTCTCTCTTGCCGCCACGGCGATCGGCACGGCTTTCCGCCATCTGGGATTTGCCGATTCCAGCATCATATCCCTCTATATCTTCACGGCCCTGCTGACCGCCGTCACCACGACGGGGCGTATCTGCACGATCGTATCGAGCGTGCTCTCTGTAGTGCTTTACAACTTCTGCTTCGTCACGCCTCTGTTTTCGCTCGCCAGCTACGACCGAAGCTATCTGGTCACGTTCGGCATCATGTTCGCCACCGCTATGGTCGCCGGCGAGTTAACTGCGCGCATCGCCGACAACGCCCGTACATCCGCCGAGAACGCATTCAAAACGCGCGTACTCCTCGAAACGAACCAGCTCTTGCAGCAAGCCCATAGCGCGGAGGAGTGCGCCCGCGTCGCCATGAACCAACTCGTCAAACTGCTAAAACTCGACGTGGTCTTCTACCCCGCCGAACACGGCACGCTCGGCAAGGCGCTCTATGAGTCCGCTGGCACCGAAAACCGATCCGCGTCGCTGCTCACCGACTACGAGCGCGCCGTTGCAACCTGGACCTACGCCAACAACAAGCGCGCGGGCGCAAGCACGCGGACCCTGCCTGAGGCGCACTGTCTCTACCTCGCGGTTCGCACCGGCGACAAGGTATTCGGTGTCATCGGCATCGCCCTGGAGGGGCGCGAGATCGAAGCCTTCGAGCATTCGATCGTCCTATCTATCGTGGGTGAATGCGCCTTGGCGCTCGAAAGCGACCGGGCGGCGCAAGAGCGCGAAGAGGCTGCGGTCTTGGCGAAAAACGAGCAGCTGCGCGCCAACCTTTTGCGCTCCATCGGCCACGATTTGAGGACACCCCTCACGGCTATATCCGGATCTGCGGCAATCCTTCGGAAGAGCGACGAGAAGCTCAGCCTCGAACAACGCTGCGATCTTGCCGATGCCATCTACGACGACTCCCTCTGGCTTATCGATACCGTGGAGAACCTCCTCGCCATCACACGCGTCGAGGACGGCACCATTCGCCTCAACTTAACATCCGAGCTTATCGACGAGGTCATCGAGGCCGCCCTCAGCCATGTCGCCCAAGCATCGCATGGACGCGCCGTCACCATCGAGCACACTGACGACATCCTGCTGGTACGCATCGACGTCCATCTCATCATGCAGGTGCTTACGAATCTCATCATGAACGCCTTCAAATACACGCCCGAGGACTCGACTGTCACCATCAGCGCACGTCGCGAGGGTGCGTTCGTCGTGGTGGACGTCGCAGACGATGGGCCGGGTGTGGCAGACTGCGACAAGCCTCATATCTTTGAGCGCTTCTTCACCTCAAGCGATACGCGGCCCGTGGATTCACGCCGAAGCATCGGCCTTGGGCTGTCGCTCTGCCGCTCCATCGTGGAGGCGCATGGCGGCGTCATCGAAGTTCGCGACAACCACCCCCATGGGGCCGTCTTCCGTTTTACCCTGCCCGCCGAGGAGATCGAGATTCATGAATAATGCCGCTAAGCCACGCATCCTCCTGGTCGAAGATGACCTGACCGTTCAAAACCTCGTTTCGACCGCGCTTGACCTCCACGGCTATGTCGTCAGCAAGGTATGCAACGGCCAGGCCGCCATCATGGATGCGGTGTCGCACGGCCCCAGCCTCATCATGCTCGACCTCGGCCTTCCCGACATTGACGGTATCGAGGTCATCACGAAGATCCGAAGCTGGTCGGCAGTCCCCATTATCGTCATTTCGGCGCGCACCGAAGATTCCGACAAGATTGCAGCACTTGACGCAGGGGCAGACGACTACCTCACCAAGCCCTTTTCTGTGGATGAGTTGCTCGCGCGCGTCCGTGCGAATTTGAGGCGCTCCTCGATGGCGTCGAGCGAGTCGACAGAAGCGAGCACGTTTGACAACGGTCCGCTGCATATCGACTACGCCGCGGGATACGCGACGAAAGACGGACGCGAGCTCTCGCTCACCCCAACCGAGTACAAATTGCTCGTCCTTCTGGCGAAAAACGTCGACAAGGTGCTCACCCACACCTTCATCACCCGCGAGATATGGGGCACGAGCTGGGACAGCGATCTGGCGAGCCTGCGCGTGTTCATGCGCACCCTGCGCAAGAAGATCGAGGCAGACCCCTCTCACCCCAAGATGATTCAGACGCACATGGGCGTCGGGTACCGCATGCAGCGTCTCTAGCCCACCCCACAAAAGTGAAAAACGCCCCGCGAACGGATGCTCGCGAGGCGCTTAGATGTCTGGGCCTTACTTGATACCGCGGCCCAAGTCTTCGGCGATTTTGTCGACGCCTTTCAGCGCGGCGCACGTCTTTTTGTTGGAGCAATGCCCCGTGCAAACGCCACCCTGAGCGCAGTCGGCGCAGGTGCCCTTGTGGTAGATGCGCACGCATACCGCGACAAACGCAACGCCGATAACAGCCAGTACAACAATATCGATAGGTGCCATAGCAAGCCTCCTCTAGTTAACCACCACTTACTTTACCCCATTCTCCACCTACCAAAAAGGGACAGGTTTATTTTGGTCGGTTTTATCTGCGGAAACGCCACATCTCCCCCACCAAAAAGCCCGAGTGTCGCTGGGACACCCGGGCTCGTGAAAAGGGGCTAATCCTTATTCGGACTTAAGCGGAAACTGCGGCGGAAGCAGTGTTGGTCTCGTCCTCGTCGGTCCATGCATGTTTGGGCATGGGGCGGAAGATCTGGAAGAGCATCGCAACCAGCAGCACAATGGCCACAATCGTCCAGATACCAAATTGTCCAAGAACAAGCAAGTTGTAGAACTGGTTGATGAACAGGCCGATCACCCAAGCGAAGGCGCACTCGTAACCGATGGCGATCGCAGTCCACTTGCCGGAATCCATCTGGTTGCGGATGGTGCCAATGGCGGCAAAGCACGGAGCGCACAGCAGGTTGAAGGCGCCGAAGGCAACGCAAGCGCCCATGGTGGGGAACATGCCGGCAAACGCGGTCCACAGGCTCGGGTCGGTCTCGCCCGCGTCGGCGACGGACAGCAGCGAGCCGGCGGTGGCGACGACGTTCTCCTTGGCGACGAGGCCAGAGACAGTCAGCGCGGTGGCCTGCCAGGTGCTAAAGCCGAGCGGGGCGAAGATCCAAGCGACCAGGTTGCCCAGCATGGCAAGCACGGAGTAGTCCATAAACTCCTCGGGGATGCCGTCCATCGCAGGCAGGAAGCCAAAGGAACCGTTATAGCTACCAAAGTTGGAGAGGAACCAAACGACGACGGTGGACGCAAAGATGACCGTGCCGGCCTTCTTGATAAAGGCCCAGCAGCGCTCCCACACGTGCAGCGCCCAGGAACGGATCGCCGGGAAGTGGTAGGCAGGAAGCTCCATGACAAACGGGGTCGGACGGCCGGCGAAGAGCTTGGTCTTCTTGAGCATGAGGCCCGAGGCGATGACGGCAAAGACGCCCAGGAAGTAGAAAAGCGGGCTGATCCATGCGGCCGTGGTGGAAGAATCGCCAATGATGGAGCCCATGAGCAGGGCGATGATCGGCAGCTTGGCGCCGCAGGGGATGAACGTGGTGGTCATGACCGTCATGCGGCGGTCCTTCTCGTTCTCGATGGTCTTGGTGGCCATGACGCCGGGGACGCCGCAGCCTGAGGACACGAGCATGGGGATGAACGACTTACCGGACAGGCCAAAGCGGCGGAACACGCGGTCCATGATAAAGGCGACGCGGGCCATGTAGCCGCAGTCCTCCAGGAAGGACAGCATCACGAACAGCAGGAACATCTGCGGCACAAAGCCGAAGATGGCGCCCAGGCCGCCAACGATACCGTCGCAGACCAGCGAATCGACCAGGCCACCGTCCTCGGTGCCACCCGCCACGAGGGCGTCGTGCACCATGGTGGTGATACCCGGGACATAGGGGCCGTACTGTGCCGGGTCGACCGAGTCGGCGTCGTCACCCGCGGCCTCGACAGCCTCATCGTAAGCATCGCGGCCCTGACCGAGCACATACCAACCGTCGGTGCCAAAGAGCTGATCGTTGGTGAAGTCGGTCACCGTTCCGCCCAGGGTGGAAACGGCGATGTAGTACACGCAGAACATGATGACCACAAAGATCGGCAGGCCCAGGATACGGTTGGTAACCACACGGTCGATCTTCTCGGAGGTGCTCATCTTGGCCGGGGCCTTGGTCAGGCACTCGTCGATGATGTGTGCGATCACGCCGTAGCGCTCACCGGTGATGATGGACTCGGCGTCATCGTCGCAGTCCTGCTCGCACTGGGCGACCAGCTGCTCCACGCGAGCGGCCTTCTCCTTGGTGAGGTTGATGAGCTTGCAGGCGTCCGCGTCGCGCTCAAACAGTTTGACGGTGTAGTAGCGACGCTTGTTGGCGGGAACGCTCGCCGGAAGGTTGTTCTCGATGTGCGTCAGAACGTCCTCGATGGAGGAGTCGAACTTGTGCTCCGGCACCTGGCCCTTGGAGGCAGCGGACTTTTTGACCTGCTCGAACAGCTCCGTGATGCCCTTGTTCTTAAGGGCCGAGATCATCATGACCGGGCAGCCGAGCTTCTTGGAGAGCTTGTCCGTGTCGATCTTGTCGCCGTTCTTCTCGACCAAGTCGGCCATGTTGAGGGCGACGACCACGGGCAGGCCGGTCTCGATGACCTGAAGCGCCAGGTACAGGTTGCGCTCGAGGTTGGTGGCGTCGACAACCTGGACGACCACATCGGGCTCGCCGCTCATGAGGTAATCGCGCGAGCACTGCTCCTCGGGGCTGTAGGGGGAAAGCGAGTAGATGCCGGGGAGGTCCGTGATGGTAACGTTCTTGTCGCTTAGGAGCTTGGCTTCCTTTTTCTCAACCGTGACGCCGGGCCAGTTGCCAACGTAGCCGTTGGCGCCGGTGATCAGGTTGAAAAGCGTGGTCTTGCCGCAGTTGGGGTTACCCGCCAGCGCGACATGGATCTGAGAATCCGCCATTCAATCCTTCTTCCTTGTGTGCCTGCGCTGCTTTCTCCGCGCAGGCTGGATAATGTGCTTCAAAGTTGCTGCATTAAGTTAGAAATACCTAACTTTATCTGCAGAAATATACGCCGCGAGCCCTACTGGACCTCGACGACAGCCGCCTCCTCCTTGCGGATGGAAAGCTCGTAGCCGCGCACGTTGATCTCGACCGGATCACCGAGCGGTGCAACCTTCACGACCTTGAACGAAGTGCCCTTGATGAGCCCCAGGTCCATAAGGTGGCGGCGAAGCGCACCCTCACCGTGAAGCTTGACGATGGTGGAGCTCTCGCCCACCTTAACGTCACCCAACGTCTTCATCCTCTTGTCCCCCTTTCGGTTTTTATGAAATGCTGCAGACTAACCGACGGTCATGATGTGCATGGCAACCTTGGAATCGATGCCAAAGCGTGCGCCCAGCACCGTGACGATGATATTGGCGCCACTCGAGCTCACCACGTGGATTTCGTTGCCCTCGACAAAGCCGAGGTCCTTGAGGTGGTGTTTCATGTCCTCATTGCCCTTTACACGAGACACGCGCACGGTTTCGCCCGCTTTTACCATCGAAAGCGGTATGGCCGGCATCTGCGGTCCGCAAGACATGAGTTGCTCCTAACGTCAGTTCGTCCTCAACATCGACGTGATAAAAGTTAACCACGTCTATGTTCGCTTTAGTAAACTAGCACGTGGTTAACTTTTTGGAAAGGGTCTCTATTCAGTTTTCGAAAAAGTTTCCTATACGAAACAAAAAGGCGCGGCAAAGAGCTGTCCTTTGCCGCGTCCCGTCATGCTTAAAGCGAGAGGTTTCTAATCGACGTGACGCACGAGGCCTCATCCACGCCCGAAACGCGGAACACGATGTCCTCGCCACATTCGCCACAGAGTGCCATGAGCCCTATAACGTCGCGGCCATCGACATGACGATTGCCAATCGAAACCGACACGTCGCTACGATGCTTGGCGATAATGTCATAGAGCAGCGCAACCGGGCGGGCATGCAATCCCAACGGATCTTTAATCGTCTTTGTAAACTCGACCATGTCCCCTCCCACGACATCGCACATTCGGCCGGCAAAACCCAGCCACGTGGTAGATATTGTAGCGTTAGATGCTTGTCGAGAGCCCCTCTGAACACCTCGTGGTCAAAAAGTGGCAAATATGAGTACTGTCACCAATTTAGTAGCAGCAAAATCGAGAGCAAATTGCCTACTTTGAGCGATTCGAAGAGGTTGAAAGCCGTCAAACGCCCTTCAAAGGGGGTTAGATAAATTGATTTTGAGCCCATTTTGCTCAGAATAGGCCGAAAAATATGACACCTCTTTTGCAGCAGTACTCATATTTGGCATTTTTTGCCCACAGGGTCCAAAACCATGCCCCAAAACACAAAAGGAGGGGCCTCGTAAGGCCCCTCCCTAGGAAAGGGGATCGATTTATTCCACAGCCGCAGATTAATCCTAGCCGCTACTCCATCATGTCGAGGACGGAGGGGCGCAGCTCGCTCTCGGCAGCCTCGGGATCGGTCTCGCGCAGGCGGTTGATGTAGCGGTTGTACCACATCACGGCAAGGCCCAAGAAGACAACCACGCCGCCAACGTTGTAGACCAGCGTCAGCCACAGCGGCTGATCAAGCGGAATGGTGCCGCAGATAAGCACGAAGCAGAAGACCACGAGCAGGAAGGCGGCAACGACCAGGCCAAAGCTGCGCGAGCCCATGCGGAAGCCACGGGGAGCAGCATCGAAGTTCTTGCGCAGCATAAAGTAGGCAAGCAGGATCAGCAGCGGCGGGAGCAGAGCGGTGGCAGCCGTCATGTTGGTGACGATCATGAGCAGGTCGTCGAGGTTGCCGGAGCCCAGGGCCGGGATGATCAGGATGGGAACGACGATGGCGAACTGCAGCCAGGCAGCGCGGGCAGGAATGCCGTGCTCGTTGAGCTCGACGATCTTGCTACCAAAAACGCCCTTGGGGATCTCGGTGAAGAAAACCTTGATGGGAGCAGAGGTCCACATCATGAGGGAGCCCAGCGTGGCGGCGAGAAGGATCAAGCCGATGGCGCGCGTAGACACTTCCATGGGAATGCCAAAGTGGGCAAAGACAGCGCCGAATACGTCGAAGATACCGGTGGAGATGGCAACGCCGCCCTCGGGGATGAACAGGTTAACCAGCAGCGAAGCGCCTGCATACAGAAGGCCGATGGTCAGGCCGGCGATAACGACGGTGCGCACGAAGGCCTTGACGCCACCCTTAAGGTCGTTAAGGAACACGCCGACAGACTCAGCGCCGCCAACGCCCTGGATGATCCAGGCAAGCGTACCGAAGAAGCCCCACGCAGTTGCGAAGTTGCTCATGTCGGGAGCCATGTTAGCGGGAGTAGGAGCCGTAGCGAACTCAACGCCGCCAAAGGCAGCAGCCAGGGACAGCAGGATGAACACGGCGGTCAGGCCGAGAGCCGCGGTCGAACCGAAGGAGGAAATGGAGCCGATCCACTTAGCGCCCTTGGTCGAAACCCACGTGGCGATAGCAAAGACGACGATCTCGATAATGGTGATCCACAGCTGCGAAAGCTCGGCGTTGGCACCAAAGAACACGTAGCTCGCGTAGATGATGACGTTGGGCAGGACGGACGCAAAGAAGAACAGGTTAACGAACCAGTAGCTAAATGCCGTCAGGAACGCCCAGCGACCACCCATCGAGGTCTTAACCCATGCGTACACGCCAGACTCGGAGTCCTTGTTGAGGCCGACGAACTCGGCGGTAACCAGGGTATAGGGGACAAAGTACAAAAGCGTGGCAAAGAAGAACGACGGCGCGGCTGCCAAGCCAATGGCCGCGTTGTTGTTGATGATGTTCTTGATACCGAACACGGCGGCGACCGTCATGCCCAGCAGAGCGAACGAACCAATCGTTCCTCGTTTTTCAGAGCTCATAAGCCCTCCCAATCATCTATTAAATGTCATCTAAACCCGTCCGAGCTGCAAGTGCAAACACGGACGGTGCACCTGCTAAGGGGAATGGGGAAAAGGGAGTCAACAAAGCCATCCCCCTTAACGGCGCGAAGCAAACGTCCAGGCGGACGAATACTACTTGTTGGGGAAGGAATATCCTTCAACCGTCACGTGCAGTACCACGACGCGGGGATCCGCGGCATCAGCCACGACACGGTAGGCCTCGTCGATCTCGACGACGGCAACGCCGCCGGCAGGAATCGTCACGGTCTCCCCCGCTCCCTCAAAGCGCTCACGATCGTCGATATCGCTGTAGGCGCGCGTACAGGTAAGATCGGCCTTGGAAGCCACCTCAACGGTCAGATTGCCGTCGAGCGGGGCGAGCACGGCATGGTAGCGACGGTGACCGACCAGATCGGCAGTAGCCGCCTCGTGGGCGTTCACCCACCAATACACCAGCGAGTCGCCGATAGAGTACGCCACATCGTGCTGCAGTTCAGAAACGCCGTCGAGTGCCTGACCGGTACGCATCCACTTCTTGACGGACTTCATCTGGGCGTCGAAATCGGCACGCGAGTTAAAGATATGCATGACTTATGCCTCCTTAATGGGTGTCAGCGCCTGAGCCAGATCGGCAGACGTCAGCGGTCGCAGGGACACCTCAAAGCTGAAGCTCTCAAAACGGGTGCGATAGGAATCGAGCACCTCGGAACCCCAAGAGTTCGAGCCAAGGCCGAGCAGTTGGTCGTTGATGTTGACCGTGACCGTATCGCCCTTGACAAGGTCGTAGACGTGCTTGGCGTTATCGATGGCCTCGCAGCTATAGGGCCATGCCGAGAACGAGAACGGGTTGGAGGCAGCGTCAGCCGGACGAGTCACCAGTACGCCGTCACCGTGGCTAGAGCGCAGGGCAACCCAGCGGGTACCCTCGCGGTTGGCGCAGTCCTGAGGCATAACGTAGGGCGTGAACATATCGTCGACCGTGGTGCGGTAATGACCGACCGGGTTGGCGCGCAGCGAGTCCGGATAGTTCTCGCCCGGGCCGTGGCCATACCACTCGACGGCGCGATCGCAACCGGGGACCTCGAAGGAGATACCGATGCGCGGGATGATGTCCGAATAGTCACCGTAGGGCTCGCCGGAAACCTTGAGGTCGACGCGACCGCTCGGAAGCACGGTGTAGACGAGCTCGACGCGCATGCCGAACGCGCGGACGGGAGGAGCGATACGCTGGCTCACGGTAACGACGACCACATTGCCGTCCTGCTTCCAAGAAACCTTGCGGGTAGACGTCTGCATCACATCGATGAAGTTGTCCTTCCACAGGGAGTCATACTCCTGAGCGTGGTTGTCGACGAGCGGATGCCAAAAACCAACCTGGGGACCGGAGGCCATGACGTCGCGGCCGGATGCCTTCCACTCGCTCACGGTACCGTTTACCTTGCTGAAGGTCAGCTTGCCGTTGAGGGAGTGAATGCGGATCTCCTGCTCGGTCTCCTCGACCGTAAGCTCAGGATGAGTGGGAGCCGCGATGGCTGGCGCCGGATGGTTTGCGATGGCAAACTGGCTTGCGCCCAGTTGGAACATCGGCTCGCACCAGACGTGAGCGGCCATGGTGTAAGCGCGCACGGTCAGCAGGGTCTCCCCCACTGCGGCCTCGCGAATCACCAGTGGCAGCTGGACGGACTCGCCGGGGGCAACCGCACCGGGCATGAGCGTCTTGCGGCAGACCACGTCGCCGTCCACCAGGGTCTCGGCCGACAGGCAGACATCCTCGAGGGTGGTAAACCAACGCTTGTTAGTGACAGTCAGCTCGCCTGCCTCGGCGTCATAAGCCATGCGAACCGGGCAGATGACCTGACCATACTCAGTGAGGCCCGGGCTCGGCTGCTGCCAAGGGAACACCATGCCATCGATGCAGAAGTTGCTGTTGTTGGGATAATCGCCGTTGTCGCCACCATACATATCGTAGGCAACGCCGTCCTCGGTCACAGCAGCCAAACCGTGGTCGCACCATTCCCAGATAAACTGGCCTTGGATGCAATCCCAGCGATCGAAGACCTCCTGGTACTCGGACAGGCCTCCGGGGCCGTTGCCCATGGAGTGACCGTACTCGCAGTTGATGCGCGGCTTGGGGAATGGATGCTCACCAAAGTCGTTCATCTGCGACACACGGGAGTACATGGTGGAGATAACGTCGACGGTATCGGCGTTGCGATCCTCCTCGTAGTGGACCGGACGACCGTCGAGCTCGTGAGCCTTGGCGTACATCGCGCGGATGTTGCAGCCATAGCCGCTCTCGTTGCCCATCGACCACATAATGATGCAGGCGTGGTTGCGCTCCTGCATCACCAGGCGCTCAATGCGGTCGACGTAGGCCGGCTCCCATGCCGGGTCGTCGGTCACCAGGGCGATATTGCCGATATTCTCGAAGCCGTGGCTCTCCATATCGGTCTCGGCGACCAGCATGATGCCATACTCATCACACAGCTCGTAAAAGCGCGGGTCGTTGGCGTAATGGGACGTGCGCACCGCGTTGATGTTGTGTTGCTTCATGAGCTCCAGGTCGCGGCGCATGCGATCGAGGCCCACGGCGCGGCCCTTGTGATCGTCGTGATCGTGGCGGTTGACGCCATGCATCTTAAAGTAAGTGCCGTTGAGGTAGATATGATTGCCCTCGACCGTCACCTCGGCAAGACCCTGGCGATGCGGGACGTACTCGCTGACCTGATCACCGTCGTAGACCTCAAACGTAAGGTCATAGAGGAAGGGGTCCTCGGGATTCCAGAAGTGGGCATCGGTCACGCTGCACTCGGCATGGCCGTCGACGCACTCGCCCGTAGCCACCACGTTCTCGCCATCGCTGAGCGTAAACACGACGCGGGAAGCGCCCTCGGCCACCGTATCGAGCGTAATCAGAGCGGCATCGCCCTCGCGGTGCGTGCGGAACCTAAAGTCGACCAGGTGTGCGGCGGGACGCTGCATAAGGTACACATCGCGGAAGATGCCCGATGCCCACCACATGTCTTGGTCCTCGATATAGCTACCATCGCTGTACTGCAGAACCTTGACCGCAAACAGGTTGTCGCCCTCGACGAGCGCGTCGGTCACGTCGAACTCGGCAGACAGGCGCGAACCCTTGGTCATGCCGATAAACTGACCGTTGACGTACAGCTCGCCATAGCTCTCGATGCCGTCAAAGCGAATGATCTCGCGAGCGCCGGCAGGAACGGCGGGAAGGTTGACGATGCGCTGGTACACGCCCGTGGGATCGTCAGAGGGAACGAACGGCTGATCCACCGGGAACGGAAAACCCTCGTCGGTGTAGGCAAGGTTGCCATAGCCGTCCACCTGCCACAGGTGCGGAACCTCCACGTGATCCCACTCGGGCTTGTACGTGGAAAGCTCCTCATTAGAGACGGCAGCGGGGCCCTCAAAGAGGCGGAACTGCCACGAGCCGGACAGCTGGACAAACCCGCGCGACAGCTCGCGGCTGTACGTTGCAGCGAGATCGGCGGTCTCGTAACCCATAAAGTACGCATGGGGTGCCAGGCGGTTCCTGTGGGTGAGCGCTTGGTTTTCCCAATCGTTAATGGCGTCCATGGTGATGCTCCTTCGTCATCGTAGTGATTCTTGTGCAACCGGTTGTCCATATCTTACGGGCGATGCAAAAAACTGTGCAACCGGTTGTCCGCTGAACGGTCGATTTGGTCGGGTTAACGGTGCAACCGGTTGTACAACCGCGACACTTATGTCACCCTGAGTATCGAAACTCAGCGCAAGACATCGTTCTCAAGCTCGTAGGCAACCGCCACGCCCGCTGATATCTCACCCATACGAGACGTATTCGATTGCGGCTTGGTTGCAAAACGACACCGGTCACCGGATATCATGAACGCTGTTCAGGCGCACTATAGTAAGCTGTATCCGCACCAGCCCGTATCAGCGACAACATCGACCGCATTTTCCAGGAGACGCCATGACCCAACCAGTTCGCACCGCACCTACGCTTGCCGAGGTTGCCGCAGCTGCCGGCGTGTCGCGCTCCACGGCATCGCGCGCTCTCAACGATTCGCCCCGCATTAGCGAGGAAACCAAAAAGCGCGTCCGCGCGGCGGCCAAGGAAGTCAATTTTGTCCCCAACGCTCGTGGCCGAGCGCTCGCTGTCGGGCGCACGGAAATCATCGCCGTGCTCGTGACCGAGCCCCTGAGTGAACTCTTCAGCGACCCCACCTATAGCGAGTTTTTGAGCGGCATTACCGAGGAACTGTCGGAGTCGTCCTATCTGCCCGTTATCTTGCAGGCGTCTTCTACGCATGAGCGCAACCGCGCACGCGAGCACTTTGAGCGCCGCTCGTTCGACGCCGTGATCGACGTCTCCCCCTACAAGGGCAGCGAGCTGCTCGAGGTGCTGCGCGAGCTGGGCGTACCCACCGTGTTGTGCGGCCAGCTCGAGGGCCACCCCTATCGCGATGTGTTCTCGACAGTCTACTCTGACGACGAAGAGGGCGGACACTTTGCGGCACTCGCCATGAAGGAACGCGGGCGCAAAGATATCGTCGCCGTGTTGGGACCGCAAGACAACCCCGCCGTTGTCGACCGCCTGCGCGGCTACCGCGCCGTCTTGGGCGAAGACCTCCCAGACGCAAACGTTATCTATACCGGCTGGAACAACGGAGACGGCTATCAGGCCATGCACCAGATCCTCGCGCGCGAGATTGCTTTCGATGGCGTGCTCTGCGGATCGGACCGTATCGCGGCTGGCGTCATCACCGCACTCAACGAGGCAGGCCTATCCGTTCCGGCGGACATTTCTGTCGTCGGCTTCGACGATCACGAGATTGCGACGCGCTGCGTCCCCGCGCTCACGACCGTCCGCCAGCCCCTGCGCGAAGAAGGCCACATGGCCGCCAACATTGCGCTCGACATGATCAAGGGTGCCGAGCCCACCACCTCCGTGATGCACATGCAGCTGATCCAGAGAGACTCGCTATAAGAAATTGGGGCAGGCTTTCCGCCAGACAGTTGTTACGGAAAGCCTGCCCCGTTTTGAGTGCTCATTCTGGGGCACAGTTTCCGTTAGACAGCTCAACCGGAAACTGTGCCCCATTATTTTGCCGAATTCTGGGTCGCACTTTCCGCGACGCCCGGTCATCCCATGCCTTCACAATCTCGGCGTATAAAAAACGAGGGAAGGCACACGTCCTTCCCTCGTTGAAGCAATATGAGCCGCTCGCCTACATCAGGCGCAGGCTGACGTCCTTGAGCTGGGCGCCGCTAACGGCACTCGGGGCGCCCGACATGAGGTCGGAGCCGCTGGCCGTCTTGGGGAACGCCATGACGTCGCGGATGGAGTCGGAGCCGGTGAGCAGCATGCACACGCGGTCCAGGCCCAGAGCGAAACCGCCCATCGGGGGCGCACCAAACTTGAGGGCCTCCATGAGGAAGCCGAACTGCGACTCGGCGCGCTCCTCGGTAAAGCCCAGGAGCTTGAGCATGGACATCTGCGTCTCGGCGTTGTGGATACGCATACCACCGCCGCCGGCCTCAAAGCCGTCCATGACAAAGTCGTAGGTGCACGAACCGGCTGCCAGCGGATCGGCCTCGATCTTGGCGATGTCGGTCTCGGTCGGCAGGGTAAAGGGCTGGTGCTCGGCAGCATAGGCCTTGCGATCCTCGTCCCAATGGAACAGCGGGAAGTTGACGACCCACAGGAAGTCGTGACCCTCGCGCTTGATCTCGAGCGCATTGGCCATATGCGAACGCATGCCGCCCAGAATCTCGTCGGAGAGCAGGCGCGGGCCGGCAGCGAACATCACAAGGTCGCCGGGCTCGACGTCCATGCGCTCGCGCAGAGCCGCCATCTCCTCGTCCGAGAAGAACTTGACGATGGGGCTGTTGATGGAGCCGTCCTCGCGGAAGGCGATCCATGCCAGGCCCTTGGCGCCAAACGTGGAAGCCACGCCGGCGAGCTTATCGATCTTGGCACGTGCCCAGGCGCCGGCGCCCTTGGCGTTGATGGCCTTGACGACAGAGCCCTCCTCGTTCGCAGCGGTCGCGAAGACCTTGAACTTGGAGTTGGCAAAGATGTCGGTCAGGTCGACCAGGTGCATGCCGTAGCGGGTATCGGGCTTGTCGGAGCCATAGGTGTCCATGGCCTCCCAGTAGTTCATGCGACGCAGCGGCGTGGGCATCTCGACACCCATGCGACCGAAGGCATCGGCAAGAACCTCTTCGAGCGCGCTCATGACATCGTTCTGGTCCACGAAGGACATCTCGATATCGACCTGGGTGAACTCGGGCTGACGGTCGGCGCGCAGATCCTCGTCGCGGAAGCACTTGGCAACCTGGTAGTAGCGCTCGACGCCTCCGACCATAAGCAGCTGCTTCAGGAGCTGCGGGGACTGCGGCAGGGCGTAGAAGTTGCCCGGCTGGATGCGGCTGGGGACGATGAAGTCGCGGGCGCCCTCGGGAGTGGACTTGAACAGGGAGGGCGTCTCGACCTCCATGAACTCACGGTTGTGCAGCGCCTCGCGAATGGCAAAGGTAAAGTCGGAGCGCAGCTTGAGGTTGGCCATCATCTCGGGACGACGGAGGTCCAGATAGCGATAACGCAGACGGGTGTCCTCGCTGGTCTCGATGCCGTCCTCGATCTGGAACGGCGGGGTGACGGACGTGTTGAGTACCTCGGCGTGGTCGGTCAGGACCTCGATCTCGCCGGTCGCGAGCTTGGTGTTGGTGGTCTCCTCGCCACGAGCGCGCACGACGCCGTGGATCTTGATGGGCCACTCGGGACGCATGGTCTCGGCGATCTTAAAGGCATCGCCGTCGGAGTGCTCGGGGTCGAAGGTGAGCTGCGTAATGCCCTCGCGGTCGCGAAGGTCGCAGAAGATAAGGCCGCCGTGGTCGCGGCGACGGCTCACCCAACCGGTGAGGGTGACCTCTTCGCCCACGTTCTCGAAGCGAAGCTCGCCGCAGGTACGGGTGTGCATGGAATGCTCATCGATGGGACGGGTCTGGCTCATACCAGTGATCCTCCTTTATGGATCTGTGCCGCCCCGTGTCGTTCCGGGCGGCGTCGTACAGATTTGCCCAGCCTGCGTAAACCGCGCAGCCGGACATGGCGTTCTATCTTATCGCACCCACGTCGATGTACCGCGAAAAAGTAACTCTTGCCCAAAGACTTGACGGAGACGAAACAATTGACGCGGCCTGGCCGTCGCCCAGGCGCGCCGCGTGCGACAATGTGCCCCAATACAACTGCACTCGGAAAGGCCCGCCATGACTGCACGCCTCATCGTTATGGATATCGACTCCACGCTCATCAACCAGGAAGTCATCGACCTGTTGGGCGAGGAAGCCGGCGTGGGAGAGCAAGTTGCACAGATCACCGAACGCGCCATGCGCGGCGAGCTCGACTTTAAGCAGGCGCTCGAGGAGCGCGTGGGGCTGCTCGCCGGCCTGGACGAGAGCGTGTTCGAGCGCACCTTTGAGCGTGTGACATTTACCCCCGGCGCACTGGAGCTTGTGCGCTCGGCGCACAGCAAGGGCTGGAAGGTCGGCGTGGTAAGCGGCGGCTTTCACGAGGTCGCTGACAAGATCGTGGCTGCCGCGGGTATCGACTTTTGCCTGGCCAATCGTCTGGAGGTCGTGGACGGCAAGCTCACCGGTAAGCTGGCTGCCGACATTGTGACCAAGGAGTCCAAGCTCATCCAGCTGCTGGACTGGGCAGTTGAGTGCGGCGTCGATATGGCACACACGGTCGCTATTGGCGACGGGGCAAACGACATCCCCATGATCCAGGCCGCGGGCACTGGCATCGCGTTTTGCGCCAAGCCCAAGACGCGCGAGGCAGCCCCGTTTACCATCGACGAGCGCAACCTGATGCTCGCCATGGACATCATCCTGCGCGACTAGCCGATCTGTCTAACAATTGAATCAGTCCGTCCTATAGTTTCCGAACAATTTTGTCTTTGTGTTCGGAAACATACCCTTTGAGTGCTAGACTTTGCGCCGTCGAAGGGAACATATATGGATAAGCGAGATCTTGAGCAGCTGCTGAGCGATGTTGCCGGCGGATCAGTCACCCCTGCCGATGCCCTTACGCGCATCCAGACGGCTCCGACCGCCGATTTGGGCTTTGCGCAGCTCGATCTTTCGCGCGGAGTGCGCCAGGGAGCCGGCGAGGTTGTCTACGGTGCCGGTAAAACCGCCGAGCAAATTGCCGCCATTATCAAAGCATTACTCGATGCAGACCAGGAGCGCATCCTGGTCACGCGCTTGGATGCCGAAAAAGCCGCGCGCACCGCTGAGCTTCTTGGCAACGACATCGACCTGGGATATGCCCCGGACGCCCAGCTCGCCCTGGTTGGTGGCAAGCCCTCCCCCACCGGCAACGGACGCGTTGTCGTCGCCTGCGCCGGCACGAGCGACCTGCCCGTCGCCGAAGAGGCGGCACTGACGGCCGAGTTCTACGGCAACGAGGTCGACCGCCTCTACGACGTAGGTGTCGCCGGCCTGCACCGCCTGCTCGCTCATGCTGAGGAACTTGCCCAGGCGCAGGTGATCATTGCCGTCGCCGGCATGGAGGGCGCGTTGGCGAGCGTTATCGGCGGCCTGGTGAGCTGTCCGGTCATCGCCGTCCCCACCAGCGTTGGCTATGGCGCAAGCTTTGGCGGCGTAGCCGCGCTGCTCGCCATGCTCAACTCCTGCGCCAGCGGCGTTTCGGTTGTCAACATCGATAACGGCTTTGGTGCCGCCTACCAGGCAAGTCTTATCAATCATCTGAGCGCCGGCACGCCCTGCGCCCGTTAAGGAGCATTCCATGTCCAACCATCAGCACACGCTTATCATCGACGGCACCTCGGGCATCAGCGGCGACATGACCGTCGCGGCCCTGCTCGACCTGGGCGCCAGCAAGGAGCATCTGCGCAAGCAGCTCGCCACGCTTCCGGTCGGCGGCTTTGAGATTGCCGTTACACGCGTAAACAAGCATGGCATCGACGCCTGCGACTTTGACGTTCAACTGGCAGAGGAGCTCGAGAACCATGACCACGACATGGCCTGGCTCTACGGCAACGAAGCGGGCACCGAGCACACACATGAGCATGAGCACCACCATCATGACCATGGCGAACACGAACACGAGCACTGCCACGAGCATGACCATGAGGCCCACGCCCATGAGCACGAGGATCACCATCACGCCCACCACCATCATCACCGCTCGCTAGCCGATGTCACCGAAATTATCGAGAATTCGCAGCTAAGCGATAGCGCCAAGCGTCGCGCTCTCGCCATCTTTACCGCGCTCGCTGCCGCCGAGGCCAAGGCACACGGCAAAACGCCCGAGACCGTCATGTTCCACGAGGTAGGCGCCATCGATTCCATCGTCGACGTCTGCTCGGTCGCCATCTGCCTCGATGACCTGGGCGTCGAGGATATTGTCGTCGAGTCTCTCTCCGAGGGTCACGGCACCATCCACTGTGCCCACGGCCTTATGCCCATCCCGGTGCCCGCCGTCGTCAACCTATGCCAAGCAGGCAATATCGCCCTCACGCCCGCACCGGTCGCCGGCGAGCTCGTGACGCCCACGGGCGCCGCTATCGTCGCCGCACTGCGCACGTCCGAGCACCTGCCCTCACGCTACCGCATCGAAGCCGTCGGCTACGGCGCCGGTAAGCGCCCTTACGAGGGCTGCTCCGGCACGCTCCGTTGCCTGCTTGTTCACGTAGATGCATAGCCATGGATGCCCGCAAAATCAAAAGCCGCGCCGCCATCGTCGCAGCATTCTCCGAGCTCCTTCGCGAGGAGGACTACGGCAAGATCACCGTCGGCGACATCATCGCGCGCGCTCACGTAGGCCGCGCGACATTCTACGGCCTCTTTAAGAGCAAAGACGACCTACTGTCCGAGCTCGTGAGCGACATCTGCACCCACGCCCTCGACGACGATGGCACACCGCTCGACGACCCACTCGTGCAGGTCGAGCATATCCTCAACAATCTCTGGGAGTGTCGCCAGGGCGTTCGAGCGCTGGTAGCCGGCGCCGGCTCACGCGTCTTCGCCGACTGCCTCCGCAAGACCATCATGTCGCGCGCAGCCGAAACCGTCCCTACCGACCCAAACGGCCCCGCCGCCACCATGGACCGAAGCTTCCTACTACACCACATAGCCTCAAGCTTCGTAGGAATGGTCCAATGGTGGGCCTGGCACAACTTCCAAGCCCCAAAAGAGGACGTAGCCAAAGACTACCTCTCAGCCATAAAACCCCTCTTCAACTAAGTAAGGACCTCATCCCAAAGCATCGCCCCAACCCAGGCCGCCACGCATCCCAAAGCGTCACTCGCACTTCAACGCCCCTACCAGCAACAAGCCCCTCCCATCCAAATTCAGATATATATGTCGGGTTGCTTGTTCCAACGCGACTAAGATCCCGCAGCTGTCCGCATGGGGTAACTTCCCAGCGCATTCCGCAGGACGAAAGAACCCCCGCCGCACGAAGTGCGCAGCGGGGGTTCTTTCATGTCCGAGGACGCGCTGGGAAGTTACCCCATGCGGACAGCGGACAACTATGTAGCCTTGGACTAGAACATGCCCAAGAAACCGTGCACAAACAGTGCAGCCAGAGCGGCACCAACAAACGGAGCGATGCCAGGAACGAGCAGGCCGTACTTCCAGTTGTTGTCGGCCTTGTTCTTAATCGGCAGCACCTGATAGGCCATGCGAGGACCAAGGTCACGAGCCTGGTTCATGGCGAAGCCAGTGATGCCGCCCATGCCCATACCAACGGCCCAAACGATCAGACCGACGCAGATAGCGAGCATCAAAACGTTCTCGCCGGCACGGTTAGCGGCAGCAAGGATGGCGCTGATGAACACGAAGGTGCAGATAGCCTCGCAGAAGAAGTTACGGGCATAGTTCGTACCCTCGGTGGTGGGGTTGGTCGAGAAGATATTGCGCTGGGCAATGGGGTCGATGACACCATCGGAAGCCTTGAACTCATCAGCATACATCAACCACGCGATCACGGCACCCGCAAAGCCGCCGAGCATATCGGCAACCATGAAGGGGATGCAGCTGCTCCACGGCACCAGGCCGACGATGCACTGGGCAAGCACCATGGCGGGGTTCATGCACACGGCGCCGCCAAAGATAAACAGGGCGACCGAGATGCCGAAAGACCAAGTGGTGATGGCAAACATATGACCAGAGCCCTGATACTTGGTGCCCTTGAGCACGGTGTCGCAGTGTACGCCCACGCCAAAGATGATCATGAGGGCCGTTGCGCCGAATTCGCAGAGGAGTTTGGTAAGCATAAAACCTTATCTTTCTTGTCGGTTATAAACGATTCGTTTAGGCCGCGTACTAGTGCTGCGCGACGACAACGCCCAGGCCATCGGGAATGACGGCAACCTTGGCATCGGCACCCTTCATCTCAAAGGCGAGCTTGAGCGCCTCCTCGAGGGTGTTGACCGGCGTCATGTGCATATCCTTGATCATCTGGTGATCGCACAGGTCGGTGACCATGATCACGGGGTGATGCGCCAGGATGCGGGCAAAGATCTGACTCGTCCACTGGTCGGGCAGGGTCTCGTCCTTAGGACGGTCGATGCAGGCGCGCTCAAACTCTGCCGGATCGTTGTCGGCGATGTTGTGATAGTAGCCCTCGCCACCGTGACCGTCGGCGCAACCGGCGACATCGATGATCACGCCGCCCTCGGGAAGCGTGGCCTCGGCAGCGCACATGCCCTTCACGGCCTGGTAGATGTTCTGGTCGAGCGGGTAGCCGCCGTTGGTGGTGATGGCAATCTCGCACTCGACGGGCTCAACGCCGGCAAGGCTCTTCACGAACTCGCAGCCGGCCTCGTGCGCCTTGTGTATGTCGCCGGCAAAGGAGCCGATGACCTCGTGCTTGCCGTTGAGCACCACGTTAAGCACAAAGGCAAGGTGAGCCATCTCGGCAGCGGCAAACATATCCTCGTTCACGTGGTTGTGGCACAGGTTGCCGGCACGCGAATGGGAATCGTTCACAAACTGACCGTTGTGGTTGTACATGATGGTCTTGTAGCTGGCAATGCCGGGCAGCACGGACTTGCGGCTGCCAGAGAAACCGGCAAAGAAGTGCGGCTCAATAAAGCCCTCGGCAAGCAGCAGATCGCAATCGGCAGCAATCTTGTTGATGATGCACTCGCCGCCAGAAGGCAGGGTGCCGATCTTTTTCATCATGCTGTCGTCAGTCGCGACGTGCATAACGATTTCCTCGTTGGCAACGATCTCCTCGCCGTACTTGTTGACGAGCTCCTCGTGCGTCGACGGACGATGCATACCCGTAGCAACCAGAATGCGAACGCGTGCCTCAGGCGCAGCAGAATGAATGTGATGCAGCAGAATAGGCATCGTCACACGCGAGGGAACGGGGCGCGTATGGTCGGAGCTAATGATGACGATATCCTTCTTGCCAGCACAAAGCTCCTCGAGCGAAGGTGAGCCATAAGGGTTGGCAAGCGACTCCTCTACCAGCTCTTCCTGCGATTTTGTAGTCTTAAACTCGTTTTGATGACCTTCCATCACACCCGCGAAGTTCTTATCCTCGAGCTCTAGATGCAACGTCTTATGGTCAAACGGTAGTTCACATTCAAACAATGACGAGCGCCCTCTTCCTTTCAACTGACACACTAGATAAACCGTTGGAAGGATACGCCGCTCACCGAAAAACACCACCGTCCACCGAGTCGTTAACACAACGTTCATATTTGACCCACAACAAAACGGCCGCCACCCCAAAGGGAACTGGAGTCGCTCATAAAGCCGAGTGCGCGCACGCGCGCACGTTCGAAGCCAGGGGGCGGGCGACGCTAGGGATATTCGAGTACATCGAGTGCCTCTACAGCAGGGCCCGCATGGCTCGCCGGGCCGTAGTCCTCCGCCATCCTCCTGCAGGTTTCGGCCAGGTCGCTCGCCTGCTCTTTCGTGAGGAAGCAGGCGAGGACGGTACTTGCTCAGATCAGGAAATCTTCTTTGTTTTCAATCAGAGAGTTCACAGATTGCAAAGGGGATGCCGTGTGCAGGCATCCCCTTCTCCTAGCAAAGCGATATTCGTATACCGAATCGCATATACCGGTAATTGTCATATTAGCTCCCCGCTCTGATTGCCTCGATTCACTTGTGAGCGCAATCGTTTCGTCGGAGCAGATCCATCTCAGCCAAATTTCACGCTGACATGCAGGATTTGATTTGACCGCAGGGAGTATTCCAGAGAGTAGGAGTGCATCTCATTTTCCTCAGGCGCGTTTTTCTTGAGTGCGGAAACGGAAATGATACGCCCCGCGGATCTCGAGTCCTCTTTCGCATCCCCCAAGGGAACATAGTCTCCTTCCGAGGTCTTCTCCCCTACAGAATAACTATAGTCATTTGCATCAAAAGAAATGCCATACTCTTCGGAAATGATTTGGTTAGCCGTCGCAACCGTCTGTTTCTCCCTTTCCGAAGGAATCGATTTTGCGATAGCGCAACCAACCAAAAGGCAAGAACCTGCTAAAGCGAATGCAGCCAATGTAAACATGAGCGTCCTGAATTTCATCGTTTATTCCAATCTGCCGGTTCCTTATCAACTGATCGATTTGGATGGAAGGAACAGCCAGAAACCGGCAGGCGTCCCTTCTTCAGAAAGCTACCAAAGACGGTCTAACGCGCCTTCGCTCCGAATGCGGCATTCGCAACGGACGACGCGTAGGAGGTCGTCGCGAGAGCGCAGCAGACGAAGCCCGCGACCAGCGCGACCAAAGTAAATCCGATACCGGGGGCGATGATCTCGACATCGGCGGAGAGGGCGACCGCCGCGATGCCCACCCAGAGGTACGCGAGCGCGACCGCGAGGGGCACGGCGAGAATCCGAAGCGATGCCGACCGGCACACCTTCTCCAGTCCCCTCCTCGATAGCCCGAGCTTCACGACGGGTCTCATGCGCACGCCCTCCTCGAACGCCCTCGCGTTCAGGCGCGAGTAGGCGAGGCTGGCGGATGCGAGCAGGAACGACACGCTCAGCATGCTCCCCAGGTACAGCATGAGGCTGAACTGCACGCGGTCCGCCTCGTAGTAGCCCCTCGCGAGAACCAGAGAAACCGCGCCTTCCCTGGCGTAGTCCACGATGTCAGCGATTGCCGCAGTCAACTCGGAATCGGACTCCCATCCCTCGTAGGTGTATGCATGCACCTGCGTCTCATCACCGCCGAATCCCGCCGCTTCGTAGTCAGCGTCGTCGAGTACGGTGACCGAAGACGCGTACCCGTCGAGCAGGACGAGCCCCTCCCCGCGCATCACGTCAAGGTCCCCCAGGGCGTTCTCGACCGACGCCGGAACCCCGCTCGGATCGAAGCTCTTCGAACCAGGAAGGAGAAGCGCCTCGCCGGAATCCAAGGAGATTTGATTGCGACCCGCGACGGCGGCGGACTCGTTGTAGGATCTCTCGCTCATGACTGCGTTTCTCGCGTCGTCCGCCCAGGAGAATCCGAAGACGGACCCCACGAGTCCCGGCTTTTTCGCAAGGGCGGACTCGAGCATCTCCACATGGTCAGAGACGGGCACGTCGTCGCCCCTCGCGATATAGCTGACGGGATACGGGACTATCTCCTTCGTCTTCTCGAGCGCCCCGTCGGACAGGGTGAAAAGCCCGACGAGCGCGAAGAACGAGAGGGAGCAGAGCACGGCGGTGACGGTCATCGACTGAAGGTTCCCTTTCAGGGACTCCTGAAACGCGGCGGCCTTCAGCATGGACAGCCCCTCGTAATGCGCTCCTGTCGATCTGCGCCTCGAGAGCCCCACCGCGAAACAAAGATAGAACGCGAGGAACGTTCCCGACGCAAGAAGGCCCACGCCGCCCAGAACGAGGGCGAAGCTCCATACGATGCTCGCATCGCCTTGGCCCATGGCCAGCCCCGCAACAAGAAGCATCGCGCATGCGACAGCCGTAAGAACGGCCGCCTTCACAGAGGGCTTCCCCTCCGCAATGCGATCGGCGTCGAGCAACTCCCCCACGCTCTTCCTGGACAGTCCCCTCGCCCCAAGGAGGCCGGAGAGGAAGAATACAGCGAGAAACGCCGCAACGGTCGCAATAGCGGGCGCTACAGGCAGATAGAAACCAAACGCGACGACGCCCATGGCCCTGCCCGCGGCCATCAGGAACAGCTTGAGGAACGCGGTTCCCAGGACAATGCCCGCGACAATCGCGGACAGCCCGATGATCACGTTCTCCGCGAGCACGATCCTCCTCAACTGCTTCTTCGAGGCGCCCGACATCGCCATCAAGCCGAACTGCCTGCTCCTAGCCCGCAGGAAGCACGACTCCGAATGCGCAATAAAGGCGAGCGAGAACGCCGCGACGAGTGCACCCGACGACGCAGAGATGATCCCGATCGTGCTCTCTGCGTCCGCCCTGCCCATCTCGGGATGCAGGGCGAGGCACACGAACAGGAAGAAAGCCGTGACCGCGAAAACGGAATTGGCGAAATGAAGCGCGTAGTCCCTCCAAGACCTCAGAACATTGTTCCTGGCGATGTCAAGCAATGTCATGCTCAACACCTCCGAGCTGGTTCATCGCGTCGATGATCCGCTGATGGAACTCCTTCTGCGAAGCGCCGCGGTTGATCTCGAGGTAGATGCGGCCGTCCTGAAGCACCAGGACCCTGCTGCAGTAGCTCGCGACCAGCGGCTCGTGCGTGACCATGAGCAACGTCGCCCCTGCCCTGTTCATGTCCGACAGAAGGTGCATGACCTGCCCCGTCGACGCGGAGTCGAGACTTCCCGTTGGCTCGTCGGCAAGCAAAAGCGACGGGTTTGCCGCCACCGCGCGGGCGATTGCGACGCGCTGCGCCTGGCCACCCGATATCTCGTGGGTCCTCTTGCCGAGAATGGATGCGATGCCTAGGTCGCGCGCGAGCTCCTGTGCGCGAGCGCGCGATTTTTCCGCCGGCCACCCGTCGAGCGCGAAGGGGAGGATGATGTTCTCCTCGACCGTGAGCGTATGGACCAGGTTGAAATCCTGGAACACGAAACCCATCTTCCGGCGTCTGAATTCCGCGAGTTTCTCATCTCCCAATCCGTGAGGATCGACCCCGTCGACCCGCACCGTGCCGCGCGACGGCTGGTCAACGGTCGAAACCACGTTGAGCAGCGTGCTTTTTCCGCTGCCCGAAGGGCCCATTATCCCCACGAACTCGCCTTTGGCGACATTGAGGCTTACATCCTCCAGCGCGGTGTAAGGCGAAGCGCCCTCGTACGTCTTCCAAAGGGAGGAAACCTCCAGCACGTTCACCTGCGACTCCTTTCATTCAAAGAACTACGAACCGCATGCTACCCCGAGGCGAAAGGGCTTTGAATCGATGAACGTGTCGCGAACATGTCAGTTCTGTCACCTTTGTGGCGCATTCGCCGCAGGAAGCAGCAATCGAGCCGCAGTGCCGCCCCCATCGCGCTGGGAAAGCGAGAGCTCCGCCCCCATGGCGTCAGCCGCCTTCTTAGCCAGAAACAAACCGATTCCCGTCGAGGCTTCCCCTCTTCTGCCATTCGCCCCCGTGAAGAACGGCCGGAACACCCGTCCCACGTCCTCCGGGGATATGCCGCATCCTTCATCCTCGATGGACACTTCGATGCTTTCTCCGTCACAGGAACTCGCGATGGAGACGAACACGTGGGACGAACGCGGGCTGTATTTCGCCGCATTGGTAAGAAATTGGTCGAGGATGATTGAGATGAGCTTCTCGTCCCCATAGGCGAGAGCATCTCCATCGACGCTCAGCGAGGGAAATACCTCCCGTTCGATGAAAAGATCGCGAACACCGTTGACGGCGTTCCGGGCGAGGCGCGCGACGTCGACCTTCCCTATCCTCAGATCGGTCTCGGGGGAATCGACGCGTACCACCTGAATCAAGGAGTCGAGGCTGCGGTCGAGCTCCCTCGCCGCGCTGCCGAGGCGCTCCATATCGGCATCGGCGCCCCTGGATTCCGAAATAAGGCGAATCACGGCGATCGGTGTCTTGGCGTGGTGCACCCACGATAAGACGAGCGCATCGCGCTCGGATCGCTCATCCGCAAGGCGATGAGCCTCCCTTGAGCACGCTTCCTCCGTTCTCGAGGCCGCCATCCTGGCCCATCGCTCCACAGGGATCGAGCCTCCGAGCCTCCTCCATTCGATCGGGTTGGACTCCCTGATGGCCCTTTCGGCTTCGGAATAGAAACCCCAGGATCTCGCGAGGTGCACGGCGAACAGAACGAAAAGGAGAAAGAGGGAAAGGAAGAGGAAATAAGGCCAATCGACTGCCAGGGACCCTCCGTCCAAAAGCAGCATGCAGGCAAGAGGGGCCAAGGAGGCCGCCATCACGACGAATGCCGTCCATGCTGAATCGCGCAGGAAAAGGGACACGATCCGCAACGCCCTCATTTCTCCTCCTCGGGCATCTCAAGCACGTAGCCAACGCCCCTGACGGCCCTGACTTCAGCGTGGGACCCAACCTGGGCGAGTCGCTTCCGTATCCTCCCTATAACGACGTTCAGCGTGTTGTCCTCCACGAAGCACTCGTCGTCCCATACCTCCCTAAGCAGGCGGGCGCGGCTGACGACGCAGCCGCCGTCGCCGGCCAGAAGCCTGAGGGCCATCAGCTCTGTCTTGGTGAGCTCGGCTTCCCTGCCTTCACAGGCAATCGTCATCTTGCGATCGGAAAGACGCACGTCCCCGTAGGAAAGGAGATCCTCCTCACCGCCCGACAGCTCCCCGTACGCACGGCGGAGCTGGGCTTCTATCTTCGCTTTGAGGATATCGAGCGAAAACGGCTTGCAGACAAAGTCGTCGGCGCCCCGCATAAGGGCCAGAATTTGATCCGCCTCGCCCGACTGCGCGGAGATGAACAGGATGGGGCATCGGCTTTCTCTTCTGATGAGGTCGCACCAGTGATATCCGCTGTTTCCAGGGAGGCCTATGTCGAGCAGGACCGCATGCGGCGCGAAAGAGCGGAAGAGGTCCATCACGTCAGCTCGCCCGTCGGAAACCGCCGTCGCGTACCCGAAACGTTCGAAATGCTCGGATACGATAGAGGCTAGGTTCTCATCATCCTCGACAACGAGTATTCTTTTGTGTTTGCAAGTGAAGCCCGATTCTTTATTCATCTTGCTCCCCATAATCCTTACAGTTCGCACAAAGACATTATGAACCATTTCTCTGATAGCAATGAGTCGGCGGTTTTATTGGAGAAGATACGTTCCGGGACTGTTGGCAATTAAAAGGAGCATGCTCGCGGTGCCCCGCCTGTCCGAGGAGTGGGCGCTCGAGAAGAGACGGCGCGAGAAAGAGAACAGGGAAAGGCTGCGGCGGGAGGAGAGGCTCAAGAGGAGGGTCCGCCATCAGTTTACTTTTAGGCACACTCCGCAGGACGCAAGAAGCCCTCGCCGCACGAAGTGCGCAGCGAGGGCTTCTTGCATGTCCGAGGACGTGCCTAAAAGTAAACTGATGGCGGACCCGGACGATTACAGGGCTATCGATTACCCCGTGTTCTGCAGTCCTGCCGAGACGCCGGTCACAGTCGAAAGAATCAGGCTCATGTACTCGGCCTTCTTCTCCTCGGCCATCTCGTCCTGGTTCATACGCACCTCGCGAAGGGCGCGGACCTGGGCGATGGACAGGGCGTCGACGTAGGGGTTACGCACGCGAACGGCGCAGCCGAGCACGCGACGACGCTGCAGCGGCCATTCATCACCGACGATGGCAAGGACCCACTTACGCGTGAGCTGCATCTCGGTAAAGACCTTCTCGGACAGATCCTGGCGATCGCCCAGGTGCAGATACATCTTGGCGATGCGCTGATCGGTCTTGGCGATCGACATCTCAATATTGTCGATAAAGGTGCGGAAGAACGGCCACTCTTGGTAGGCAGCCTTGAGCTGGTCAAGATCGCCAAGCTGCTCGCAGGCGGTGCCCAGGCCGTACCAAGCGGCCAGGTTAATGCGCGCCTGGCTCCAGCTGAAGATCCACGGAATGGTACGCAGGTCGTCGAGTGACTTCGCACCCAGACCGCGCTTGGCCGGACGCGAGCCGATCGGCAGCAGACCGACCTCGGTCAGCGGCGTCACGGTCGAGAACCACGGTGTAAAGTCCTCGGTGTTCAGCAGGTCCAGATAGCGCTCGTGGCTTGCGGTGTTGAGCTTCTCGGCCATATCCCAGAACTTCTGCGTGGTCTCGGTGTTGGTCTTCTCGACACTCGGGGCCGACTGCAAAAGCGTTGCGGCAGCAACGGACTCAACATGGCGCTGAGCCAGCGTGCGGTTGCCGTAACGGGCAAAGATGACCTCGCCCTGCTCGGTGAGCTTAAAGAAGCAGTTGACCGAACCCTTGGGCTGCGCCAGCACGGCCTTGTTGGCCGGGCCGCCACCACGGCCCACGGCACCGCCGCGACCGTGCATGAGCACCAGGTCGATATCGTTCTTCTCGGCCCACTTGGCGATGCGCTCCTGCGCGGAGTGCAGCGCGAGCATGGCCGTGGTAGGACCGGCGTCCTTGGAGGAGTCGGAATAGCCCAGCATGACCTCCATGCGGCGGTTGGTCTGGGCAAGGCGCTTTTGCACCACGGGCAGCGTAAGCATCTGGTCGAGCACGTCGACGCAGCCCTCGAGGTCCTCGAGCTGCTCGAACAGCGGGATCACGTCGAGCTCGGGGACATCCTCCTCGTGTGCAAAGGACAGGTGGGCAAGCTCAAAGACGTCGGCCACATGCTGGGCACTCTTGGTAAACGAGATGATGTAGCGGTGCGCCATCTTCTTGCCGTAGCGCTTTTGGATGGAGCCGATAGCGCGGAAGGTATCGATGACCTCGCGCGTCATGGGCTGCAGGTCGCCATGGATACCGTTCTCGTGGATATCCTTGAGGGCGCGGGCGTGCACCACGGAGTGCTGACGGAACTCCATCTCGACCATATGGAAGCCGAAGGACTCGACCTGCCAGATGATGGTTTGGACCGGACCGTAGGCGGCACGGACGGCACCGCAGGCAGCAAGCGAACGCTGGACGACGCGCAGGTCATCCAGGAACTCGTCGGCGCTGTGGTACATGGTGTCGGTGATGCGGCGCACGGTGGCGTTCAGGCGGTCGGCCATGACGAGCATGACGGCGCGATGCGGCTCGTGCTCGGAGATCAGTTCGGCGCGGGCCGTGTAACGAGGGCTCATCTCGACCTGATGGTTCCACAGGTTAATGAGCTCGGCAGAAGGCTTGCTGTAGGTGGCCTCGAGCGTGAGGTTGTGGCCGATGCGGCGGCACTTGTCCTCGAGCTTGAGCACCATGTGAGTGAAGTACTTGGCGGCGACTTCGCGGCTCACCTTGGCGGTGACGTTGGGGTTGCCGTCGCGGTCGGAGCCGATCCAGCTGCCGGGATGGAAGAACGCCGGGCACAGCGGCGGCACGGTACCGGCCTTGTCGCCCAGCACCCAGTCGTCAAAACGACGGTAGATGACGGGGATAACGTCGAACAGCGTGTTATCGAAGATGTCGATGATGGTATCGGCTTCCTCGACCGGCGTGGGCTTCTTGAGCGCGATGGGGCTCGTACGCACCAGGGCGTCGATCTCCTGCAGCATATGGCGCTCGTTCTCCACCAGGTCGGAGCCGCCCAAACGCGGACGCTCCTCCAGCAGGTTGGAGATACGGCGAATCTTGCCCTCGACGGCCTTACGACGGGCCTCGGTGGGATGTGCGGTAAAGACAGGGTGGAACTCGAGCTTGCCGAGCAGCTCATTGGCACCCTCGACGCCCATCTCGTTTACCAACTGGTGATAGGCGACGGTGAGTTCGTTGGCGGGATCGACCTCGGTATCGGTCGACGCACCGGCCTCGCGCTCGCGCAGCTGCGCCACACGGTAGTTCTCCTCCGACAGGTTTGCCAAGTGGAAGAAGCTCGTAAAGGCGCGAACGATGACCTGCTGCTTATCAAGCGGCAGGCTGTCAATCAAATCGACGACTTCGCGAAACGCCACGGCGGTGGGCTCGTCGGCAGTGGGCACGCCCTGTTCGTCAACGGACTCGTCGGCAGCGCGGCTACCGGGGTTGCCAGCATTGACCACAATCTCGGCTGTCAAAATCTTGTCGAACAGGTCCGCGATCTCGGGATCATACTCGCTAAGCACACGACGTTCCAGGCGCAGGAACAGCGCCAGATTATCGCGCAGCTCCTCGGGGATCTCGATCTCGGCGAGACGCTCCCTGGACTCGGCATTCGAGCCGATTCGGTTAACGAGGCGGTTGACCACGGCAGCGACGCGCGCCGCGGCTTCGGGTACAGACTGGTTGCTTAGGTTCTCAGCCACGTTTCCTCCCATTCCTCCTTCTATGCACGTAACATGCGGTATTCATTATAGGCGCTTGAGAAATACTTTCGACACTGATTGCGCTTTACCACACAAAAGTATTTTCTGCATTGCAAGGGTTTTTGCCCCAAATGGTCGTATTTCTCGGTGGGCGGCATATGCAAGCGAGGGCATTCCGCATAAATGCGAAACACCCCCGTAACAATAGCTCGTCGCGAGCGGGACATGTTAGCGGGTCCGCAGCTCAAAAATCATGCGCTACAGACGCTCGCGAACCGCCTCGACGACGTTGGCCAGATCGACGAGAACCTCGTCATGGCTCTGCATGTCGCGCACCTTGACCTTGCCGGCGGCAAGCTCGTCGCCGCCCAGGACCAGGATGAGCTTGGCGCCTACCTTATCGGCCTGCTTAAACTGGGCCTTGAGCGAACGGCCCTGATAGTCGGCCTCGGTCACAATCCCTGCGGCGCGAAGCTGCTGCGTAATGGTAAAGACGTTCTGACGCAGCTCCTTGCCGGCATTGGCGACGTAGACGCACGGGACCTCCTCGGCACCCAGGTCGCTGCCAAAGGCCTGCAGGGCCAGCAGGGCGCGCTCAAAACCGACGGCGAAGCCGACGCCTGCCGTGGGCTTGCCGCCCTCGAGCTCGACGAGGCCATCGTAGCGGCCGCCGCCGCCGATGGAGCCGACGCCAGCGCCAGGGGCCTCGACCTCAAAGACAGTACGGGTGTAGTAGTCCAGGCCGCGCACCAAGGTGGGATCCTCGACATACTCGATACCCGCCGCATCCAAATAGCGCTTGACCTGCTCGTAGTGCTCACGGCACTCGTCGCACAGGTTGTCGCCCATCAGCGGGGCGTCGGCCATAATCTCGCGGCAGTGGTCGTTCTTGCAGTCGAAGGCGCGCAGCGGGTTGAGCTCGGCGCGCTCGCGGCACTCATCGCACATCTCGTCGGCGTGATCGAGGATAAACTGCTTGACCTGCTCGCGGTAAGCCGGACGGCACTGCGCATCGCCCATCGAGTTAATAAGCAGGCGAAGCTTGGAAAGGTCGAAGCCCAGGCGCTTGTAGAACTCCATGAGCATGATGATGCACTCGGCGTCTGCCGCCGGATCGGGAGCGCCGAGCCACTCGATGCCCACCTGGTGGAACTGGCGCAGACGACCCTTCTGGGGACGCTCGCCACGGAACATGGCCTCGGCATAATAGGCCTTAAACGGCGTGGAGCCCTGGGGCACCAGGTTGTTCTCCACGACGGCGCGCACCACGCCGGCCGTGCCCTCGGGACGAAGGGCCAGGCGCTGCTTGGGCTTAAGCTTAGTGTCGGTGCCTTCGGTAAAGACGCGCTCCAGGTTGGCACCGCTAAACACGCGGAACATCTCCTTGCGCACGACGTCGGTCGACTGGCCGATACCGTGGACAAACACGTCCACCTGCTCGATCGCGGGCGTCTCGATGGGCTTAAAACCAAACGGCTCGAACACGCCGGCCGCAATCTGCTGCATCTTTTGCCAGGCGCGCATCTCGGCGCCGATAAGGTCGCGGGTTCCCTCCGCCTTCTGTGCCTGCATGGGCAAACACCTTTCTTTTGTATCGCGTCATAGGTAGTGGACATTATACGGCACAAAAACAAAACGCGGCGGCGCGTCTGACCGAACGAGGGTATGGGGACTCGTTCGGCCAGATGCGCCGCCGCTGTTTGTGATTCGTTTTCCTTCGCCTCTTTCGAATCACGTGATCTGTTGGGGACGGAGGAAAACGGATCATTTCGTAGGCCCGTGGCCGCCTTGGAAACCGAATGATGGTACGAGCATCCATTCGGCTTCCAGGGCGGCCACGGACAGAACGGGGCGAACAGAAAAGAGCGACGGGCGTCTACTCCCCCGCCACGCTCGTGCGCAGCTTGGCGGCGATGGGCTCGGATGCCAGCAGGAACACGAGCATGACCACGGAGCGCGCCAGGCACACAATCCAGGTGCTCGCAAAGGAGCCCGTGGCATCGAACAGCACGCCCGAGACGATGGCGCCGGTAGTGCCCAAGATTGCCTTGAAAGACAAGGACATAGGCCTTATGGCCATGCCCGCAGGCTTGAAAGGCAAGGTTGGGTGCTACCGGTGGTCAGCGATATAGCCCAAAGCGACCGCCGTGTAAGCCGCGGCGCCAAGGGGAAGCTCGGCATCGCTAAAGCGTGCCTTGGGATGGTGCTGAGCAAAATGCTTGTCCGTATCAGTCGCGGCAGCGCCCACGGTAAAGTACGCACTCGGGATCTCGCTCGAGATCAACGCGAAGTCCTCGCTCGCCATGGCGTGGAACAGTGGCAAGAAGGCGGACTTGGGCAGCACCGCGCCCACGTAGCCAAGCGACGCCTGCGTCATATCGTCATCGAGTACGAGCGGGGGAACATCCGAGAGCGTCTCGATAGTCGCCGGCGTACGATAGGTCGTGGCAACACCTTTGACGACCTCCGCGATGCGGGTCTTGAGGTGCTCCATGAGCTCGACGTCGAAGCCGCGCAGCGTTCCCTCGAGCACACAAGTGTCGGGGATGACATTTGCGGCCTGACCGCCGGCGAACTTACCGACAGTCAGTGCGACCTCCTTGGCCGCCGGCACCTCGCGGGAGATGAGCTCCTGAAGCGCCAGATGCACATGGACGCCGGCCGTGATGGGGTCGATGCAGATCTCGGGGCTCGAGCCATGGCCACCCTTGCCCTGAAGCGTGATGCGAAAACCGTACACGCCCGAGAGCGCCGGGCTGCCGTAGAGCACCAGGCCAAGCGGCGACTGGCTATTGACATGCATGGCAAAGGCGGCCTGGGGACGCGGGTTCTGCAGCAGACCATCGGCGATGGCGGCGCGGGCACCCTCAAAGGTTTCCTCGCCCGGCTGGAACAGCAACTTAACCGTGGCATTGGCGTCGACAAGCTCTGCCTCGCGCGCCTTGAGCATACGGGCTGCACCAAGCAGCGCCGTCGCGTGCATATCGTGTCCGCATGCGTGCATGCAGCCGTTCGTAGAGGCGAAAGGCTCGCCTGACTCTTCGGCAACGGGCAGGGCATCCATGTCGCCACGCAGCATAACGACCGTACCGGCCTGTTCGTCCGTGCAGACGCCATTGCCTTGGGCCGCGGCGGCACCGGCGCCGACAAGGCCCACAACGCAGGAACCATCGACGAGCGTGGCAAATGGGATATCCATCTCGGTCAGGCGCGCTTGAATATACGCAGAGGTCTGCGGGAGGCTATTGCCCAGCTCGGGCATCTGGTGTAAATCGTGTCGCCACGCAGCGAGCTCGTCTGCAAAAGCCTGAGCTTCTGCAACAAGACCGTCACCGATAGCGGCCTGCGCCGCCGCGGTGGCCTTGGGCGCTGATTGCGGTTGAAGATCGGACAGTGCTGGTGCCATAGATGCCCCCCAGTAACGTTTTTGCAGCAAGCACTTTGATAGCGTAAAGTGCAAGGTATTACTTTAAGGGTGACGCATAAAAAATGCCGCCCCGGGAGGGCGGCGCAACAAGTTGTTTACAATTGCGGGCGTGGCTTTTTGCGCAAAAAATCGAAGTGAGTCTCGCTCAAGATAATCGACAGGAAGATAAGCACGAAGCCGGCGAGCAGACGCGAGGTGAGCGCCTCCCCCATCAGCAGCACCGAAAACAACACCCCCGAAGGGGACTCCATCGAAAGGAGCAGCGAGCCCGTCGAAGCCGGGACATGCGCCAGGCCGACGTTTTGGATGAGCAGAGCCACGCATGTGCAGCCCACCGAGAGAAACGCCATCGCAGTGATAAAGCTCGGCGTCCACACGGACAGAGGCGCTTGGGTCTCGAATAGCAGCGACGTTGCCAGGCTCAGCACGCCGTTGCCCACAAACATCCAAAACGTGATGACGTTGATGTCCATTTTGCGACCGTACTTGGCGGTCACCGCCATCTGGATGGCGAAAAAGACCGCACCCGCCAGCGTAATGACGTCACCGATGTTGAATTCAACGCTATCGAGCGCCACCAAACCAATGCCCGCCAAGCACAGCAGTGCCGCGCCCAGGTTATAGCGGGTGAGTTTTTCGCCGCTCAGAAAATAGCTCGCGAACGGCACAAGGATGCAGTACGTGCCCGTCAAAAAAGCATTCTTGCCCGCCGTAGTATGTGCCAGACCGACCGTCTGCAACGCATAGGCCGCCCACATGAGCACGCCCATACTCAGGCCAACGATCAGGTTGCGAGCGTTGAAATGTGCAATGATGCGCTTGTGGAAGACGGCAAACATGACCAACGCTGCGGGCAGAAAGCGTACATAGAGCAGCGCGAACACCGGAATGGTGCCGAGTGCGTCCTTCATAGTGGTAAAGGAGTAGCCCCAGATGACCGCCACCGAAAGGAGCAGAACCTTCCAGAACAGCGGAGAGCGTGCGCCGGCGCCCCGGGGAATACCGCCCGCGCCCAGGTCTTCACGGGCTACAGGGCTATCGGGCAAGTTTTCGATTTCGTTGGCAGCGTATTGGGCCATGGAACATCCTCGCACTCAATCTGGGCGTGGTGTCCGCACGCATATGGCTGCGTGCCGCCTCATGGTCAAATAAAAACGGAGCGCACCGGACCCCCGGCACGCCCCGCTACTGTAACAACAACCAAGCAACCCACGCAATCCAGCCCACTAAAGTACCGACTTGAATAACCTCGATGTTCCGTCAACGTCAGCGAAAACGGCCCCAAGCGAGCAAGGTGACGTGAAATGAAAGGGCGCTGACCTTCTGGTCGCGCCCTTGAAATTGAACGTCAGATTGCCGCTTGGGGCCGTTTGCAGCGTCGAGTCGTTACGCGGTTTGGTAAAACCGCGTAACTAGATTAATTTGGTTGACTCCAGCTTTTCGATGATCCAGTCGTTGGCTTTGATAACCGGGCGGCGGAAGACGACGCCCAGGGCCAGCGACGGAATCAGGTAGCTCGCCAAGATACCCAGCTCAATCCAGTACTCCATATGGTAGGCACCGGCCATGGCGGCGTGCATGGCGTTGATGCCGTGGGTAAACGGCAGGAACGGATAGATCGCCTGGAACACGGGACCGGTCATCTCGATGGGGAACGTACCGCCCGAACCGCCGACCTGCATGACCAGCAGCACGACGGCGAGGGCCTTGCCGATATCTCCAAACGAAACCGTGAGCGTGTAGACGATATTGGAGAACACGAGGCTCGCGACCCAGCCGGCAAGCACAAACTGCAGGGGGTTGTCGCACTGGATGCCAAAGAACAGAATGTCGCCCGCGCACACGAGCGTTGCCTGCAGCAAGGCCAGACCGCCAAAGAACAGATAACGGCCCAGGTAGATCTCGTGCAGGCGCACGGGGATGAGTTCGTTGATGAGCTCATCGTCAACCGAGACCTTCATCATGGCCGCCAGAACAATCGAGCCCACCCACAGCGACAAAATCGTGTAGAACGGCGCCATGGCCGAGCCGTAGTTGCGGATCGGATAGACCGGCTTGCGATCGAGCGCAACGGGGCCGGAAAGCGACACGGCGAGGCCATCGGGGTCGTTGCCGATCATCGTCTTGATCGTGGCCAGATCGTCCGACATAAGGGCACCGTCGAGCTCGTCCTTGAACGCGCTAATCTTGTCCGATGCCTCACCCAGCTGATCGGAAGCCTTGTTGACGAGCCTTGCAGCCTTGGAGAGACCCTTCGCGAGCGAACCAGAGGCGTCGGTCAGACCGCTCACGGCGCTATCTAGGTCACCCGAGATACCGTTCAGGGAATCCAGAACGCCCGAAATGGTCTTCTTGAGCTCCTTGGCCTTAACCGAGAACGTAGAATCGTAGTCGGACTTGGCACCCGAGATACCCGCCTTGGCATCGGCGATGGCCTGGTCGACCTCGGCACGCGAGCTGTTGACCTCGGCCATGCTGTTCGTGAGCGACGTCGCGATGTTCGTCAGCTCATTGGCATTGTTGCGGTACTCCGCCGCGGTTTTGTCAAGCTCAGCAGCCGCGTCCTCAAGCCCTGCCTTGAGCTTATCGTTACTCACCTGGCCAGCAAGACTACGGAGCTCATTCGCCGTGGCATCAATCTCGTCGGCACGGTTCTTGAGTGACGCTGCGCCATCGTTGAGCTGACGCACCGTAAGATTGACATGCAGGTTTGCAGCGTCGAATGCCTTTGCGAGCTCGGTAGAAACGTTATCGAACGAACCTGCGCTCCCATCAATAGCGGCATCGATTGCATCGCTGGCGGACTTGAGCGCTTGCTCGGAATCGGCAATACCGCTCTCGGCATGCTGCATGAGCTGCTTCACCGACTCCTCGGTCGATCCGGACTGTTTGAGCATGCCGCCCGCCGATGTCAGTGAATCGGACGTAGAACTCAAAATGCCCGCAAGCGACGTTGCACTGGCCTGAACGTCCTGCAGGTCCTGGACCGAATCGCCCAGCGTCGAGGACAGATTGGCGATAAAGTTGCTCACCTGGTCGGTGCTCATATAGTCGAGCAGGCTGGACACGGTCTTAAGGCCGATGGTCGTGATGGTCTTGGTAAAGGTCTCGTTGACCTGACTCTGGACGGCGCTCGAACCCTTTTCAGTCACGATCTGCGCGATGGCGTTGGCCTTCTGATTCTCATAGAACTCGATATCGGCGTGCTTCACCTCGGTCGAGAAAAGCGTCATCATGTCGGCGCTAAGCGTTTTAGGGATAACGACGGCAGCGTAGTACGCGCCCGACTTAACGCCCTCAATCGCCTTATCGCGGTCGTTGAGGACGACCCAGTCGAAGTTCTCGTTGCCGCGCAGGGTGGAGGTTACGTTTTCGCCCACGTTGACCTCGACGGGAATCAGATCGCTCTCGTAGCCCTCGTCGGTGTTGACCACGGCGATCTTGAGATTGCCGGTGTTGCCATACGGATCCCAGCTTCCGGCGATGTTAAACCACGCGTACAGGCACGGCACGATAATGAGACCCATCACGACAATCAAGCCAATCACGGAGCGAGACACGTTTTGGACATCGCGCTTAAACAGGTGCAGGATGTTTTTCATTTATGCCTCACCTCCTTTGGAGTGCTTGCCAAGCGGGGTGGTGTCCCCGTCGTTTCCGTTTACGTTGTCAACGCCGTCGGCATCATGAGCTTTACGATGCGCACCGGTATGCGGCAGACGGCTCGTGGGCTGTTCGCTGTCCTTGGTGCCCCGCTCGCTGGCGTTGAGACCAAACATGCGACGGGCAGCAGGAATGGCGGCCGTGTGCTCGCGCATCTCGCGACGCAGGTCCTCATCCGAAAGCGCCGAGATACGCATCTGGGTATTGAGGCTCGCACGGATGTACTCGATGTTGATGAGCCAGCCACAGATGGCGATGACCGAAATGATCCAGATAACAAGCAGGATGATCTTGCCGTTATTGTCGATATCGAGCACCGTCGAAAGTACAAAGAGCAGGACCTGGACGCCTACCACGGCGGCAAAACCGCCCTTGATGTAGTACGGGTAGCGATGCTCAAACGCCACGGCATGATCGAGCAGCTCGCGACGGTACGAATCCGAATCGAGCATGACGCGCATGGCCGTGCGCAGCGAATAGCGCTGGCGCGGCAGGTCGTTGGACTCGCAGATCATGAGGCCCGTCGTGGAAAGCTGCTTATCAAAGAGCAGATTGAGGTTGAGCAGCAACGGGCGCAGCTGCAGACCGATAAAGAGCGCCACGATCAGGAACACGCCCAGGATGCACAGGTTGAACAGGTAGTTGAACGAATACATGCCACCGACGGTCTCGCGCAGCAGGTTGATGCCATAGGTGAAGGGCAGCAGCGGATGCAGCCATTGGAAGAAGCCGGGCATCATCTCGATGGGATACATGCCCGACGAACCGGGGATCTGCACAATGACGAGGATGACGCCGATTGCCTTGCCGATATGCTTAAAGGTGGTGGACAGCGCATAGATGATGTTGACGTAAGTGAACGAAATAGCGATGCCGCCCAGCACAAAGAGCAGCGGATTGACGCACTGAACGCCAATGACCAGGTCGCCCACCGTAACGATAATGGCCTGGAACGCACCCAGGATCACCATCAGCAGCCAGCGGCCAAAGTAGCCCTGACGCGCCGTAAAGCTACCGATGCCCTCGCGGTCGACCTCGAGCTTGTAGATAGCGATGAGCACATAGCCGCCTACCCACAGCGCCAGATTGGTGTAGAAGGGCGCGATGCCCGAGCCAAAGCTCTTGACCGGATAGATTGACTTGGACGTCAGCTCAACCGGAGATGCCATGAAATCTGCCACGTCATTGACGTCGACGTCCATGAGGTCGGCTAACTCGCCCATAGACTCAGAGGTCTGCAGCGCCGCAATGTCATTAGCGGCGGTCGCGAGCTTGTCCTGAACCTTGGCAAGGGAGGCATCGGTTTGGGACAGCGTGGTCTTTGCCTGCTTGAGCGTGGCGTCGAGCTGCGCCAGCGTGCCGCGCGCGCTCGCTATCGTGGGGGTCATACCCGATACAATGCCGGTCAAATCGCCCGAAACGGCGGCAAAGGAGTCAAGCGCGCTCGAAGCCTTCGGCAGCGCGTTCTGCCCCAGATCGGTCTGAGCCTGACCGAGGTTAGCCGTACCGGTCCGAATTGCCGCGTTGAGTTCGTTACTCGCGTTCGAGATTGCCTTAGCGTCGTTTGCCATGGCCCTCGACTGTGCAGAAAGGCCATCCTTAATGCTCTGCAGCTTCTGGTTTTGCTCGCGAAGCGAATTGATGGTCGATGCGATGAGCGCGTCGGCGTCCTCCGATCCCGTCGACGTATCGTTAGCGAGAATCTGCAGGCGCTCGATGACAGCGCTGTTGTGGTCAATCGTCGCCTGAAGGGATTCGAGCGAGTTGTCGATTCGAATGGTCGTGGACGTAACCGTACCGGCGAGTTTGCCAATCGCAGCGTTCGCAGAAGCCGATGTCTTACTCAGCACGATACTGCCCTCCGAAAGCGCCTTGGAGAGCGAGGTGATGGACTTGCCAGCCGTGGTGCGAGCTTCGCCCAGCAGATCATTACCCTGAGCGATTGCCTGCGTTAGCGAAGGCGCCTGTCCCTGCAGGCCCGCCAACGCAGCATCGGCCGAAGCAATCGAGCTGCTTGTCTTGTCGATGGCGGTGTTCATGTCGCCGATGGAATCACGTACTTCGCCCAGGGTATCAGACGCCTCGGACACCGAGCCCGCCAGCGAATCCTGGGTCTGGGTTGCCTTGTCTTTAAGGTCGATGCCAGCATCTTTGGCAATGCCCGCGACGGTCTCGCCCACCGTGGAGACAAACTCCGAGTTGATCTGCTCCTCGATGGTGTTGGCACCGGTATCGGTGACCTTGGGCGCAATGGCGCTCTTTTTCTCGTTGACGTAATAGGTGAGCTTCGGCTGATGGTAATTGCCGTCGAGCATCGAGACGAGATTGTCGGAGAAGTTCTTGGGAATCACGATGGCAGCATAGTATTCGCCACTTTCGACGCCCTCTTTGGCATCTGCCGCCGAGTCGACGAAGGTCCAGCCAAGCTGGTCGTTCTCCTTGAGCTGGTCGACCACCTTATCGCCTGCGTTGAGCTCTCCCACTAGGTCGTTCTGGGTGCCCTGATCGTTGTTGGCGATGGCGATTTTAATGCCCTGGGTATTTCCGTACGGATCCCAGTTTGCAACGATGTTGTACCAGGCATACAGCGAGGGAATGACGCACACGCCCAGGGTGACCACCAGGGCGACGGGATTCATAAGCAGTCGCTTAATGTCGCGCTTAAATATCGCAAAGGAGACCTTTGCGTTGGATAGTTTGCTGCCGAGACTCACGCTTGGACCATCCATCCTGTCGTTGAATCGAATCGTACTATCGACAACCATTGTACGTAGACGCTTTAGTGCCTCGCGGCACAATGGTGCTGAGTTTTGCGGGTAGCAATATACTACGAAGATGATTTAACGTACAGTTGTACAGTATCTTAAATTTCAGCAGGTCACAAAACCACAACCCCGACAAATAATTGATCCCTTGGGGACGGAGGAAAACGGATCACCGAGGGGGTCGGCCTGATCCGGTGATCCGCTTTCCTCCGTCCCCAAGGGATCATTCAAAAGGAAACGAGAGTGGAAAATCTCCCACTTCAAGCCCGCGCTCGAGCCAAAAGTGGGAAATTATCCACTCTCGTTCTAATCTAGTTACGGTGCCGTATCCCCGAACTACATCAAGTTACAAACAGCTGCCGCGAAGGCTACGGGGTCCTCGGGGAGGATGCCCTCGACGAGCAGGGCCTGGTCGTAGAGCAGGCCGGAGTACTGCTTAATCTTGTCGGCGTCGCCCGCCTTCTGGGCAGCGACGAGCTTGGCGAAGACCGGGTGCTTGGCGTTGAGCTCGAGTACGCGCTGGCTCTTGGGCATACCGTCGGGCGTACCCTCGGGACCCTTCTGGAGCACCTTCTCCATCTCGAGCGAAAGCGGGCCCTCGGTGGTAATGCAGGCGGGGGCATCGGTCAGGCGCGCGGAGACGGCAACCTTCTCGACCTTGTCGCCGAGCGCCTCCTTCATGGCGTTAAAGAGGTCCTCGTTCTCCTTAGTGGCGTCCTCGGCCTCCTTCTTCTCGTCATCGGTCGCCAAGTCAAGATCGCCGGTCGCGACGTTCTTGAGCTCCAGGTGACGATCTTCGACCTCAGGCTCGGCACCATCGGCAACTGCCTTCTCGGCAGCCTCGCGAGCAGTGTCATCCTCGTAGACCTTGGGCATATCGGCAGCCACGTACTCACGCATGGCCTGGAAGGTGAACTCATCCACGTCCTGCGTCAACAGCAGTACATCGTAGCCGCGGTCGAGCACGCCCTTCACGACGGGCATCTTGGCCAGACGCTCGCGCGAATCGCCGGCGGCATAGTAGATTGCCTTCTGGCCCTCGGGCATGCCCTTGGCATACTCGGCAAGGGTGATCATCTTCTGCTCCTTGGCAGACCAGAACAGCAGCAGGTCGGCGAGCTCGTCGGCCTTCATGCCATAGCTCGAGTAGATGCCGTACTTAAGACCGCGACCAAAGTTCTCAAAGAACTTCTCGTATGCCTCGCGGTCGTTGTCGCGCATGTCCTCGAGATCGGCGGTGATCTTCTTCTCGACACGCTTGGCAATGGCCTTGAGCTGACGATTCTGCTGCAGCGTCTCACGCGAAATATTGAGCGTCACGTCGGCAGAGTCCACGACACCGCGCACAAAGTTGTAGTAGTCGGGCAGCAGGTCGTCGCACTTCTCCATAATCAGCACGTTGGAGCTGTAGAGCGCCAGGCCCTTCTCGTAGTCCTTGCTGTACAGATCGAACGGAGCGCGACCCGGCACAAACAGCAGCGCATCGTACTCAAGCGTACCCTCGGCATGGAAGCTGATAGTGCGTGCGGGATCGTCAAAGTCGTGGAACGTGGACTTATAGAACTCGTTGTAATCCTTCTGCTCAACGTCGGAGCTGCGCTTTTTCCAGATCGGCGTCATGGAGTTGATGGTCTCGAGCTCCTGATAGTCCTCGTACTCGGGCTTATAGTCGTCGCCGGCGTCCTCGGGCTTGGGCTTCTGGCGACTCTTGCTCACCATCATCTGGATCGGGTAGCGCACATAGTTGCTGTACTGCTGAATCAGGCTCTTGAGGCCCCACTCGGTCAGGAAGCGATCGTAGGTCTCGGCCTCGCCATCGGCATCGAGCTTCTCGTTCTCGCGCAGCGTCAGGATGACATCGGTACCGTGCTCAGCACGCTCGCCATCCTCGATGGTGTAGCCCTCAAGGCCGTCGGACTCCCAAACGTGGGCGGTATCCTCGCCATAAGCGCGGCTGACGACCTTCACGTGGCTGGCGACCATAAAGGCGGAGTAGAAACCCACGCCAAACTGACCGATGATGTCGACATCGGAACCCTGCTGCTCGGCGTTCTCGGTCTTAAACTCCTCGGAGCCGGAATGGGCGATGGTGCCCAGGTTGCGCTCGAGCTCCTCGGCGGTCATGCCGATACCGTTATCCGAAATAGTGATGCTGCGGGCGTCCTTATCAAAGGAGACACGGATGGCCAGGTCGCCCTGGTCGAGTTTGACACTCGGATCCTGAAGGCTCTTAAAGTTGAGCTTGTCGACGGCATCGCTCGCGTTGGAGATAAGCTCGCGCAGGAAGATTTCCTTATTGGTGTAGATGGAGTTGATCATGAGGTCGAGCAGTTTTTTGCTCTCGGTCTTAAATTGACGCATGTGCAGTCCTTTCGCGCTACCCCTGCCCGCAAAAACGGCCCGGTTGCCCGAGCCGCATCGCAGACCTGCTATGTTCAGACTTAGATTTTATAACCTATTAGCGCGCATATATACATACGGAATCGAAAAACTGTATGTTGGAACACCCGTGCGTCGATTGCCGAGGAGTGTCCCCAACTGCCGGCAGAAAAGGAATGTCCCTATCTGTCGCCCATGCGCTTGGCCATCCAGGCATGAGGCTGGCCTTCGTCTTCGTAGTCCACCGGTGCAATCTGCGTGTAGCCGGCCTTGGTGTAGAGCGGCAGCACGTACTCCTGTGCATGCAACTTTATGAGCTTGGCGCCGGCATCGCGCGCAGCAGCTTCGCTGGCTTCGACAATCTTGCTTGCCAGACCGCGACGGCGCATGGCGGACAGCACGGCGACGCGACCCATAATATAGGTCTCCCCCGCTGCGATGCCTTCGTCCATATCGCACGCCGGCGAAACCGGAGCCTCTGCATCTGCCGCGCGCTCCAGTTCCTCGGGAAACACGCGCGAGCAGCCGGTGAGCTCGCCGTCCACGTACAGCGTCACATGGATGCAAGTCTGCGCCTCATCGATAGCGTCGAATTCGCTCTCGTAGCCTTGCTCGTCCATAAAAACGGCGCGGCGCACCAGCGCCGCGTCATCAAAGCAACCCGTCTTAAGTTGGATATCCATAGCAGCCCCTTCATTCGATGCGAACGTTGGGGGAAAATTTTAGCGGAAATGAGCTCCCACGCTAAACTTCGCGCGTGCTTTTGCCAGGCAATCGTAGTGGCCCACGTTGTGGGCATCGCTCGCGATATAGCTGTACAGGTCCTGCTTAAACAGGCGCTGCGCCGGCTTCTTTTCGCGACCGAATCGTCCACCTGCGATAAAGTCCGCCGAAGCCTGCAGTTTGCAGCCCAGGTCGACCAGGTGTTCAGCCACGCTCACATCCTTTTGAATCGCACGATAGCGTTCGGGATGGGCAATAATCACCTGGTAACCGCGACACTGCAAGTCGTAGATCGTGTTCTCGTATTCCTCAAAGTCATACGAATCGGCACGCGTCGAGAGCTCAAGCAAAAACTCGTTTGAGCCATCGAAATGCAGGCGATCGGCCCATTCGATGCCCAAATCCATGAGCTTGGCATGATTGACCTCAAAGCCCATCTGCAAATGCATATCGCCCGCATGCGCGCAAAGCAGTCGATAGGCCTCCCACATTTTTTCGAAGTCGAAATACGGGTCCCGGCAGTGTGGCGTACACACCATGTGCGTAACGCCGACGGCGCGGGCCGCCTCGAGCATCGCCAAGCTTTGCTCGAGGTTCGCCGCGCCGTCGTCAACACCGGGCAGGATATGGCAGTGGATGTCTCTCATATCGCCCTCTTATCTGCGTCGTTGCTATTTCTTAAAACGCTTCGCCTTCGCAGGGGTCCCCGTTGCAGCGGCACCGCCAACAGCAGGGTTAACTCCGGCAACAGCGTTGTTCTGGCCCTTGTCCTCGCCATAGTAAGAGTAGTAGTAGTCATGGCTCGAGGTCTCACAGCAGTTCATGACCGTGCCAATTACGTTAACCTCGGCCTTGTTAAGCTGGTCGAAGGCGGCAAGGATCTCGTTGCGCTTGGCGAAGTCCTCACGGACAACGTAGATGGTGCCGTCGGTAATCGCGGCGACCTCGGCGGCATCGACAAAGGTGCCCACGGGCGGCGTATCGAAAATGACGTACTGGTACTTCTCCTCCAGCGCGGCAACCAGCTTGGCAAAGCGGCGCGAGGCGATAATGTCAGCCGGGTTGGGAATGCGCGGCTCGGCATCGAGGAAGAAGAAGTTGGGCTGACCGGTTTCGACGACAGCCTCGTCAATCGACATTTGGTCGGAAAGGACGGCGTACAGGCCACCGGAATGACGGAGGCCCAGCAGGTTGGCAAGCGTACGGTGACGCATGTCGCACTCGACGAGAAGGACACTCTTGCCGCTGGTCGCAATGGCCTGAGCCAGATTGACCGCAATGGTGGACTTGCCCTCGTTAGGGATGGAGGACGTCACGGTAATGGACTTGATCGGCGTATCGACACTCGCAAAGCGAATGTTTGCCAGCAGCGTCTTGGCTGCGTTGCTAAAGGCGAGGGTATCGCTGGTTTTCTTTTTACGGGCCATGAATTACTTACCGCCCTTCACAACGGGGAAACGGCCGATAACGGGCACACCGAGCAGCTCGACGGCATCGTCAACGGAGCGGACGCGGGTATTGAGCATGTCGAGCAGCACGACAATTGCAACGGCGACGAACAGGCCGGCCAGAGCGGCGACCGCGATGTAGAGCTTGCGATTGGGGCCGCTGGGCTGGTTGGGAATCTTTGCCTTATCGATCACGTTGACGGCCTGGGCGGCGTCAACGTCCTGAGCCACGGTAGACACCGAGTTGGCAATGGCGTTGGCGACAGCGGCGGCACCGTCGGGGCTGTCGCCGGTCACGGACAGCGAAATGACACGAGTCGTGGTCTCGCTCGTAACGCTCACCTTGTAATCATCCAAGTTGGAAAGACCCAGTTCCTTAGCAGCACCGCTCTTGACGCTGTCGCTATCGAGCAGCGTCGCGATATCGTTGGAGAGCATCTGGCTCGCCGACAGGTCGTTGTAGTAGCTCGTCTGGCTGCCATCGGTCTTGGCGAGAATGTACATGCTCGTCGTGGCGGTGTAGGTGTTGTCCATCATAGTGAAGGAGACGACGCCCATGGCGATCGCGCAGACCACCGGGAGGGCGATGACCAGCTTAAGGTGCTTTTTAAGCAGCTGGAACAGTTCGAGAAGGGTCATGCAGCTTGCCTTTCATTTCCCTAGTTCATATCGACAAAACTGCTCGTATAATATCGCATCTTTTTGCCAAGTCCGAACTCTATACATAAGATACAGCGCTGACACCATTGTTGCGCAACATTAACGCCGCACCGGCAGCCCCGATGCGGCGTGAAATTCACATGTTTGCAGTACCGCTACACGAACTGCTCGTCCTGTTGCGCGGGAAACGTCACCGTGATGGTGGTCCCCACCCCCAACTCGCTTGACAGATCGAGCGAGGCGTGATGATACAGGGCGGCATGCTTGACGATGGCCAGACCCAGACCCGTTCCACCGCGCGCTTTAGAACGACTCTTGTCAACGCGATAGAAACGCTCGAACACCTTACCCTGCTCCTCGGGCGCAATGCCAATACCCGTATCGGCAACCGACAGATACGGGCGCCCGTCGTCGTTGGTTCCACACCGCAACGTCACCGTACCGCCGGGCCGGTTGTAGCGAATGGCATTGCTCGCCAGGTTGTAGATGAGCTCATCGATCAGGCGCGATACGCCTTCGACGACCACAGACTTGGTCTCATGTCCTATCGCCACATTTGCCTGGCGGGCGACCTGCTCAAGACGCTGCTCGACCGCGTAGATAGCACGCGAAAGCTCAATGGGCTCCGTGGAGCCAATAGGCACCGCCTCGCCATCGCTCGCACGCTCGGACTCATCCAAGTTCGAAAGCGTGAGGATATCGTTGACGAGCGCCGCCAAACGGCCCGCCTCACGGTAGATGCGGCCGCCAAAGGTGCGCAGATCGTCCTCACCCTCGACCATGCCGTTCGCAATGAGCTCGGCATAGCCTGAGATTGCCGTAAGCGGGGTCTTGAGCTCATGGGTGATATTGGCCGTGAACTCGCGGCGCATGCGGTCGTTGTCCGCCAGCACCGCCATCTGGCGCTTGAGCTCCTGGCGTTGCGACTCAATGCGCTCGAGCATGGGAACCATCTCGGCATAAGCATGCTCGTAGCTGCGGCGAGGATGGTCCAGATCGACCTCCTGCAACGGCTCAATGATGGCGCGGGACTCACGACGCGCCAAGAAAAACGAGAGCACCGCACCTGCCGCCGCAATGAGCAGCATCGGCGCCACGAGAGACATCAGAATCGCTGCAACGCCAGGTTGGGCTTGCGCCAAGCGAACAACCTGGCCGTTGTTAAGTCGGACGGCTCGGTACAGCATAATCTCGTCGAGCGTGGAGCTTGCGCGCTCCGCAGAACCCGAGCCGCTCTCGAAAGCCTTGGCGACCTCGGGACGATCGCCGTGATTGGGCAACATAGAAGGCGACGCCTCGTTGTCGTAGGCAACCGACCCATCTTTGTTGATCAGCGTGATGCGCAAGTCCTCGCGATCGAAGCTGCGCAGAAAGGAAATGGGCTCCCGTTGCTCATTGAGGGCAGCGGCAATAAGCTCGGTTTCCTGCGAAAGGTTGGCGCTCGTGGCATCTGCCAGGGTATTTTGCACAAAGAACGCGCCCAGCACCGTAAACGCCACGATAACCGCCATAGCGCAGAGAAAAATCGTCGCGAACACGCGATGCGACAGGGTACGTTTTCCCTGGGGGGCTAAGACCACGAGCTACTCCTCCTATGCGCTAGCCGCGCTGTCGGCTCCTTCGGCATCGTCATCGGCCGTAGGCTCGGCCAGACGATAGCCCACGCCGCGCACGGTCTCTATGGCGCTCGCACGCTCGCCGAGCTTTTGGCGGAGCGTCTGCACATGCACGTCGACGGTGCGCGAGCCGCCGTCGAAGTCCCAGCCCCATACGCTCTGCAGCAGCGACTCGCGGGTAAAGACCACGCCAGGTTTGCGCATGAGGTACTCGAGCAGGTCGAATTCGCGCAGCGTGAGCTTGAGCGGTTCACCGGCAACAGTCACTTCGCGGTGGCTGGGCGAAAGTACGATATCGCCCACGCTGAGCACATCGCTCGCCTGCTTGACCATGCCGCCGCGGCGCAGCAGCGCACGGCAACGGCTAGCGAGTTCCATAAGCGAGAACGGCTTGGTCAGGTAATCGTCGGCACCGCCATCGAGCGCCATGACCTTGTCGAGCTCGGTGTCCTTGGCGGTGAGCATCATAATGGGCACCGTCGCCGTCAAGCGATCGGCACGCAGACGACGCATAATCGCCAAGCCGTCGGTATCGGGCAGCATGATGTCGAGCAGCACGGCATCGGGCACCCGTCGCGCCACGGCGGCCTTAAACTCACCATCGCACGAAAAGCCCTCGGCCTCGATTCCCTGCTTGCGCAGCGCGTAGACCGTCAAATCCCTAATGTTGTCATCGTCCTCGACGTAATAGATCATGTTGAACCCCTTTGCGGCCGGCATGACCGCATCTTAACCCTAAAGGCGCCTGTACTAGATGGTATCAGCCAAAACGGCCCGTCAAATAATCCGCCGTGCGCGGATCGGTCGGGTTTTTGAAGAGCTGAGCGGTGGGCGCATGCTCCACCAGCTCGCCCAGCAAAAAGAACGCGACCGAGTCGGAGATGCGCGCAGCCTGCTGCATGTTGTGCGTAACGACCACCAACGTGCAGGTCTCCTTGAGCTCGCAGGCCAGCTGCTCCACCACCAGCGTCGATACGGGGTCGAGCGCCGAGGTCGGCTCGTCCATCAGCAGAATGTCGGGCTGCACGGCCAGCGCACGGGCGATGCACAGACGCTGCTGCTGGCCGCCCGATAAACCCAGGCCCGATTCCTTGAGCTTGTCCTTGACCTCGTCCCACAGTGCGGCGCGTCGCAGGGAGTCTTCGACCAGCTCGTCGAGTACGACGCGGTCGCGCACCCCCATGCCGCGAGGACCGTAGGCGACGTTGTCGTAGATGCTCATGGGAAACGGATTGGGGCGTTGGAACACCATACCCACGCGCTGGCGCAAGCGGCAGATATCGTAATCGCCCAGGATATTCTGGCCGTCGAGTGCAATCTTGCCTTCAATGCGGCAATCCTTGATACCGTCGTTCATACGGTTAAAGCAGCGCAGCAGCGTCGACTTTCCGCAGCCCGAAGGCCCGATGAACGAGGTGATCTGCTTGTCACGAATTTTGATGCTCACGTCCTTGAGCGCATGATGGTCGCCGTAAAACAGGTCAAGGCCCTCAACATCGATGCGCGTCGGCGAGGCGGCAAGGTCCTGCGCCGTGGGGCGAGTCGCATCCCCAACTTCGCGCTCGTGCGCGGCCTCGGCCTGCGCCTCTATGAGTTCCTCAAGCTCCGTAGGCTCCATCGCCGCAGCAGCCGTCATACCGCATACCTCCATATCGATATCAATTCAGCAGTATCGATAGTAGAAATCGCGGCTCATACGCACGTGAGCGCATTGTCAAGTGTTTGTAAGGGCACGCTGGTTATGTAGCGGGCAGTGCAATGGTAAACACCGTGTGCTCGGGCGTCGATTCGCACGCAATGGTGCCGCTGTGTGCCGCGACAATCTCCTTGGCGATGGCAAGGCCCAGGCCGGCGCCGCCGCGATTGGTCGCACGTGCCGCGTCCAGGCGATAGAACTTCTCAAAGATCACCCTGAGCTTAGCCGCCGGAATCGGATCACCCTGATTGATAAAGCGAATTCGCACGCCACCGTCATCTTGGCGTCGGGCCTCGATCGCAATGGTCGATCCTTCGTAGCTATAGGCGATAGCGTTTTTCATGATGTTGTTGAACACGCGAGCCATCTTGTCGCCATCCACGAGCACCGTCAGGTCCTCACGCACATCAACTTGGACATCTTTGTGCTGCTCGTTGAGAATGGGATAGAACTCATCGGCCACCTGCGCCAGCAGCAATCCCAGGTCGACGTAGCCGCGCGTGAGCACAATATCGTGGAAGTCAAAGCGCGTGATATCAAAGAACTCCTCAATAAGCGCGTCGAGTCGGTGCGCCTTGTCGAGCGCCACGCCTGTAAAGTGCGCGCGCTGCTCAACCGGCAGGTCGGGCGCCTCCTGCAACAGCGAGAGGTAGCCCACCACGCTGGCAAGCGGCGTGCGCAGGTCATGCGCCAAGTATGTGACCAAATCGTCCTTGCGATGTGACTCGTCACGCAGGGCCTGCTGGACTTTGCGTTCGCGATCGCGCACACGATTGAGCACACCCTCGACCTCCAGGAAGTCGCCGTCGATGTTGTCCCACGCGTCGGGATGATCGATCAGACGGTCCTGAATACGGGCGGCAAGCACGCGGTCGGAATGCTGCTCACCCTGCTCATAGCCCTGATAGTACAGAGCGCGGCCGCAAAAGAACAGAACGCACACGGCGAGCGCCAAGACAAAGCCAAGCATGTTGAATACAAAGCCGGCATCGAACAGCACCGGTCCCTCAATGCCACCGAGTGCCATGGCACCGATCGCCAGCGTCATGACCCACGCGGCACCGCCGATCACCACGCAACGACGCACGATTTCAAAGCGATCGATCAGCAAGAAGCCGATGAGTAGCACCGCCAAGATACCGGCGATGTTATCAATGCCGATCAGCAGCAGACTCAGCAAAAAGAGCAGCACCGTCGCAAGCGCGCGATTATCGACGACCGCCCTCACGTATTCAAAGAGCCGATCGGGCACCTCGAACAACTGCTTATCGTCTTTTGTCATGTCCATGTCCTCGCAAACAAAGGCGTTATTCGATGATATAGCCGACGCCCCAAACGTTTTTAATAAAACGCGGCTTCTGAGCGTCGTCATCGATCTTTTCGCGCAGGTGACGAATGTGTACCATCACCGTATTGTTGGAGCCGGGCATAAAGTCCTCGTTCCACACCGCGCGGAACAGGTCCTCCACGGGCACTACGCTGCCGTGATGCTCGGCCAGATACAGCAAGATGGAATACTCGATGGGCGTGAGGCGCACCGGCGCACCGTCCACCGTCACGGAGCGAGCGTCACGGTTGATCTCGAGGCCGTCGAGCTGGAGGGTCGGCGACTCGGTCGCCTGCGCGCGGCTGCCGTAGCTGGTGTAGCGGCGCAACTGAGCATGAACGCGCGCGATGAGCTCCAGCGGGCGGAACGGCTTGACCACGTAATCGTCCGCGCCAAGAGAAAGGCCTTCGATCTTATCCTGCTGGGCATCGCGTGCCGTCAACATAATTACGGGATAGGTATGGCCAGCACGGATGGTACGCAGCAGCTCAAAGCCGTCGATATCGGGCAGCATGACATCGAGCAGCGCCAGGTCAAACTCTTGCTCCAGAATTGCCTTGGCCGCATCGGCCCCGCTGTAGGCGATCTGGACGTCAAAGCCCTCCTTTGTAAGGTAGATACCAACCAGGTCGGCGATGGCCTTCTCGTCATCAACTACCAGTATGCGCTCGTTCATGCGTGCTCCTCTCGCGCTCCATTATGCCCGAGGCGGCGCCCGCCACACACAACAAGCGCGGGCGATTAAGTCGACCTTAAGCACCCTTGCGCCCGTTCGAGCACGAATGCGGGCCATGCGCGCTCGCAACGATCGTCGTCGCCGGCAAACGATATACTCTAGTGCCAGAAGAGACCATCCCGTCGAAAGCGAAATCTGTGAAGTCCCTCACCTCTTTTGCAAAGCGCTCCGCCCAGCTTGCCGCCGGCTTTGCCTGCGCCATCGCCCTTGTTGCCGGCGTGCCCGCTGTTGCCGGCGCCCAAGTGCTCACGACCGACGACGTCTGCGGCAAGACCGCCGACGTCCGCGGCATCACGACAGAAAACCTGCCCGATATCGAGGCGACGAATGCCCTTGTTATGGGCAAGGACGGCACCGTCTACTATGGACGCGGCGCCGATGAACAGGTCAAGATTGCCTCGATCACCAAGGTCATGACCGCAATCCTGACCGTCGAAAACTGCAAGATGGACGAGAAGGTCACGGTGAGCAATGCTGCCGCCACCGTAGGCAACTCGACTGCCGGCCTGCTCGAAGGCGACGAGCTCACCGTGGAACAGGCACTACGCGGCCTGATGATCCCCTCGGGCAACGACGCCGCCACCGTGCTTGCCGAGTACGTGGGCAAAAAGATCGACCCCAAGACCAAAAACGCCGAGGCAACCTTTGTGAAGGCCATGAACGAGCGCGCCAAAAAGCTCGGCTGCACCGGCACGGTCTTCGAGAATCCGCACGGCCTGGATTTTGACGAGTGGGCCGGCGATATGCACTCGACCGCACATGATGTAGCACTCATGATGCAGGAGGCTATGAAAAACGACACGTTCCGCGAGGTCGTGGCGAGCGAGGACTCCTGGATCGAGGTTACGGGCGCCGACGGCTCCGACCATTCGCATTCCATGGACACGCACAACGTTTTGCTCGGTCAGGACGGAAACATTGGCGGCAAGACCGGCACCACCGACGACGCGGGCTATTGCTTTACGAGCGCCTACAACCGCGACGGCGACGAAATCTACACCGTTATTTTGAACTCCACCACCAACGACCAGCGCTTTACCGATACAGCCACCCTTGCCAACTGGTACTACGGCCACAAGGCCACGGTCGCGATCGCCAACACGCAGGAGAAGACCGCCAACGGCAACCCGCTCATGGCACGTATTAGCCAGACAGATTGGACGGACAAGACAATCGACGCCACGCTCGCCGACCCCGCCGCGCAGGCAACGGTGTTCTCACTCGCCGGCGAAGTGACCGAAAAGGTTAGCTACGATGACCTTTCGGGCACGGTGCATGTTGGCGATAAGGTGGGCAGCGTTACGCTTAAGCAGGACGGCACCAAGATTGCCGTCATGGACCTGGTTGCCGACGAGGAAGGAACGGGGCCCAATCCCATCGAGTGGCTGCTTGTGAAGCTCGACCGCCTGGGCCGCCGCATCGACAACCGCCCGCTCACAGCCGAGAGCGAGACCGTAGCCAAGGCTCCTGAGGTGTAGGGCCAAAGCGTTATCACATCGAACCAAATGAGGCGTCCAACGGGGCGCCTCATTTTTTGAGGTTCGAATCCCCAGTTAACGTTTTTGATAACAAAAAAGGGTCCCTTTCGGAACCCTTCTTTAAAGTCTTACTGGCGGAGAGCTGGGGATTCGAACCCCAGATGCCCTTTTGGGGCATACTCGCTTAGCAGGCGAGCACCTTCGGCCTCTCGGTCAGCTCTCCGTAACAGCCGTTCTATAGTAACCAAACAGTCGAGGATGGGCAAGGGGGAATTTGAAACTCATATCTGTCCGTCGTCAATCCCACTAGCCAATACCACCAAAGAGGTTATTCGGCCGACATTACTCGACCTTGGTCCAATCTTGGCTTGCGAGAAGATCGCTGCTCTCACTCGAAGCCTGATACTTGGCATCAAACTCATCACGCATTATCCCTGCGTTTTGCCAACCGACGACCATCTGATCCGGCTGTCTTTTGCCACTTTCTATGAGCATCACCTTATAGGAATTCTCGTCATCAGACGAACTGTCGTAGTTGAGCTGCAGGGCATCCGTCAGACTCATTTTGCCGTTCGTATAGTCAAAGTAGTAGCTCGCACTATACCTATCTTGGCGTGTCCTCAGAGCTATCTTCCCGCCATCACATAGCTCGATTGTCTGGCTCTCCCCCATGATGAGGAAGCCATCCTTGGACAGCATCGCGGTCGCCATTCCGTCACCAATGTTGTCATAGATGGATTTAGCTTTGCCGTCCTCAAAGTAGTAGATATTTACAAGGTCAAAGCTATCTCGGACGCCCTTCTCATAACAATACTCTTGAGCAACAAGTAGCTCGTCTATCCCATCGCCATCGAGATCTTTTTCCAAGTAATATGCTTCAAAATAATCCGGGCCAGTGCGCTTGTTGTATGCATAGGGTCCGATATAGCTTTGGTCGGCCATGAGATCGTCGAGTTTCTTCGACGACTCCTCGCTCCATTGCTCCGCTTCATTCTCATCGCAGTATTCTCCGTACTGCCTGTAAATATCAACGATTCCATCATAGGCATCATGGGCTTTTTCGTTCTGAGCTGAGACGGTCTCCTTATTCGATTCTCCCTTACCTTTGACCGCTGGCTCGCTCTTTTGCTCGAGTGCTGGAGCAACGAAGACCTGGTATACCTTGCACAGCGCGTATGCCGTACCGGCGGCGACGATCATTACGGCGAGGATGATGGCAAACGTCGGGACCATTGTGCGACCGATTTGGCGCCGCTCGATCAAAAACGAGGCGAAGGACGAGCGCTGCGGAGCCACCTGGGCTTCGAGCGGATATTGCACATTCTGCTGAGGATAGACGACGTTTTGAGGCTGAGCGGGATACGGCTCATATCCCGCATTGGCCGCCGTGCCTGCGACGCGGCAGCCACAGCTACCGCAAAAGCAAGCGCTTTCTTCGATTTTGGCACCGCAGTTTGTGCAAAACATCGCTTCTCCCGTTGATCCGCATCTGCCGGCGCATCGCATCAGGAACACCTGTCACAATGAGCCATTCCATCATAAGGTGCCGTCAAGCATCTCTCGACGGCACCTTGATTAATTTGAGCCTATCGAAGCCCGTTGATGGCGTCGACAATCTGTGCCTGACCGTACGCCATGCGGTCGGCAGCATTCTCGGTATGGATGCGCACGTTGGTGTCGTACTTGCGAGCGCTCAGCAGCCTGTTGATGTTATCGGCAATCATATCGGCCTTGTCGCGCTCAAAAACTACCAACGGAATGATAACGAGCTCGCCCGAGTCCATTGAAATCGCCACGTACGAGACCAATGCGTTGAGCACCATGAGCACACCGAACGCCATGATTGCCAGAGCGAGTAAGATGCTGTCCGGATCTCCCAAGCTGCACAGGCCAACCAGCGCAATCACCGCACCAATCAGCAGTTTCTTGATGTCAACCTTAAAGTCGCTCACCGTTGACGTGATATGCGCAACATCGAGCGTGCGCTTACGGCGGCCGAGCGGAATAACACCGAGAATCGTATTGGGCACCTGCGCGATCACGTTGTCGTTGGTGAACTCGATGCTCCCCTTAAGATAGAACGTGATGTACGAGGTGATGAACTCGATAGCTCCAATGCCGGTGCTCTGGGGAGCATAAAAGGTATGGCGGCTGTTAGCAGCCACATCCTCCGGCGTTGCTTCGGCCGCAACCGTAGGAGTGCCGCACACGCCGCAGAACTTGGCGCCTTCATTGACCTGCGATCCACACTGCTTGCAATACATGATAGGGTCCTTTCTGCTGTCCCTCTTCCTGACACCACATAAGATACGATTTGCAGTAACCCAATTACAGTGATTTTGACCGGGTAATTATTTGATATACTCCCTATAGAAAAGCACAAGGTAGGAGCGCTATGTTCAATCTTTCGCAAACTAAGACGGCGCAAGGATTTATCCCCTTTAAGGGCGTCAAAACCGTTGAGCCCCACGACGGGCAAACCGCCAGCGACACGCTCCTGTTCTTTGATTTATACCAACCCATCGAACTTAGCGAGCTTAACCATAACGCCGCGCCCAAGCATAGCGAGCGCCATGCGGACCTGATCAAACTCGCTTCATGCGTCGAGCCCACCGGCAACCCCGAATCCCCCATTCGCGTAGACGTGGGCAACATTGTTGATTTTGCACGTCAAACAGGCCCTCTTTTCGGTGTCAGCGAAACGGAGATAGTGCGTGATTGGGCATACGCCGCCGTATCGGCACTTGTCGCGGTTCGCATTCAGGAATTCCTCAACGGCAACTGCAATATCGCAAAAGTACGTGCCATCAGGCAGATTGATAAGGTCGTCATCTCAAGCGAGGCAGACGAATCATCCTTCATCATGTACTCGATTTATCTGGGCATAAGCGGCGGCTACGCTGCATGTTTTAAAAGCCTGCCGATTATCCGCCGCATCGAATCGAGCGATGGCTATTTCTACGCATTTGTTTCCGCCACCGGAGACGCCGCTGCATCAGCTATTGAATTTCGCGTGTTCTCCTTTGATCACGAGCTTACATTGGAAGACTTCGAGACCCTTAAGCTGCTGCTTGACCTAAGCGATGACGATTCGCGTGCCGCGATGGAACATCTTAAGCTTGCTCCCAGCGAGCAGAGCTATTACGACATCGCCCCTGACGCGAGCATCGTTCCGCAGAGCAGCTTTCTCAACGACACCGACAAGGGCGCACTCACCGCACTTGTCCAGGCGCTCGTGATTGCACACCTCTCGGGCGCGCATGTCGATGTGTTCCAGGGCAGCGAGTCCACAGGTTTTCTGTCCTTTGACAGCCACCTCTCATGGCTGTGGTTCGATTTCTCGCGCAAGCTCAGCACCGTACGCATCGGCTACTGCGAGCAGTGCGGACGCGCCTTTTCGCTCGCCGGGCACCGCGGCATGGAACGCAAATACTGCAGCGAGAAATGCAAGACCGACGCCAAAAACGAAAAGACCCGCCAGGAAACGCTTGAAATACGCCGTCGATTCGCCGAAGGCCAGCCGGTAAACCAAATAGCCGAGGCAACCGAACGCCGCCCCGACTATATTCGCAAACAATTGAGTAAATGGACCCAGCTCAAGCACGAGCTGGAAGACGATCTTGCCGAAAACGGATTCAACGGTTCCGGTCTGCTTAAGCGCTGTGGATCAGAGGGCCTCAACCTAGACCAGCTCCTCAGCAGCAAGCGAAAAGCCGAGCTCAAAAAGATTGCAAACGGAGATAGGTAAGCTGGACATGGGCGTTGCCGAAGTCGCGGCGGCAAAGTTTAACAACTTTAGCAAACTTTAACAAGTTTAACAGCTGGTCTTACAAAGGCTCAACTGGGCTGTCGTAAAGCGGGGTTGGAGAATCGCGCTTCCTCGGCTTCGTCAAAATATATACCTCATACCGAAATTAGGGGCATAGCCGCCATCCTTTTGGAGCAATAGGAATATCATTTTGCCGCCTTTGTTCCACATCACGTAAGGACATATTCATGTACTGCAATCACTGCGGCGCCAACAATCCAGATGGAGCTACTTACTGCAATGCGTGCGGCAAGTCCATTTCCGCAACCGGCACCTTGCATATCGAAAAGCCAGCCACCAAGCACAACCTCGCTGAGTTGGAAACACGGTCTCAGTGGTGCGATTTCTTAAGCAGATTTCGCAACCACGTCCTCCAAGTTAACGATTGTTATGATCAAATAGAGCGCATCTGCGCCAAGATTGCCGTCTATCAGGCCGAAAAAACCGAGTTGAAAAACGCCCTTGCAAACGATACAGCTTTTCGTAAGTCAAAAAAGGTCCTGATTGGCTTCCTCATTTTTGTATCTTTAGAAATCATCCCCTCCATCTTAAGATTCGGCCCTGGCTATCAAGACGGCCCAGCGGACGATTTAAAAGCCGGTGCAGTCATCCTGGCCATCCCGCTCCTCGTTTTTTTGCTGCTATTCAATCGCCGAAAGCACTGGCAGCGTGAGATTAGACTCCGCGACGAGAATACTGATCTTCAGGTGAAAAAGGCAATCAAAGAGAAATTGAAACTTCAAATCAATTTCGAAAAATTCAACGAAAATAAAATCAACGGTGTTACATCATCGGTTTCGACTACTCAAGCCCTTGGATGCTCAAGGCACTCGAGGATGTCATCCGCGACGGAAAGGCCGACAACCCCAAAGAGGCAATCGCCTGCTACGAAGCCGAGCTGGAGAGACGGAGAAGCCAGCAGGACCGAGAACGCAACGCGCTTTTCCAGCAGACGCTGATCGACCACATGAACGAACTCCACGACCAGATGAACCTCCTCAACTCCTTGACATCGGCGGACTTCGTCCTGAACGGAGCCAGGCTCTAACGGTAGACGACAAATAACCTCGGCAAGATGAAGCCCGGATGCGCAATTAACGCGCATCCGGGCTTCTTGCTTTTGAGTCCCTCCATGTCGCAGCAGCTAGATCGGAAACTCTCTCTATGCCCAACTGACCAAATACACATCTACGCTTTATCAAGCTTTGATAGCGTGTCAGCAGTCCTTTGCTGAACATCTTGCAAGGACAAATAGGTCGAATCCTGATACTCGTTTTTCGTAGTACTGAAATCCAGCAATGCATAGGTTGCGTATTGGTCATAACTCTTCAGGGCGTCCATATACTCCTCCTCGGATGCAGGCTTTCCTTGTACTAGGCAGAAGGATTCGCATGCACCCGACGAGTAACTACTGGCAAATTCGATTGAAATGTCGTCCTCAAAAGAGTCGCCTTCCTTGCCACGCATCGTCGTAATTGAAGCGGAGAGGATATCGCTTTTCTCGCACATGGCCTTCATCTGATCGCTCATCGTAAACATATCGCTCTCGATAAAGACCTTGTTGGACTTCTTCGTAAGCGTGAGAAACTCACCGCCGCCGTTGCTGAAATCAACCCAATGCTGCTCATATACGCGCTTCAGGCCACCGTCGACGTAAGACCAGACCTCAACTTCGTACGGCTTGGTCGAATCTGTGCCGGCCCAGTCCATCTGAGACGCACCCTCATCCAGGCTGCACGCAATCGTAAGTAGCTCATCGCTCCCATCGTTGTCGAAATCGATCAAATCCGCCACACAAAATCCCGTCAGCGCATATCCATATGTCTCAACAACGCGCGCCTCGCCATATTTATTGAGGTACTCGCGACACTTTTGGCTGTATGCACGATATGCAGCAATCTGACTGGGGTCCACGTCTTCCCCGTCCGCATTATCCTTCCCGGCATCTGCAGCAGGCTTCTTTGCGGGAGCCTGAACAGTGATTTCAGTTTCAGCCTCAGATTTATGGCTACCGCCCACAAGCTTTACCGGAATCGAGTACTCGACCTTTGTCTGCTTGTTGGTCACTTTGAGTGTATACGGTCCCTCTTTGGCATCCTTAAACTTCCCCATCGAAAAGCCTGACTCCCCGGTTACTTTTACCTTCGAAGAGCGACCGTCCTCATCAATAAGCTCCGCTACAAAAGATGTAATCGTATTACCGTCTGAATCTTTCGGAATTACCTTGGTATCAAGAACACAAATCACCGATTCCTTTTGGCCGAACGTAGCGGAATTGCCGCCAAAATCGCTAAAGAAAAGCCGCCGGGACACTAGCCCGATCACGATAAGTCCAACGGCGATTCCAAGGACATAGAGCACCTTGGGCTCTTTCCGTTGAGGAATTGCAGCTTGAGATGCTGCATTTGCCGTAGTCGATGTTTGCACGGATTCACTCGCTTGCAGGGTGTTGTCGGGCACATGCTCATCCGTTCCGAATTCAGGCTCCACCCCAACAGCTTCGTCAACAGCATCAGTCACCATAGCGCCATCGGCGAGTGTTTCACCAGAAAGCTCGGATGGAGAGCCGTCCGCGCTCGTCTTTTCGCGAACTTCGGCCAACACCTGAGCCGCGCCCTCTAACGAAGCACCGCACTCGGTGCAAAACTTTAAATTGTCGGCGAGCTTAGCGCCGCATTTTGGACAGAACATATTTGCTCCTTGCTAGATCAGCGGTTGCCAAGCTGCTGAAGTGTCAACCGGGTAGGTATTCTCGACTTTTTGAATCAGTGCGTTGCAATTTACTAAATGAGAAGCATCATGTATGCCTTCGAATGAATCGCTCGCCGTATCATTAATTGCCCCCGTGCACTCAACAGTTGCAATCTTTGTATCGTCGTCGCGATCCTGAGACATTATCGTCTCGCTCTCGAAACGCCCTTCGATCAGCCGGCTATAATCCCAAGCGACCACTGCCCATCCGCCATTGCCGCACTGACAAATAATATTGTCCGTGCAAAGCTCCATGCCCTGTCTGTAGCCTGTTACGGCAACGAGCCCTTTAGCTTGACCGTCCACAAAAGTATAGATAGCTAGCACACATGAAGACGGGCAACTAATCCCCGCGTCGTCATCTACATGACCAAAAAGAAGCTCATCTACCCCATCTCCATCCAAATCCTTATAGAGGTAACGCATTCCTTGCGCGGTTATGCCGGTCCCCGGCACGTCCATAGAGTAATTGAATAGTGGGTATTTTGAATCCTTCTGACTATCAGTCCAATATGGCGATTCCACGGCGTCGTCGTATACGAATCCATTATCTTCATAGCCTTGGGTCAAAGATCCATCAGCAAAAGCCTCGCGATACTGATTTAAAACCTCATCGTAGGCAACGTGGGCTTCCTTGTTTGCTTTTTCCTTATCGTCTTTTTCCGAGGACTTCTGCTGCTCCTTGCTCTTTTTCGCCGTCTGCTCCTGCTGGACGGGCTCCTGGATACGGGGCTCGACAACATTCTTGTAGAGCATGAATGCGGCGTAGGCGATGCCTGCGGCGGCAATGAAGCTTGCGATGATAAGAGCGAACGTCGGTACCAGGCGATTGCCGATCTGACGCCTCTCTACGAGGAAGTCGAGCATACTAGAGCGCTTGAGCTGTTGCGGTATCGGTGCCGGAGATCCAAAGTCCACCGGATTCGCGGGGCCTGCGGAGTTAACGACTCCAGTCGGATTCACCTGCGTAGGCGCATCAACGCCACCTTGTTGCAGTGCGCCAAGCGGAGCACCGCAACCGGTGCAGAAACGCGCGCTGTCTTCTACTTTTGTTCCACATACCGGGCAGAACATCGATGCTCCTCCTTCATCGCGGCGGCCCCGCAAACAGCTGCAGGGTCGCCAACCGTCTCAAATGAATCGCTCTAGTTGTCCTTGGTCAGCGTATAGGTATCGTAATAGTACGAGCTATCAAAAATGCTGCCTGGCAGATAAGATGTTTTGATCTTCGCTTCGGCATCATCGCCAAAGCTCAGCGAAAACGTCACTTTGCCGTTTGCGTCTTGGGGGCACTCATAGTCATCCGAAGGATACGACCACGAGGAATTAAACGTGAACACCATGTTGAACGGAACATCGGTAAGCACGGTATCGCCGGCATCGGAATCCTCTGCGTTATCGGGTGTTTTGTGATTATGCGCCACGCCACTAAACGTTCCCTCGACCTCGCCAGTCTCATCGTCAACCTTGGTAATCGTCACCTTAACGGGATTCGCCTTGCCGCCAAAGCATTCCTCGCTACTTGACTGGCTCTTAAACTTGCCGGTCCACGTTCCCACGAGCTTCTGATAGCTCACTTTGTCGATATCATCGCTCGCATCAACGGAATTGAGCTCCCAGCCATTGCCGCCATAGACAAACTTAGCGGTAATGGTGCCTTTGCTTTCACTATATGTCGAGCTCGACTTGCAAGAGATCTTTACGGTATCCGTGGCCTCATCCGGGTTAAGGTCGCTTTTCTTGACCTTAAAATCGCCGTTGCCATACAGCGAGGACAGACTCGTTGAATAGCCGCTTGCGTCAGCCGTGCTCAGAATCGTCCCCATATTCTGGATGACCTTTTTCTCGTCGACGCCCCCGGTTACCTTGGTTCCCGTGGTTTCGAGATCCGACCCACTAAAGTAAATCGTGTCCCATTTGCCATTGGCCTTGACCAAATTGATATTGCCCTGCTTGGTGACCTCGGAGTCATTGTTGGCAAACACGATCTCAATCCTTGCAGAATAAGGATCAGAAATCCTAACACCCATGACCTGGTAGCTCGAGACGCCCTGCATACTGTCCTTTTGCTTGTTGAGCACCTTGACCGACTTGATGGAGTAATCGCTACCGTCGCTCCACATCGAGCCGGTACTCATATCCTTGGTCGAGACGTTCTCGCGCACGATCTGCTCAATCGTGCCGTTGGAGGGGCCGCTGTTCAGGAACACGACCACGGCAACAACGGCAACCAGGACGACTGCGACAACACCGCCGATGATTGCCTTTTGCTTCGTGGGAATTGCAGCGATTTTGGAACCCACTCCCGAGTTGGCAGGTGCGGACTGTGCTCTGATCGAAGTGGCGTGTGGCTCAACGTAACCAGTATTCTGGAATGCTTGATTGTCCGCGGGCTGTTGCGACGAAACAGGAGTGCCCTGCTCGAGCGCTGCATCCTGATTCATGCTCTCGTCAGCCTCTGGCGCTTTAGGCTCCTCCGGCACCGAAGCAGAGGGAGCCAGTGGCGTTCCGCAGGCATAGCAGAATTTGGCGCTCTCGACGTTCTTAGCTCCACATTGAGGGCAATACACAGTGATCGCTCTCCTTCCCTTTTCCCGATCGCGTATGCGACCTTCCCTTTGTTGATTCACAAGATACGTGAGACAGCTATCCCCTAAAAGAGATTTTGAGCGGGTAATAATTTGAGCCTGTTGGACAAATAAGACGCTGTTGCACAACACCAACCATGCACGTGATTATACGGCGAGAAACTTCTCCTCTACCTCCTTTGTCACGATTACACTTGCCAGACCCATCTGAGCCGACACGAGCAGTCCCGTAACCCCCATCACCGTTGCGTTCGCCATAGTAAGTCGCACCTTAACTCGTTATACCTTATCTATGCGCAGGCGATGCAAATACCACCGATCCCAACAGCCCGCAAGTTTCCGGTAGAAACCAATCACGCACTCGGCTGGCTGTAGAGGTCCCTCAAGATGAACTTCCAGGCAGGGATAACCTCGATGTGCGCACCCTCAACATCGAGGTCCCCTTCGTCTTCTTTTGTCACAATAACAAGCCTGTTCACGGCGTCATCAACCTTGGCAAGCTTTACCAAGTTGTCAATTTCGCGCGACCGGGCGCTTTCCGATAATGAATACGCCACCTGAACCGCAAGCCCCCTCTCGGGCACGTAGAAATCGACATCAATCCCGTTCTTTGCGGATTTTAGATAGCAGAGCGCATCTCCGTACACATCATGCATCGCAACCGCAATTTCATTTTCGAGCAGCACCGGTTCCTTATTCACCAAGAAGAGGTTGAGCAAACCATTATCCGAAAAATAGTATTTGGGGCTACCTTCACGTTCTACGAATTTTGCCGTTGCGTTTTTAACGACAAAGAGCAGGTACGCCTCTTCAATCATCCCCAAGTACTCGATGAGGGCCGCCTTGCTTAGGCCATATCCAATGCCTTTGAGCATTCCATGCAGGGATGAGAAAGAAGCCTCGTTGTGGACCGTTTCCGCAACTTTCTTCACAAGCACACGCATGGCCTGAGGGTTACGCACGTTATTGCGCGCAACGACATCTCCGAGCAAAACTTTTTGATAGACGCTCTCAACGTATTCTCGCGGAGCCTCATAACGAAGGGACTCAGGAAATCCGCCGTAGGTATAGAAAGAATCGAATGCCGCGCTCAAGGCGCCCCTACCCGACGTCGAGTACAGCGCCGCCTCGTCGCGGCTTTTCCCCAATGCGTCTAGATATTCGTCGAATCGGTAGGGAGTGACGTGTTTGACCAGGAAACGACCGCCAAGCGTCGTTTCAATCTGACTGCTCAGCATCTTCGCATTGCTGCCCGTTATATAGGCGCGTCTGCCAGAATCTGTTAATCGCCGCGCAAATTTTTCCCAGCCCTCGATGTTTTGGACTTCGTCAAGGAAAAAATAACCCTCTCGATCGCTCAGCTCGCTTTGAGCGAGCAAGATATCGTTGAAATCAGCAGAAGTGAATTCAGCGAGGCGCTCATCCTCAAAGTTGATATAGATTATCTGGTTCCACGCTGCTCCGTCTCTAACCAAATCGCGCGCAACTTTATAAAGCAGCGTTGATTTTCCCGAACGACGAAGGCCCGTGATGACATAGTTTCCCTGGGGATCCAAGTGGTAACGGCGCGGCACAATCGTCGCGCTGCGAATAACCTCGTGTTGGTCAAAAATCACATGCTTTAGGAGTTCGCGATTCATAGGGCCTCCGATTTGTTCAATATACTGAACAAATTATATCTAATTTCGTTCAGTATATTGAACAAATCGGAGGCATTTCCGTTCACTATACTGAACAAGTTTGCTTTTCAATGCGGAAACAGCAGGCCAGCCGCCCCTATCCCAGCGAGCGGTTGAGGGAGCCGAGCTCATCGTTGCCCATGGTGCGCCACATTTGATAGATGCAGCCGCGCGCCAGGAAAAAGAAGCCGTTGTCGACGAGTTGCACGGCGGCATCCGCGAGTTGATTGGTCACGGCGGGCACCGGCGGCAGCTCAAGACCTGCCTTGCGGATAGTCTCGACAGCCTCCTCAAACGTGGGCGGTTTGATGACGCCCATCTCGTTCATAAGGCCCTGCATTTCCTCCTGCGCACTGCCACCCGACTCCTCGCCGCGCGGCACCAGGCGGTAGCACGCCAGCGCCAGCTCGAGCTGGTCGCAGTTCCAGTAGGCGAATGCCAGGCGATAGAACAGGTAACCGATCGAAGTTCGGTCGCTGGCGATGCGCAGGCCGTGGCGCGCCACCTCGATAATCTCGTCATAGCGCTCCAGACGTGCCAGCACGTTGATCAGGGCAAAGTGAGACTGCATTGACGAGCGTGCCAAATCGTAGAGACGACGCACCTCGGGCAGCGCACGCTCAAAGTCCTCTTGTTCGGCGTAAAAGCTGCAAATCTCGTGCTGGGCAAAATACAGCGCATCGGGAGCGCGAAGGATACGCACGGAACGGTCCTCCTCCATCACCGGCAGCACCATGCGCACCAGCTGGTTGTCGCAGAACTGGGTCTGCACTGGGCCCGTCGCCAAAAGCTCAGCAACCGTACACTTGGCTTCCAGCTCCTCGACAAGGCGAGAAAAGCCCTCGAAAGCACCAGCTCGGTCAACTTTGAATTGCTCGCGCAGCTCGACGACACGGGCGACATACGGATCGTTGTCCTCCTCCATGACCTCAAGCTCGTCAGCCGTATCAGCGAGCAGCAAATCGCGAAGCGCAGGCGGCAATGAACGATGGTCATCACGTGGTCGGGCGTGAACCTCTGCAGGCTCAATCATGTCCGGAGCATCTGCCTCATATGCCTCGAGCAAATGCTTGCAGGGCATGTCGTCCATATCCATGCTCTCAAGATCCTTGGCGACAGAAACGCAATCAGCCAGATAGGCCGCACGGCCAAAGGAATACGTTTCGACAACGCGCTCGCCCTGCTCGCCGTCGGGAGCCGCAATCTGCACGTAGCAGCGCGTGATGCGAGCACCCGAAGCAAAGCAAGCCGCCGCGAGTGTAAGCGCAACACGCGCATCGTGCTCAGTGGCCCATGCCGCGCGCTTAGGCTCATCCACCTCGCGCCAGGCGTCATCTTGAGCATCGTATTCGCGTCGCGGCATAGCATCGACAACCGTGCGGCCAAATCGCACCAGCATGATGCCCTCGGCAACGTTCGCTCGATAGGTATAGTCGAGCCGCGTGACCACGTTGAGCGCTTCTACGAGACGTGCAAAGCGAGTGCGAACGTCCCACTCGCCACCCGGCTGGCACGCAACCGTCCCCGGCTTGGCCCACGGGTTGTCATTCGACAGCGTTTCGAGCAAGCGAGGAACGTCGTTTGTCGTCTTGCTGATATGCCATAGGTCAAAGAGCGAGCAGCCCTCAAAGCTTGGCGACGAGGCAACGGGGCCCAACCCTGCCCCAATACGCTCAAGGATGCCCGATAGGCGGTTCAGGCGGCACTCGACGGCAAGCAGGGTATCGATCTCGTCCTGGTCCAGCAGGCTACGGTCAAAATTGAGATAGAAGAGCCTCGAGCGATCGATGCGCGCCAGGCTCATTTCGGTTTTGGCCGCGATGGTGCGCAGGCGTGGCAGATTAACTTCGCCCATCAAAGCGGCGGCATAGCGCTCAATGCCACTTGGATTATCTGCATGGTCAATGCGGTAGAGCAACGTTTCGATTGCATCGGGCAGCGGCGTGGAATCAAAACCCAGCAGTACCTCAACCGGCTCGGGGAGTTTTACAAGTTTGATCTTGTCGACGGCATTTTTCATGCCCTCGTCGAGGCCGTCACCGTCTGCCGTGCCTAAGACAGCGTTTTCAGAATCGGCAAATACCACGTAACGCAAGAACATCGAGGCCATGAACTCGCCGTAGCGAAGGCTGCGCGTCGAATTCCACGTCTCGCGATCGGATTGTTCGCGCATGGTGCCTTCGGGAGAGCCGATGACTCGCGCCCGGGAGTACATCGTCCCATCGGTACCCCTGACCGCAATCTCACCGATGTTGGAATCGGACTCGTCAAGAATCAGTTGCATGTCGGGATCGTCGGGCAGCGACATCTCGTTAACGGGACGGTCCACCTTATAGACCTCACCCGAAACGCTCACGTAGCCCAAAAGCGACACATGGCTTTTGCCGACGAATTCGACGACATAGCATGATTCATGCGGGTCCTCGCCAAAGAGCTTCCAAACCACGCCATACGAACGTCCCGCAGGCTGCTCGGGCATGGCCGGAAAGCGCTTTTTGGGATCGAGAAACCTGAGCTTGTATGTCGGACGCTCTGCCACGAAATATCACCCTGATCGGTCGTCTAAAGAAAGAGCGCGCCACGGGCTCACCGAGGCGCATACTCGAAATCTTACACGAGTCGATGAGAAATAGTCCCCTTTGACCGAGGTTCGAATCCATGCGGGGTCCGCCTAAAAGAAAAGCCCCCGTTGCCGGAGGCTTTCAATTTCAATTGGTGCGGCGTATAGGATTCCGCGTATCCGCTTGCGCGGATCCGCACCGGCTTCGCCCGCCTGCCGGCGCGCTCGCCCGCGGGCTAAAAACGCTCCGCGTTTTCTTTACGCCCGCGCCTCGACCGAGGTTCGAATCCATGCGGTGCCTACGTAAAAGAAAAGCCCCCGTTGCCGGGAGCTTTAATCTCAAATGGTGCGGCGTATAGGATTCGAACCTATGACGTTCTGATTCGTAGTCAGACCCTCTATCCAGCTGAGGTAACGCCGCAACTTCTTGATTATTATGCACATGGACTGAATAATGGTCAAGCGTTTTTTCAAAAAAAGTTATCGAATTTGATTTTTACTCATTTGGAGGGCTTGGCACGATCTTCGGTGCATCGCGATATAAGAAAAGCCCCCGTTTCCGGAGGCTTTAAATTCAATTGGTGCGGCGTATAGGATTCCGCGCATCCGCTGCGCGGATCCGCACCGGCTTCGCCCGCCTGCCGGCGGACTCGCCCGCTCGCTAAAAACGCTCCGCGTTTTCTTGACGCTCGCGCCTCGACCGAGGTTCGAATCTCCGCAATGCCCCCGTAAAGGAAAAGCCTCCGTTGCCGGAGGCTTTAAAGCTCGATTGGTGCGGCGTATAGGATTCGAACCTATGACGTTCTGATTCGTAGTCAGACCCTCTATCCAGCTGAGGTAACGCCGCAACGCACGGATTATTATGCACGTGAGCCCCCGATGGGTCAAGCGACAATTTGGAAAATTTTTACGAAGCGCTGATTAAGTTGTCATGCTGATCCGCACCGGCTTCGCCCGCCTGCCGGCGGACTCGCCCGCTCGCTACGGACGCTCCGCGTCCGCTTCACGCTCGCGCCTCGACCGAGGTTCGAATCCATGCGGTGCCGGCGTAAAAGAAAAGCCCCCGTTACCGGAGGCTTTAAGTTCGATTGGTGCGGCGTATAGGATTCCGCGTATCCGCTTGCGCGGATCCGCACCGGCTTCGCCCGCCTGCCGGCGCGCTCGCCCGCTCGCTACGGACGCTCCGCGTCCGCTTCACGCTCGCGCCTCGACCGAGGTTCGAATCCATGCGGTGCCGGCGTAAAAGAAAAGCCTCCGTTACCGGAGGCTTTAAGTTCGATTGGTGCGGCGTATAGGATTCGAACCTATGACGTTCTGATTCGTAGTCAGACCCTCTATCCAGCTGAGGTAACGCCGCAGCACAAGACATATAAAACCACTTTAGTTCGTTAGAGTCAAGCAAAATCTCAAACTTTTTTTCGCGCGGGCCGCAATTTGTCACGCTGTACCACGATCATCAGCGCTTTTCGTGCGATCGATTGGCTTTTCGATCACATCGAACCCGACGCCAAGCTCCCCCAGAAGCGACCGCACCCGTTGGGCACAGTCGTAGTCGGCAAACGAAATGCTCAGCATTCGGGCCACCTGATTAGAAGTTCCAACGCCATAGAAGTGCTCAAGGACAACAAGCGCCTCATGCGCCACAAACGTCTCGACCACATGCGGCGACTCCTCATAGCACCATTGCGTCAATGGTCCCTCACTCGTCTGCCGAACCACCAAGCCACCCATACCCGACGGCTCGCACGTTACCAGCAGGTGCTCCCCACCCTCATCGCTCTGGAACAAAACAACCCGCTCGTCGAACAGCTCCATCGCATCCCCTTTCTCTTGCTCTTAGTTAGTAAAAGCATAGCAGGTAAATGCATGTACACAGAACATCTGTTCGTGTGTTTTCTATCGAGCTGTCCACACGGCATGGTATAGCCGTACACAAAAAGGGCGCCCCTAAAAGGAGCGCCCTCGCAAATCGCCTATGCAGCTAGCTTACGCGACCGGCTCGATCTTCTCGAGGCCGCCCATGTAGGGACGCAGAACCTCGGGGATCGTGATGGTGCCGTCGGCGTTCTGGTAGTTCTCCAGAATGGCAGCCATGGTACGGCCAGCCGGCAGACCGGAACCGTTAAGGGTGTGCAGGTAGCGCGAGCCCTTGAAGTTCTCGGGGTCGCGATACTTGATGTTGGCGCGACGGGCCTGGAAGTCGCCGCAATTGGAGCAGGAGCTGATCTCCTTGTAGGCGTTGTAGCTCGGCAGCCAGACCTCGACGTCGTAGGTCTGACGGGCAGAGAAGCCCAGGTCGCCGGTGCACAGACTAATCACGCGATACGGCAGGCCCAGCTGCTGCAGCAGGTACTCGGCCTCGGCGGTCATGCTCTCGAGCTCCTCGTCGGACTCCTCCGGCTTGGCGAACTTGACCATCTCGACCTTGTCGAACTCGTGCTGGCGAATGATGCCGCGGGTGTCGCGACCGGCGGAACCGGCCTCCTCGCGGAAGCAGGGGGTGAAGGCAGTGTAGCGGCGAGGCAGAGTGTCGGCGTCCAGAACCTCACCGGCATGCAGGTTAGTCAGTACGACCTCGGCGGTAGGGATCAGGAAGTTGTCGCCCGAGACGTGATAGGCGTCGTCCTCAAACTTGGGCAGCTGGCCCGTACCGAACATGGTCTGACGCTTGACGACGATGGGCGGCCACCACTCCTTGAAGCCACGGCTCGTGTGTGTGTCCAGGAAGAAGTTGATAAGGGCGCGCTCCAGGCGGGCGCCGGCGCCACCGAGAACGGTGAAGCGGCTGCCGGAGAGCTTGTTGCCACGCTCGAAGTCGAGGATGTCCAGATCGGTGCCCAGATCCCAGTGGGGCTTAAAGTCGAAGTCGAACTCGCGCGGGGTGCCCCAGCGGCGACGCTCGATGTTCTCGTCCTCGTCCTTACCGTACGGGGTAGCCTCGCACGGAATGTTGGGCAGGTGAGACATGAAGTCGTACTGCTCCTGCTCGAGAGCGGTACGGCGCTCGGCCAGACCGTCGATCTTCTCGTTGACGGCGCGCACGGCCTCCTTGGCGGCCTCGGCCTCGTCCTTCTTGCCCTCCTTCATCAGGGCGCCAATCTTCTTGGACTCGGCGTTACGCGTGGCCTGGAGCTCCTCGACCTCGGTGATGACGGCACGACGCTCGTCGTCGAGCTCAAAGAACTTCTCGCGATCCCAAGACGTCTGGCGATTTGCCATGGCGGTATCGATGGCATCGGGGTTCTCGCGAACAAACTTGATATCAAGCATTAGATCCTCCGGCGATATACATTCCATTTAGGTTGCAACCTTGTACATGTATGGGCAAGTATATACTTATGAGCGTTTACGACCCAACCCAACTACGCAAGAAGGCACCCAATGGACGCAGTTTTTTCCTTTTTGTTTGGCACCCGCACCGGTTTTGCCATCCTTTTCGCCGGCGGCATCCTGCTATTTGCGATTCTTGCCTTTGTGATGGAGAAGCGCACCCATAAGATGTATGTCGACCGCGGCCCCAAGTCCGAGGATGAGGAGGACAGCTTCTGGGACTAACCTGCCAAATAGAGACAGGCTTATTTTGGTCGGTTTTATCTGGGCAAACGCAAGCGCCCCGCAACTGGAATTGAGCCAGTTGCGGGGCGCTTTTTGCTCAAGGTACAAAACCGCAGGAAAACCCTGCAAAATGAATCTGTCCCTTATTGGTCAGTTTACTGGAGAGTAGCGTCGATGGCCTTGACTAGGGCGCTGCGCATGCCGGCGTCCTCGAGCGCGACGACGCCCTTGATGGTAGCACCGCCGGGCGAGCACACGGCATCCTTCATCGCTGCGGGATGCTGGCCGGTTGCAAGCTGCAGCTTTGCCGTACCCAGCACCATCTGGCTCACAATGCGATAGGCATCGGCGCGCGGAATACCGTGTTTGACGGCCGCATCGCCCAGAGCCTCGATTGCCATGGCGACAAATGCCGGAGCGCAACCGCCCACGGTACCGCCCACAAACAGCAGACTCGAATCGAGCTCGACCACCGTGCCAAGCTTTCCGAGCAGACCGAGCACCGTGGCACGCTGCTCTTCGCTAAGCGTGGAAGCCTTCTCGCAGGCGATAACGCCCTCGCCCACCGAAACCGGCGTGTTGGGCACCGTCGAGATATGAGCGACACCCGGCAGGACCTGTTCCCACTTGGCACTATCCCAGGTCCAGGCGACCGAAAGGACGACCTTGTCGGCAAGCACATCCTTGAGCGGGGCGAATACCTTCTCAATCATGTACGGCTTGACCGCCGCAACCACGATATCGGACGCGGCAACAACCTCCGCCGCATCGTGGCAGGCAGCCATGCCCCGTGCCTCGCAACGCTCAACCAGAGCATCGTAGCGGCCTGCGCAGGCGCACATGTCGCCCGCGGCCACGCCGGCGGCAATCCAGCCATCGGCCATAGCGCTCGCCATATTGCCAAAACCGACAAATCCAATCTTCATATCACACAGTCCTTTCAGACACATTCCTCAAAACGAAAGTCATTGTCCCACGCCATTGTTTCGCATTGCCGACCTACTTGTGATACGGCTCGCCACGGCTAATCTTGCAGGCGCGGTAGATCTGCTCCAGCAGCACCACGCGCGCCAGGTTGTGCGGCAAGGTAATGCGTCCAAAGCTGAGCATCTCGTCGGCGCGGGCGCGCACGGCATCGCTCACGCCGTCCGATCCGCCGATTACAAAAGCGATGTCGCTGTTGCCTCGCAGCATAAGGTCATCGAGATGCGTCGAGAACTCCTCGCTCGAACGCTCCTTGCCCTCGATAGCCAGCAGAATCACATGTGCCCGCGGTGGCAGGGCAGCAAGAATCGCCGCGCCTTCTTTGTTGCGCGCGGCATCCACGCCGCCCGCCTTGGCCGGATCGATATCGGCAGCCTCGCGCATATCTACCTTGGCATAGGCGCCTAGGCGTTTGGTGTATTCGGCGCACGCGTCCTTCCAAAAGCGCTCTTTGAGCTTGCCAACGCAAACAACGGTATATTTCACGCGCGTCTACTCCTTTGACTCGTTCTGAACTTTGCCGGCGGTCAGCATCTGCTCGAACATCGAGGCCGACTGTGAGAAATCGCTCGGCAGCACGACCGTCGAGGTTTTGCCCGTGCGAGCGAACTCCGTCATCATCTCGGACCACTGCGTAAACATGAACAGCTGGTTGGCCTCATCGTTGCCGACGCCCGTCTCCTGGATAATCTCGAGCGAGTCCTTGATGCCCAGCGCGATGGCTTTGCGCTGGTTGGCGATGCCTTCGCCTGCCTTTTCCATCGCCTCGGCCTCGGCGGTCGCCTCGGTAACGCGCTTGATGCGATCGGCCTCGGCGAGCTCCTGCGCAGCGGCGCGCTTTCGCTGGGCAGCGTTGATGTCGTTCATGGAGTTCTCGACCTCGGTCGGCAGCGCGATCTTGGTGATAAGTGTCGACACGAGGGTAAAGCCGTAGGCGGCCATCTGCTCGGACACGGTGGCGTTGACGTCCTTGGCGATATCGTCTTTTTTGGCAAAGACCTCATCGAGCGTGTAGACGGGGATGGAAGAGCGCAGGGCATCGGTGATGAAGTCACGCATTTGGTCGACGGGCTCCTGCAGCATGTAGTAGCTCTTGTAGATGCCCGAATCTGCCGGGCCGGCGCCCATGTCATAGCTCACGTGGTACTGAGCAGAGACCTCAAGGCCGATAGTCACGTTGTCCTGGGTCTTAACGTCGATGCCAAAACCGTTTTTCATGGTGCGCAGACTCACCGTGGCGGCTTTACGGTCGATTACGGGCACCTTCATGTGGAAGCCCGCGTTGACGATGCGGTTGAACTTGCCCAGGCGCTCAATGATCACAGCATGCTGCTGTTCAACGACATAGCAGGCGTTGGGGAGCAGTAGCAACAAAATGATGATGGGAAGTAGAAGGCTCGTAAGGGCAGCGATGATACCGGACAACAGCATGGTTTCTCCTCTGATAGGCACGCGTTGGGACTAGGATACCCGCACGAAGCAGCTGTGTGACACCAACAAGAGGACCCATGGTCAAAAAAGGCCAAATATGAGTACTGTTACCAGTTTAGTAACAGCGTATTTGGGTCAAAATCGCCTCTTTGAACCCGAAGTCTATCGAAATGACTTCATTTTGTCTCAAGGTTGAGCCAAATTAGCGTACATCTGTTGCGTAAAATGAGCAAAAATGGCTTCGCGAAATGTCTCTGTTTTCGTGCCAGTACTCATATTCGCCACTTTTTGACCACAGGGGCATCTACCGCGCGAAATCGATAGGTCAAATCTGCCAAAAACGGCCCATAACAAAAAAAGCCCCCATTGCTGGGAGCTCTTTCATTTAATGGTGCGGGCGAAAGGACGTCCGCGCATCCGCTTCGCGGATCCGCACCGGCTTCGGCCGCCTGCCGGCGCCCTCGCCAGCTCGCTAAAAACGCTCCGCGTTTTCTTTACGCTCGCTCCTTCGCAGGTTCAAGTCCCCGCGATGGGCCCATAACAAAAAAGCTCCCATTGCTGGGAGCTCTTTCATTTAATGGTGCGGGCGAAAGGACTTGAACCTTCATGGGGTTGCCCCCATACGGACCTGAACCGTACGCGTCTGCCAATTCCGCCACGCCCGCGTGCAGGAATTAGAATAACGGAGCGCCACCGCGAACGCAAGAACTATTTTTGAAAAAGTTTGCAGGCATTTTCCCAGGCGGCTCGAGCAACTGCTTCAGCATCCTCGCCGGTACGATCGACGCGGTCATTGACCAGCGTGTTTGCTGTGATGGAAATCATTGCAGGCTCGCACTCGAGACCGCGAATGGGCTCCGGCGCCATATAGGGACAATCCGTCTCGAACAGAATACGGTCGAGCGGGGTTGCCGCGAATGCCTCGCGCACGTCGCCGTTGCGCTTAAAGGTAGCCGCGCCGCCATAGGCGATGTAACAACCCAAATCCACAAAGCGCTCCATCGTGGCTCGATCCTCGCCAAAGCAGTGCAGCACGCAACCGGCCTGAGGCACGCCCACCTCGCGCAGCACGTTGTAGGCGTCCACATGCGAGGTGCGCTCCTCGTCCGTATCCTCATGACGCAGATGCAGCTCTACCGGCACATTGCGGCGTACGGCGACCTCGAGTTGGCGCGCCATACAGTCGATCTGCACGTCGTGGGGCGCCGGCGCGATATCGTCGTCATAGTCCATGTGGTAGTCCAGACCGATCTCGCCAATACCGGCGCATAAGGGATCATCGAGTGCGGCAACGACCTGTGCGTGAACGTCGTCGGTATAGTCCGGTGCGCCATACGGATGCACGCCGGCAAGATACTTGATCTGCGGGATATCCCGCATCGGCAGGATCTCGCGAACCAGCCAGTCGCTATAGTCCGCCACGCTGCGCTTATCGGCAATGGGGTCGAAGACCGTCACCAACAAGTCAATGCCCGCTTCCTTGGCGCGCGCAAGCGTCTCGGGCACTTCCTTGCTCCAAAAAGAGAGCAGGTGCGCATGCGTATCGGCAAGCGGCGCCAGCGGCACCGGGCAGGCCACCGTTTTCTTCTTTTTGGTAAACGTCACGCGTTCGACATTAGGCGTCATGGGAAAGCTCCTGAGCCAAGCGGACAAAGGCAGCGACGTCGAGCGTCTCGGCGCGCGTGGTAGGTGCGATACCGCAGGCCTCAAAGGCGGCGTCGAGCGCGTCCTTGGCAAAGCCGTTGGCGCTCATAGAGTTGCGAATCGTCTTGCGACGCTGAGCAAACGCGGCGTCGATCACGCGGGCCACAAACTCGCGGTCGATGCCCTCGGGTACCATACCGTCAACGCGATCGATGCGCACCACGGCAGAATCCACATGCGGCGCCGGCATAAAGCAGCGCGGCGGCACCTCAAAGCGCCCCGTCACCTGCGCATACAGGCCGAGTTTTGCCGTGTAGCCGCCATAGGTCTTGTTGCCCGGCGTTGCGCCAATACGATCTGCAACTTCCTTTTGCACCATAACGACAGCGCGCATAAGCGCGGGCATCGTCTGGAAAAACTGAAGGATGATCGTCGCCGCCACGTTATAGGGCAGATTCGCGACAAACACCGTGGGTTCACCACCGGCGGCATGCTCAATCTGCTCCGGCGTCACCTTGAGCGCATCGCCCATGATAAAGCGGAAGTTGGCATAGTCGGCGGCGTGGGCGTCAAGCACCGGCTCAAGCTCGGGATCGGCCTCAATCGACGTAACGCACGCCGCCTCCTGCAGCAGGGCCAACGTCAGCGTGCCGCAACCCGGGCCGACCTCGAGCACGCGCTCATCGCCCGCAAGCTCAGCGAGCTCACAGATACGCTCGATCACATGGTTGTCGATCAGGAAGTTTTGGCCCAGGCGATGCTTGGTCGCAAGGCCAAACTCCTCTAGCAGCTCCCTAGTTGCCGTGGGGTTTGCCAAAGGCGAAGTTGTCATGGTTGCCTCCTTAACATGGTGGCTGCATCGTAAAGCAAAAGGGCATGGACCGTTGCGGCCATGCCCTTACATCTAAACAGCAAATTGCCGATATGGCGCGCAGCGGCTTAGCCCAGACGCGGGAACAGCGGCTCGCCCTTCTCGACGGGCTGACCACCGGCAAGCAGGCCCCAAGCGCAAATGCCCTTGAGGTCGTCGCTCGCGGCCTCGTCCTCGCAGGACAGGCGGCGCAGGGCCTCGGCAGAGGTCTGGGGCATGAGCGGCATCAGCAGGTGAGCGGCAATGCGGATGGCCTCGAGCAGGTTGTAGATCACAAACGCCAGCTCGTCAGCCTTGGCCTCGTCCTTGGCAAGCGCCCAGGGCTCGGAGTCCTCGATGTAGTGGTTGGCAGCATGGATGAGCTCCATGACCTCGTCCTTAGCTCCACCGTAATCGAGCACGTCCATCTTGGCCATGTAGCGATCGACCAGACCATCGGCAATCTTTGCCAGCGGGTTGTCGAACGCATCGAACGACGCGGGCTTGGCGGGCGCGCAGCCGTCAAAGTACTTGCCGCTCATGTTGAGCGAACGCGAGATGAGGTTGCCCCAGCTGTTGGCCAGGTCGGCGTTGTAGACCTGCTCCATGCGATCGAAGCTGATGGCGCCGTCGGTGCCGGGGACGACGTCGGTCATGAAGTAATAGCGATAGCCCTCGACGCCCAGCATGTCGATAACATCCTGCGGAGCGATGGCGTTACCGCGGCTCTTGGACATCTTCTCGGCCTTGCCGGTCTCGGCGTTGCGCACGGTCAGGAAGCCGTGGGCAAAGACGTGCTCGGGCAGGGCTTCACCGATGGCCATGAGCATGGCAGGCCAAATGACGCAGTGGAAGCGGATGATGTCCTTGCCCACGATGTGGAACTGCGCGGGCCAGCGATAGGCCAGCTCGGCACGGGCCTCGTCGGTGTCGACACCGTAGCCGACGGCCGTCATATAGTTGAGCAGCGCATCGAACCACACGTAGGTCACGTGACCCTCGTCGAACGGAACCTGAATGCCCCAGTCAAAGCTCGTACGGCTCACGGAAAGGTCGTTGAGGCCGCCTTCGACAAAGCTGCGCACCTCGTTCATGCGGAACGCGGGCTCGACAAAGTCGGGGTGCTCGTCATAGAGCTTGAGCAGCTTGTCCTGGAACGCAGAGAGCTTAAAGAAGTAGGACTCCTCCTGCACGCGCTCGAGCGGACGGTGGCAATCGGGGCACAGGTGTTGGCCGACGCTGCCGTACTCTTCGTCACCCTTCTGGACCTGTGTATCGGTAAAGTAGGTCTCGTCGGGCACGCAGTACCAGCCGTCGTAACTGCCCTTATACAGGTAGCCGGACTCCTTCATGCGCTCCCACAGATACTGCACCGCATGATGCTGGCGCGGCTCGGTGGTGCGGATGAAGTCGTCGTTGGAGATCTCGAGCTTGCTCCACAGCTCCTTGAAGTGCGGAGCCTGGCTGTCGGTCCACTCCTGCGGCGTCATGTTGTGCTTGGCTGCAGCCTCGGCGACCTTCTCGCCATGCTCGTCCATGCCAGTCAGGAACTTGACGTTATAGCCGGCGGAGCGACGATAGCGAGCCTGGACGTCGGCGATGATGGTGGAATAAGCCGTGCCCAGATGCGGATCGGCGTTGACGTAGTAGATGGGCGTCGTGATAAAGAACGAAGGCTTGCTTTGATCCATGGGGTTTGTCCTCCAGAAAAACGTTGCATACAGGGGATGATTCTAGCGCAAGGGCTGGATATCCTCCATCTATTGCATATCGAGCACCATGGCATAGACATCGCGCTTGCGGCGCGAGTACTTCTGTGACAGGCGCTTTGCCACCGCGGAGGCGGGCTCCCCCTCCTCGAGCGCGGTGCGAATGTCCTCACGCAGGGCTTCGTCGGGATCCGCTGCCGCGGCTCCAACGGGCGCGATACCGGCATCCTCGTCCTCACTCGGCGGCGCGATGACCAGCGCAATCTCGCCCTTTACCTCGCCACGGGCACGCAGCTCCTCGGTTAGCTGGGCGGCAGATCCACGCAAGACTTCCTCGTGCAGTTTGGTGAGCTCGCGACAGACGGCAACCTCACGCTGGGGAAAGACCTCCGCCACGGCCTCGAGCGTCGCCACGATGCGATGTGGAGACTCGTAGAAGATGAGCGCGCCGGGGACGACGGCAAGGCGCTGCAGTCGGCGCACGCGGTCGCCGTGCTTGCGACCCAAAAAGCCTTCGAAGAAGAAATGCTCGCAGGGAATACCGGACGACACGAGCGCCGTGACGCAAGCAGAGGGGCCGGGAATAACCTCGACAGGCACATCCGCCTCGCGCGCCGCCTCAACCAAAGCCTGGCCGGGATCAGACACACTCGGCATACCGGCGTCTGAGGCAAAGGCGAGGGTCTCCCCCGCCAGCAGGCGGTCGACCAGGCCGGCTGCGCGACTTGCGATCACGTTCTCGTCGCAACGAACGAGCGGCTTGGAGATGCCTAGGTGCATCAGCAACTTTGAGGTCACACGCGTGTCCTCGCAGCAGATGGCATCGGCGGCGGCAAATGCCTCGCCGACGCGCGGAGACAAGTCGCCCAGGTTACCGATGGGCGTACCGACCACATAAAGTTTGCCCGTGCGGGCGCTGTTTTGCGTCATATCAACCTATTCAATCATGCCGCGCTCGAGCGTGCCGAGTGCCGCGCGGGCGTCCCATGCTGCAATACGCTTCTCGGTCTTCCACGTTTGGAAGAACCAACCGGCAGCCGGCGCAAACGATGCCAGCTGGTTGGCGATGAACACGCGCTCGTAGGCATTGCGGCCCTCGGGCGTAACCGATGAGTTGGCAAAAATCGCCGCACCCGACCATTCACCCACCAAAACGGGGAATCCGGTCGAGATTGCCTCCTTGAGCTCACGCTTGTTGCGCGAAATCGCCGTCGTCAGACCGCGGGGGCTCGTGATGTCGAGCGCATACTCGTCGCGGTAATGGTACAGGTGAAGGTCCATGTAGACGTTCTTGTACTTGGCACCGCGCATAAAGTGCTTCCACTCGCCGGGGTGTCCCGAAGAGGAAAAGACGACGATCTTATCCTCGGGCATATACGAACGGACGAGCTCGTAGGCATCGCGATAGAAGTTGCGCAGGTAGTGCGCCGGAATACCGTCCGTCATGGTAAAGAGGCTCTTGCGTACGCTCATCTGCGGCGTATCCAACAGCTCGATGCCTAGCAGGCTCTCGGCCTCGCCGTAGCGATCGGCCAGGCGCTCGAGCACATCGAGCGCAACGTGACGGCCATTGGTGGACGAATGCCACTCAGCGACGACTTCCGGCGTCGTGGGCGAATCGTTGGAATCGCCCTGGCCGCCCGGCACCGTCGCCAGATCGAGCAGTACGCGGATGTTGTACTTGTCGGCCCACTCAATAGCACGGTCGATATAATCGACGACCGAGATGTAGGAAGCGTCAGACTCCTGCGAACCAAAGGCATACCACGGCACCGGCAGGCGCACGGCGTTGAGACCGATCTGCGCCATACGGCGAAAATCGTCCTCACTCACAAACGTCTCGTAATGGCGACGCATGCGCTCGTTATAGGCAGCGGTGCCCATGGCCTCCTGCAGCTCGGCTGCATTGGATGCTCCGGTCGCTGCATAGAGCGACGGGGTCACCCAGGGCTCGGGAATAAACCAGCCAGAGAGATTAACGCCGAGAATCCTCTCCATCACGGCCCCCTTCGAATCGCGCAGGCCGAACCTGCATCGTATTGCATAGGAAAAGTATCGTTTTGAGTATACCCGCGCGTGCGGACAGGCGACCGAACGGTCTACAAAGTGGCGCAAAAGTGGGAGAAATGTCCGGGCGGGCGGAATCCGCGCATCCCGCTCTGAAGCCAAATTCCGGGATGCAGTTTCCGCAGGAGCCCTCGGTAAAAGAAAAGGACCCCTTTGCAGAGGTCCTAGTCAATTCAAGGTGGCGGGGAAGGGAATCGCGCCCGCGCTCCGCGCGTGCGGACCGCTGCGGCGCTTCCGCGCCTTGCGAGCTGCGCTGGCAAACGCTCACGCGTTTACTCAGCTCCGCGCCCTCACGGGGTTCGATTCCGCGTGGGGGCCACATAAAAGAAAAGGACCCCTTTGCAGAGGTCCTAGTCAATTCAAGGTGGCGGGGAAGGGAATCGAACCCCTGACACGAGGATTTTCAGTCCTCTGCTCTACCAACTGAGCTACCCAGCCATTTGAGGTGTGCCTTGTTTCAAGGCTTGATTAGTATAACCAAGGACACGCTCCGGTCAACCGAGAATTTTAAAAAAATTTTTGAGCATAGCCTCGGTTCTATAAATCGGCACGTCAGAGACATCAGCCGGCCGCAAGAAGTTTTCACTCAGTCCCTTAAGCCGGCACTCGTTGAAAGACGGAGGGCGAGGTGAGGATTGAAGGGCGTTCGAGTGCCGCCCAGGCACCGGGACAGGAACACATACGCCAAGGGCGTACGTTTTCGTAGCATGCGAGGACATTGCCGCTGCGATCGATAAAGGCAATGTCGATGGGATAGGCCATAAAGCAGGTGTGAACCGAGGAACAGCGCGGAAACGCCATGACAAGCGGCAGTCCGCTGGCGGCAATTGGCCGCCGTCCCAGCATGCCGCGCAGACGCACGGTAAACGACTCCGCCACCACAAACTCGGCCGGCGTCCAACCCAACCTGTTGAGCGCCCGCGCGTAGGCGATATAGGACGAGACCGCGGTCACATGACCACCCCCGGACGCCATGGATCGACCGTCACCGCACGTTCATGCGTGAGCACGGCCGGCGCCCCCAGGGAAACGCCGGCGATGCTCAGCAAACTCGGCCACGGCTCGTAGTGCATGGTGCAGGTATAGGTCCTAAACGTGCCAGAAAGAGAGAGCAGACTACCATCCGATGACGCCGTGCCTTGCTCGCTCGAGACCTCGACCTGTAGGTCATATCCCTCCATGGCATCCTGAATCTGAGCTTGAACGGTCGCGGAAGCGTCAATGGAGCTCTCGTCACCCTCCCCGCCCGGCGCCACAGCGTGCGCAAGCACGATGTCGGGCACCACGCGGTCGAAGCGCGCGACCGCGCCTGCAAAGATCATGACGTTGTACGCGACGAGAGCCAGCACGAGCAGGACAGGCGTGACCACGGCCATCTCGACCGTCGCCTGGGCACGCTCCTCGCGCAAGCCCGCGCGAATGCCCATTACGACCCACCGCCAAAAGCTCCCACCAGCGTGGCAACATCGACAGTGAGCGGGATGGAGCGGCCACCGGGCAGCGGGATCTCCGCAAGCGTGAACACCGCGCTGCTGATGGTGCGCTCGACGTGATATTCCAAGGCCTCGCAAAGTGCCTTGGGGTCAGTCACGCCCAAGGGGATTTTTCGCAGGGTATCTTGAGTTTTGGAGATGCCTGCGATATCGGACCCCGGACTTTTGATGACATTGGCGGTATCGGTCAGCACCGGTTTTCGCAGACGCAAATCGCACGGTTCGAGCCCCAGCGCCGCCACGGAGGACGAGACGGTGTCACCGAGCCAGGACGCGATGGAGCCCAACGCGCCGCTACCCCCTCCCAAGCCACCGATCAGCTCTCCCATAAGCTCGTCGGCCGCACCCTGGATGTCTCCGTACCCCACAAGCAGGCGGCCCCAAACATCCATAACACCGTCGAGCACGCCGGCAACGCCGCCCGAACGCTCCTCCAGCGTCGAGAAAAACCGCGAGAGAACGTTATTTTGTGCCGTCGCATCATCGGGTGCGAGTACTGCAGCAGAAATTGCACCACGATCGCCAAGCTCGACTGCCGTGCTAAACGAAGAGTTGAGCTCGTCGGGACTGGAGATGGCGCCCGAGACCGCAAAGGCGACCACGCCGTTGCGACCGGGCGGGGCGATGCGCGGACGCTCACCGGATAGTTCTTTGATGGCGGTATCGAACGCATTGCCCGCACGGTCGGCTTCGTCCTCGGTCTGACGCTCGAGTTCGAGTTCCTTGTTGCGACAGTCGACGTAGTCCTCCAGGGCGTCTTTAAACTTGTCAAAGTGATACTCGAAGCCGTTTTCGATAGAGGTTGAAGGCGCCGCAACAGCACCAAGCGACGAAACGCCAAAATGGCATTTGCTGCATTTATCCTGCCCATCGTAATCGGCAACCGAAGCAAATCCGCTCGGCGTTCCTTTCTTATAGTTAGGGCAGGTCGTCCCGTAATGCAGATACGCCTTGTCATCGTTCATGCTCGTCGGCCACACCGCATCGGTATAGAGTTCCGTCGCCCGAACCTCATCAGAGTTGCGCGGCAGCAGCGGAATATAGGAGGAAACCCTGTCTCCGTTCTCAGTTATATATGCCCGATCGACCTCCGCACTCGCATAGGTATAAAACGCCTTACGCGCCGCAGACTCTGCCTTCATCTCGACACTCGAGCCTTGGGGCTTCTCGCTTGCCAGACGCCGATGGTAGTAGTCCTTCGAGCGATTGAGCGCCACTTGGGGCTCCCACGTAACGCTCGATGAGTAATGCGGATTTTGAACACCGGAGAGATCCGTTAGGCTTTTTGCGCGCTCCCACATACACGAACAGCTGCCGACCGAACCTTTATCCGACCCACCGCAATCCGCTAGCCAGGCGCGCTCTTTGGCCTTCGCCGTCTCCTCCGATGCTTTTTGCAGCTCCTCGGCCGCGCGTTCCAAATCTTCCGATGCATCTTTAATGGCATCGGTCGAAATCTCGGACCCTTCGAGCGCAACAAAATCCGACTCGGATGTCCTGGGCACGGCGAGCGCCGTACCGGTATAGGTCACGCCGTCGGTATCCTGCGCCGATACTGCCTGCATGGCGCGCGCGGCAACCAGGTACGGCAAGGCGGTCTCGATCTTTTGCAGGCCCTTTGCCGCGCTTTTAGCAAACTTGTTACGCGTTTTAATGATCTGGGTTCCCGTATCGATGATATCGCTGCCGACAACCTCGGCGCCCGGAATGAGAATGGCAACCAAGCCGGTGCCGATCGTGGCAAACCCCGCCAGGCCCAAACTCAAAATGCTCGCATCGACCACCGTGGCGGCTGTGTGATAGGACGACACCACGTTGGCGCCCGCCAGTGCACCGCTATCGGCCGCCACCTGGGTGTCTCCGGCGCGCGACATACTCCATATCGCCGCGGTCGACGAAAACAGCAGCGTAAGCACCACCAGAATGACAACCGCAGAGGAGAGCGTGGTATAGGCGCCGTCTTCGATAAACAAGTCGATACCGGCGCGGCCCATAAAGCCGCCCCGCTTGCGGCGAGCGCCTGGTCGACGGCGGGCCGCAAGCCCTTGCGTCGCCCGCAGCAGGCAGCGCCTAATCCCATGCAGCAATCCATGAATCATAATCTCCCTCCAGCCATTCGGGACGCGATCGATACGAGACGTCGACCTTGAGCTCGACATAGCCGCCCTCACCCGCACTGCCCATGGCCTGCACAAATGCACCGATCACGGGCAGCGGCTTAACCTCGCCGGCAACAGACACGGACGAAACGCCACCGGCACCGGCCCGCCCCAACTCGATATCCCACGACAGCGGCCCGCCGGCATGAAAAATCGAGACGTTGGGCACCGCGGCAAGTCTGCGGCGAGTGAACTCCTTAAGGTCATCGTCGTCCTCCACCGTCGTCGTGGTCATAAGCCGCGCGGTCTCGGCGGCGGCAGACTCCATGACCGCACGCGTATAGAGCAGGCACACCGGCTGCAACGCGAGCAAGATAAGTGTCAAAAACGTCGGCAGCAAAAAGGCGGCCTCGACCGTAGATTGCGCCCGATCCTCGCACGCGATATCAATACAGAGCGATGTCCTTGGCACCCGTCGCGGCATCGATAACCGACGATGGGGCGACGCCATGAGACGCTGCCCGCTCGACCAGTGCCGCCAAGCGCCCATCGGTGCCAGCGCGCCAAAGCCCCGCAATCGCCAGCACAATCGATAACAGCGCCACGGTGACGATGGCGTATTCGACGGTCGACTGAGCAGATTCCTCACACAGGACACCATGCATTTCACGACCCCTCCTTTGACTCCGTTGTTTGCGGAACCAGACGCACGGCACGCAGGCGGCACGAGGCATCGCCGGCATCCGCGGCAACCGTCACCATGTCGACCCAGCCTCTCCCATCGCGCACGATGGCGCCCCATACGTTGCCCTTAATATCGAGATAGCCGCTCAGGGCGAGCTGGGCCGTGGGCACCTCACGGTAGGCGCGCAACAGGTCTGCCGCCGCCTCGGTCATCGGCCGGTCCTCGGACCATGCGAGTCGAACCGCGATCGCGTTGTCTGCAGACGGCTCCGTCGCGCTGGCGGCCCGCTCGTCGAGCGCCTGCAAAAAGGTACGAGCCGTGACGGCGGCATTCTGACCGCTCGAATCTTGCGCGCCTTCCGCTTGTGACACCGCCGCCGAACCCGATCCCAAATCGGCAGTAGCGCCTGGACGCTGCTGTCGCGCAACACCCAGCCCCCAAAGCGTCACCGCTATTGCCACGAGCAAACAGACGAGCACCAGCGGCGAACCAACAGGCCGCCGGCCTCCTACAGGCTGTTGATGCCGTCTTTGATCGCGTTCCATAGTTCTTCGACTTTGCTCTTAAACGCGACGATGGCGATAATCGCGATCACTACGAGCACACCGACCAAGATGGCGTATTCGGTAGTGCCCTGCGCGTTCTCCTCCCGCAACAGCGCCTTGGCACGCTGGCGAGCGCGGATTGCCCGGCAAAATGCCCAGCTCCAAGCCTTGCCCGCAATGTCGGTCATCGTGTTCATGTATTCCTCCCTACATCATCCCGCCTGCTCCCAGCAGCGGGCCCAATATGGACAGAAGCAACGCCGGCAAGATGAGCGTGCCGGTGGGAATCAGCAACTTGACCGGCGCGCGCTCGATCTCGCGCTCGACTGCGGCGCGATGGGCCGCACGGATCTCGCGACTTTGAGCAGCCAGCGTCTCGGCCAGCGGGGCGCCCAGCGCAAGCGCCTGCCCCACCGTGATGGCAAAGGTCTCGAGCGCCCTCACGTCCAAATCACGCGCGGCAGCCAACAGCTCGGCCTCGCGCGTCCCCACGCCCACCTGCCACGCCATGCAAGCTCGTTCAAGACGAACGGCCAGCACCGACCGACGATTGGCACAGAAAATCTCGAGCGCCGCGTCAAACGAAAGGCCGGCAGAAAGACCCAGGCGCACCACGTCGATCATCTCGGACACCTCACCGAGCGACACCCGCGCCGGGCCGCCCGCCCCAATCGCGCCCTTCATTCGCGCAGTCAGGGTATCAATCACCGAGTAGCCCGCAGCAATGACCAGTACCGCTTCACGCTTGCACGTCTCTGCAATCTTGCAAGCATCCGCACGCTCCAAACCTGTCGCGGCAAATACACTCAGGGCACACAGACAAGCCGCGGCCCCGACCAGGGCGCTCATAGCTCCACCCGCATAATGCGCCGGATAACTACCAGGGCAACGACGTTGAGGGCAAGTCCCAGTACCACGGCGCCCGCACCAGCCGGCGTCGCAAGACCGCGACGAAAGTCTGCCGAAAGCAAAGCCAGCACCGCGCACATGCCCGCCGGCATCGCCGCGACCATGTGTGCCGACATACGCGCCTGTGACGTCTTAACGTCCAGACGGCGTTTGAGCTCAATGCGCTCACCCACCATGCTCGACGCCTCGGACAGCAAGCCGGCAAGCGGAGCCCCGGTACGCTGCGATACTTTGAGCGCCAAGGTGACAAGCGAAAGGCCGGGAGCATCGATGCGAACGAGTAGGTCATCGAGTGCGTCGGTCGCCGAGATACCGCAATCGATTGCCGCCGCCACCCGCAAAAACTCGGTATGCACCGGCTCTTGCGCATGGGCGCCCACAAAGCGCATACCCTGTGCCAGCGAATGCCCCGAGGCAAGCGACATGGATAACGCTGTGAATGCCTCGGGCATGGCCTCTTCTACATCATGCTGTTCGCGTCGGCGATCGAAGGTGTCACGCGCGGCGCCCACGCCAAACGGCGCCACCAGCCCCAAGACAAAGCCGATGGGCGACAACGACGTAACGGCCAGCAAAACGCTGCAGATACCGCTCGACAGCAGCAGAAATGCCAGACGAGCCGCGTTATCCTCAATAGCAAGCCCAAGGCGATCTGCGGGGATCAGCGACGCCCACGAGCGGGCAATCTTTGTCAGCAGGTCGTTTTCCGCCAACTCACGGGGCAGTTTCTCCGCCATCGATTCGAGCGTCTGGCGCGCCAGCTCCGCCGGCGGCATCCGCGGCACACGAGGCTCTACCCCACACGCCGTCGCGACAGAAAGCCCCGCCAAACCCCCTACGACGAGGGGCATAGCGATCTCCATTCGTCCACCTCCTCTTGCGTGAGCGTTCCCGACCGCAAGCCCTCCGCAATAAACGGCGGCTCGCGGTCGAGCGTCCAGGTGCGTTCGGCGGCATCGAACGTCACGTAGCGTTCGAGCTCAACACCGCCCGACGCGCCGCGGTGAACCCCCGAATATGAGGCCACAAAGCGCCTGCCATCTGCATGACGCTCGGACATCACGATGCCGTCGAGCGCCATGGCGATCTGCTCTTCGATAAGCTCACTCGGCAAATCGATGCCGTAGCGCGCAAGCAGCGTCAGGCGAACCACGGTCTCCTGCTCGGTGCCCGCATGGAGCGTGGTGAGCGAGCCGTCGTGGCCCGTGTTCATGGCCTGCAGCATGTCGCAGCACTCGGCACCGCGCACCTCGCCCACGACGATGCGATCGGGGCGCATACGCAGAGCATTGGTCACCAGGTCGCGAATCGTCACCGCACCCTCGCCCTCGATTGACGCCTCACGCGCCTCCAGACGGACAACGTGTGGGTGATGTGCAAACTTGAGCTCGGCGGAATCCTCGATCGTCACGATGCGCTCGCCGGTGGAAATCTCGCACGACAGCGCGTTGAGCAGCGTGGTCTTGCCCGACCCCGTGCCTCCCGCAACCGCCAAGTCCTGCCGCAACGACACCGCGCACGACAGCAGCTGCGCATACCAAAGCGGCAGTGACCCCAACCCCACAAGCTCGTCCAACGAACAGATACGGTCCGAGAACTTACGAATGGTGAGGATTGGCCCGTCAATCGCCACGGGTGGAATCACCGCGTTGACGCGATAACCCGTCTTGAGGCGGGCGTTGACGATGGGGCTACGCTCGTCAATACGACGGCCGAGCGGCGAGATGATGCGGTCGATGAGCACACGGATCTGCTCGTCGTCCTCAAACGCGTGCTCGATGGGATACAAAACGCCACTGCGCTCAAAAAAGGCAGAGCGACAGCCGTTGATCATGATTTCGGTAACGGTGTCGTCCTCGATGAGCGGCTGCAGCGGTCCCAGGCCCACCACGTCATCTAGAATCTCGTCAATGATGGTCTCACGCTCAGGCGTCGCCAAGTCGGTCGACTCTTCCACGTTGAGCGCCGCTTCCACCGCCGGACGTAGCTCAGAGCGGGCAAGGGCCGGGTCGACGTAGGCACTGATGCGCGCCACCTCGTCGTAGCCCATGCGGTCCATCACCGCACGCTTGGTGCGGCGTTTAACGGCACGGCGGCGTCCCGCATCAACGGGGGCAGCCGCGGCGGCCGCGCCGGCGGCTTTAATCCTCGTCTGCAGACTCATCGCGAATCACCCTCACGCGACCAGGGAAGACGGATGCGCGGGCGCTCGGTGCGGGTCGCGCGGTCGGCGACCATATCGCTCCAGGGACCGACGGCGCAGCCCAGCTCCACGAGCATCTCGCGCGTGGCCTCGCGCACGCTGGTCGCAAAAGCACTCGTCTGACCCACTGCCTCGTCGGCGCGACCGAATGCCATGAGCGCGACCAAGTCCTGACCGCCATCGGCAATGCGGATCTTGGAGCTCAGTGCGCAGGCGATCTCGAAGCGCATGGCGACGTCCTCGTCGGCACCGCGCGCACCAAACCGGTTGAACACGGCGCTCATGCGCGTGCGTGGCACGCCAACACGGCTCGCCAGCTCAATGACGCGCGAAGTGGATGTCGCGGACGATACCGCCGCATCGCCTACGACCAGGCAACGGTCGCTCGCCGCCACCGCGGCGGCCACGGCATCACCCCAAAAGACCGAGGTGTCGACAAAGACCACGTCGGATTCGCGACGCAAAACATCGAGCAATAGCTCCACCGGACGTGCCATGAGCTCGGCCTTCTCGGGGGCCGCGACAGGTCCCCAGAGCGTGACGCCCGGGGCGACGCGCATCGATGCGGCCACGATATCCGGCTCGGCAAGTGCGCCCGCCGCCGACGGCTCGACAAGCGTCGCCATATCGTGCGGGGCATCGACACCCAGCAAATCGTATAGGTTTCCAAACATGAGGTCCAAGTCGAGCACAGCGGCACGCAAACCCAACAGCGATGCCGCATGCGCCATGGTGGCAACGATCGTCGACTTGCCGCAACCGCCCGAACCCGAGACGGCGCAGACGACCGGCGCCCGACGCGACGGAATCGAAGCGTCCGCCGACGGCGCGGGGGCTGACGGTGCAGGAACCGGCGACACGAACGCGGGCGATAACATCCCCGTCTCCCCCGCCGCGGTCACGCGCTGAGCCCAAGCCGGCATGGCAGGCTGCCCGGGCTGCGGCTCCGAAGCCAAAGACGCAGCGGCACACGGCTCGCCAGCCCCGGCAAAACCCTCGATCTCGTCGAGTTCATCGGCCAGATTTACGCCGTGCACGTATCCCATATCTTCAGCCAGAACGTCATCGCCATACGGTACCGGCCTTCCAGCGTCATCGTATGCAAGGGGGTCCCGGGGGCGCCGACCATGCTCGGCTTCCGCTTTTCCATATTCATCAACACGCGGGCCTCTTGTAGCGCGAGGCGCCCCGGGTTCCCTATCAACAAAAGCATCGGGCTCAATCGTCATGCGCCGATCGGAATCAACCGTTCCCTCGCCCGCGAGCCCGTTGCCGCACAAGCTGTGCGCAGCGATGACCTCGGTCGCCCCCGCGCGAAACAGCCCTTCGATATCCGACGGGTCGAGCGTCTCGATCAACACGACGACGCGACTCACACGGCCCTCGGCCGTCAGGCGTGCAACGGTCTTCCGCACGTCTTCGGTATCGAACAGAGACGCCGCGATGATGGCGGCACCGCGGCGCGACGGAAACGCCCGCGCCATGGATACCAGCCCGTCCAGGTCGCCCACGCGAAGTACCTGCGCGCCCACATCGCGGCCCTCGACTTCCTGCTGTAGCAGCCCGTAATCACCGCACGCGCAGCACGCAAGCCAGATCGCCTTCATCACTCGTCGCCTCCGCTCTTTTTGCCGCGCGCCGTGGCGGGAATCGTCAAGCTGACCGTTCCCTTTCCCGAGGCTCCCAGCAATTCCTTGACGTCTTCGGGGTCTGCCGCCAGCGTCACCCACTCGATCTTGCCTTCACGCGTGGTGCCGGCATCTTCGCTGGTATCGATCACGTACGCGCCGCACAAACGATCGGTCACGCCATCTTTTTGCACGTACACGTCCACATAGCTGCCCACGCCCGTAGCGCCGCCGACCGAGTGCTCGGCATCGACCGCCACCGAAACGGCAACCTTGCCTTTAGGCACCTCGAGCTTGTGGCTCTCGGCCTTGGTGTAGACATTGCAAATCACGGCGTTTTTAGGAATGCGCGAGGTCGTCACGTCGCCGCGCACCTGACGCAGCTCGGTCGCCGCATCACGCGGCAACTGACTCGCCAGCCATTCCTGAGTTATGACATTAGTCTCGTCGAGGGTCTCGCCCGCATCGATATCGCGCGCCGCGACGCACACCTCAACGCGGTCGCCGCCGTATTTTGCCAACGTCTCGGCCTGGGCCCGCTCGGCTTGCGAGCGGATCGACGAGCCGTAGACCATGCAGAGCGCCGCGGCAAGCACGCCCGCGACCAGACTGATGGCGATGCGCTTGCTCTTGTTCACGGCCGCTCCTCTCTTGGCGGTGCCGGGCAAATGCCCGTACCACCATTGTCTGGGCGACCAGGGCGCAAAGCGGCGCAATCGCGATCTTGGTTTTACGTGTCAAACCAATTGCTGACCAAAAGCTGACCAGCCCGTCAAGCTCGTGGCAAGGTTTTGGTCAGAACGTCGGCAAAACGCATATTTCGAGACGCTTTGGCAGCAAAAAAGCCGCCTCCCAAGCAGTTGGGAGGCGGCTGTCATAGGAAAAATCAATTACAGATGGACATCGGGATCGAGCATTTGGGCACTCACGCGCATGGATGACGCCAGGTTTTGGAACGTCTCCAGGCGCAGGCTGTCGATCTGCCCCGCGTCCTCGGCCTCGCGAACGGCACAACCCGGCTCATGGGTGTGCGTGCAATCGCCAAACCGGCACGCACGCGACGCCTCGACGATCTCGGGGAAGGCACGCGCCAGACCCCGCTCATGTCCCACAAGCGGCAGGCTGCGCAGGCCCGGGGCATCGGCGATCACGCCGGCGTCGCCCGGCAGCGCCACCATCACGCGCGCAACTGTGGTGTGGCGACCTTGGTCGTCACGCTCGCGCACGCCGCCAGTGGCCAGGGTGTCGTGGCCCAACAGCGCGTTGAGCAGCGTTGACTTGCCGGCACCCGACTCGCCCAAGATCATGGCACAGCTCCCGGCCGGCACGCAGGCGCGCACCTCGTCCAGGCCGAGGCCCTCGGCAGAAGACGTCACGATCACGCGCACGTCCGGACCCACCAGACGGCGCACGCGGTCCAGATCGCGCTCGAGTTCATCGGCCTCGCAGCGGTCGGCCTTGGTGAGCACCACCACCGGCTCGGCATCGCAATCGAGCGCCAACACCAGTGAGCGCGCCACGCGATCGAGCAGCACCTCGCCGGCGCCGAGCGCCTGCACGATCAGCACGCTGTCAACGTTGGAGCAGAGCACCTGGCGCTCACCGCGGGCACGGCCACGCCAACGCTCAAAACTCGTACGGCGCGGCAGTACGCACTCGATCACGCCCATGTCGTGCCCGGGAGCACGGCGAACCGCCACGCGGTCGCCCACGGCGGGCAGCAAGACCTCGTCCTCGCCACGCGACTTGGCAAACCCTACGGCATGCTCGGCGCGAAACGCGTCATCGGCAGTCGCCACCAGCGGAAACCCGCGGTCCAGGCGCACCACGACACCGAGCTGCATTTGCTCGGGCTCCTCGGCCTGTGCGCAAAAGTCGTCAAATGCAGCCTGCTGAGCCGCATCGACCGGCAGGTCATCGAACGCCGGAACATCCTGCAGCGCGTCAAGCCCCGGCACGCTTGCCAGCAGCTCCTCGGCAGACGCGGGGGCTTCGGTCGCAAGCTTCCGACGACGGTCACGCTTAGCCCGCGCCCCCGTCGTCTTTTTCTTCGCCTTAGCCTTAGCCTTGCCCACAAGCGCCTCCCAGCAAAAAACCACACAACTGAGCAGGTATTTTACCCATAAAAAAGAGTCGGTCGAGCAACTGCTCGACCGACTCACACACTTTCCCTCAGCCCTTTATCATCCGCGCGGGAGAAAAGCCAGCAAGGACACCGCAGGGCCCGCCCGCCGGGAGGGGTTTCCTAAGGGCACATCCCGCAGCCGCAAAGCGGCGAGGACGTGCCCGTGGAAACCCCGCAGGCGGTCGGGGCCGGACAGGTACGTTACTCTTTCTCCACTGCGCGCATGATCGCCTTGTAGATCTCCATCAGCGGGATGATCAGGAAGGCAAGGCCCAACGCGGCGATGACGCCCTTGAGCTCAAGCGTCACGGGACCAAAGAACATCTCGGCAAGCGTCGGCTGAACGGTCACGATCACCGTCAGTACCAGCGCCAGCGCGGCCGAAGCCCACAGCCACTTGTTCTGCTTCTTCATGCTAAACAGCGACGCACGACGGCTGCGCATATTGAAGCAGTGGAAGATCTCGACCATGTTGAGCGTGATGAAAGCCATCATCACGCCTTCCTCGTCGGCATTGCCGGCGATCATATCGGCGATGTGGATGTAGCCCATGTCAAAGTACACGCCCACAAAGAAGCTCGCCAGCACCAGCACGGTGATGATCAAGCCCTGGACCACGCAGTCCAGGCCCATATTGCCGGCAAAGACACCATCCTTGGCGTTGCGCGGCTTGCGCTTCATGATGTCGCCCTCGGCATCCTCCATGCCCAGCGCGAGCGCGGGGAAGCAGTCAGTGACCAGGTTCACCCACAGCAGCTGCACCGGCTGGAAGATGGTAAAGCCGATGAGCGTGGCGATAAACACCGAGAATACCTCGGCAAGGTTGGCCGAAAGCAGGAACTGGATGACCTTACGGATGTTGTCGTAGATGCGGCGACCCTCTTCGCAAGCACCGATGATGGTGGCGAAGTTGTCGTCGGCGAGCACCATGTCGGCGACGTTCTTGGTGACGTCGGTACCGGTGATGCCCATGCCAACGCCGATGTCAGCGCGCTTGATGGACGGGGCATCGTTGACGCCGTCGCCCGTCATGGCCACGATCTGGTCGCGCGACTTCCAGGCCTCGACGATGCGGGTCTTGTGCTCGGGCTGGACGCGAGCGTACACGCCGTAGTCCTCGATGTGCGCGTCGAGCTCCTCGTCGCTCATGCGATCGAGATCGGCACCGGTGATGGCATGGCTGCGATCGGTGACGATTCCCAGCTGCTTGGCAATGGCCACGGCGGTGTCGATATGGTCGCCCGTGATCATGACGGTGCGAATACCGGCGTCATGGGCCTCGCGGATGGCGTCGGCGACCTCGGGGCGGACAGGGTCAATCATGCCGGACAGGCCGCAGAAGACCAGGTCGTGCTCGAGCGCAGTGGGGCTGCAGTCTGCCGGAACCTCGGTGTAGGTGCGGCTTGCCAGCGCCAGCACGCGCAGGGCCTCGTCGGCCATGGCCTTGTTGGCGGCCACGAGCTCGGCACGACGCTCCTCGGTCAGGGGGACGACCTTATCGCCCTCGTAGATGTGGGTGCACAGGCCGATCACCACGTCGGGCGCGCCCTTGGTGTACTGCTCGTACTCGCCGTCCAGGGTCTCGACGACCACGGACATCATCTTGCGGCCCGAGTCGAACGGGGCCTCGCCCACGCGCGGGTGCTCGGCAGTCAGGCCAGTGAGACCAGCCTTGCCGGCATCGTTGACGAGCGCGCACTCAGTCGGCTCGCCCACGGCCTCGCCCAGCTCCTCGTCCCACTGGGCGTCGGAGCACAGGGCCATACCGGCCAGGAACTTCTCCTTAGGCGCGGCGAGCTCGTGCTTGACGACGGTCATCTTGTTTTGGGTAAGGGTACCGGTCTTGTCGGAGCAGATGGTCTGCGTGCAGCCGAGGGTCTCGACGGCAGAGAGCTTACGGATAATCGCCTGGCGCTTGGCCATCTTGGTCACGCCAAGCGACAGCACGATGGTCACGACGGCGACCAGGCCCTCGGGGATGGCAGCAACGGCGAGCGAGACGGCGACCATAAAGGTGTCGAGCAAGGCAGTCGGGTCGGTAAGGACGTTGCCCACGCCGTGGCGGAGGATATCAACGCCAAAGATCACGACGCAAATGATAATCACCATGATGGTGAGGATGCGGCTGAGCTCGGCGAGCTTCACCTGCAGCGGCGTGAGCTCTTCCTTGGCCTCGGCCAGGGCGCCGGCAATCTTGCCCATCTCGGTATCCATGCCGGTACCGACCACGACGGCGCGACCGCGACCGTACACCACGGTGGAGCCCATGTAGCACATGTTCTTGCGGTCGCCGAGCGGCACGTCATCGGTGCCCGCGGCAAGCTCGATCACGTTGGCGTGCTTCTCTACGGGAACGGACTCGCCGGTGAGTGCGGCCTCTTCGATCTTCATCGTGGCGCTCTCGAGCACGCGGCAGTCGGCCGGGACGGAGTCGCCCGCCTCGAGCATGATTACGTCGCCGGGCACGAGCTCGGCGCTCGGCAGGTGCACGAGCTTGCCGTCGCGCAGCACCTTGGACTGCGCCGCGCTCATCTCCTGCAGGGCCTCGAGGGCCTCTTCGCTCTTGGCTTCCTGAACCACGCCCAGCACCGAGTTGACGATAACGACGAACATGATAATGACGACATCGGCAAAGTCGGGCTCGCCCTTGACCATGCCCGTGAGCGCGCTGATGACGGCGGCAACGATCAGCATGATGACCATGGGATCGGCCATCTGCTCAAAGAAACGCTTCCACAGCGGCGTCTTCTCGGCTTCCTCGAGCTTGTTAGGGCCTGTCTTGGCAAAGCGCGACGAAGCCTCGCCGGTGCTCAGGCCGAGGTTCTCATCGACACCTTGGTCGCCGAGCACCTCCGCCGCGGCGGACAGGTATTCCTTTTGCATATAGAGTCCCCTCCTGGGATTCGGGCCACTCAGCAGATTGATGCCCGATCATAATTCCCAGGAGAAGGGCAAGGGCTCATCAAGGCTGCCGTGCTGAGCGGCAGTTGATAGTGGGGCTATGGTACCCCAAAGCGACACGTCTAGCCAAAACAATCCATTTGGAAATATGGTCCATAAGCAACGGTGCAGACCGTGTGACGCTCAACATTGATAAAACGCTTTTTCTTCGGTGCATCATCAAACTGAAATATCGCCCAGATAGCAGCGGTTAGAACGGTTGGTAAAGTTTTTGCATATACCGTTTTTCCGCAAAAAATGAACTTCTAATTCGGCATACGGTCGATTTTTTGGGGTATTCGGTCGTCATTTCGTTATAATCATCTCAGTTTTATTTCTTATGGTTTATCTATCAGCGCAAGACGATGTCAGATGGAGGTCTGAATGTACAAGCGCACTAAGATTGTATGCACCATGGGTCCCGCCTGCGATAGCGACGAGACCATCCGCGAGATGATCAAGGCGGGCATGAACGTCGCCCGTTTTAACTTCTCGCACGGCTCCTACGACGAGCACCACGGTCGCATCGAGCGCGTCCGTCGTATTTCCAAGGAGCTCGGTATGCCCGTCGGCATCCTGCTCGACACCAAGGGCCCCGAGGTCCGCACCGGCCTTCTGGTCGACGGCAAGAAGGTTGCCGTCAAGACCGGCGACAAGATCGTCGTCACCGCTCAGCCCACGACCGAGGATTTCCACGGCACCGCTGAGCACATCTCCCTCGACTACCTGGCTCTGCCCTCCGAGGTCGAGAAGGGCTCCCTCATCCTGATCGATGACGGCCTGGTTGCCCTTGAGGTCGAGTCCGTCGACGGCCAGGACATGACCTGCGTCGTCAAGAACGACGGCCTGATCGGCGAGCGCAAGGGCGTCAACATGCCCAACGTCAACATCTCGCTGCCCGCCATCACCGAGCGCGATCGTCAGGACATTCTCTTTGGCCTGACCGAGAACATCGACTACATCGCCGCTTCCTTCATCCGTGACGGCGAGTCCGTCCGCGGCATCCGCGAGCTTTGCCGCGAGAACGGTGGCGAGCACGTGACGATCTTCCCGAAGATCGAGTGCGCCCTGGGCGTCGAGAACTTCGACGAGATCCTCGAGGCTTCCGACGGCATCATGGTCGCCCGTGGCGACCTGGGCATCGAGATCAAGCCCGAGCTCGTTCCGCACATCCAGAAGGAGATCATCGCCAAGTGCAACGCGGCCTACAAGCCCGTTATCACCGCTACGCAGATGCTCGACTCCATGCAGCAGAACCCGCGCCCGACGCGCGCCGAGGTTGCCGACGTTGCTAACGCCATCTACGACGGCACCGACGCCGTCATGCTGTCCGGCGAGTCCGCTGCCGGTAAGTACCCGGTTGAGGCTGTTAAGATGCAGGCCAGCATTGCTCTCGAGACCGAGAAGTACCTCCCGGCCCACGCTCCGCTCGAGGTTCCGGCCGATGCTCACGGCACCCGCGTCGTCAACAACGTTGTGGGTATGTCCGCTGTGAACATGGCCACCACCGTTGGCGCCAAGTGCATCACCGTGCCGACGACCACCGGTCGTACCGCTCGCCTGATCTCGCACTTCCGTCCCAACATGCCGATCTGCGCGTTCTCCCGCCACGAGTGGGCCGTCCAGCAGATGATCATGTACTGGGGCGTTATCCCGCATCAGGCCGAGATTACCCAGGGCACCGTCAACGGCACGATCGTCAAGGCGATCGAGACCGCCAAGGAGCTCGGTTACGTCGAGGCCGGCGATTTGACCGTCGCTACCGCCGGCGATCCCCGCATGAGCGTCCAGCTCGAGGACAAGGTCTCCTCGACCAACGTCGCTTACGTCGCTCAAGTGCGCTAAATCGCACTTGCAAGCAAATTTGCATTGCAAAGGGCCCGGAAGGCATTGGCTTAACAGTGATAAGGAACTAATTTACTTATCAACTGTTAGCTGACGGTTTCCGGGGTGCATACGGACAAATCCCGTCTGATTTCTAACAGGAAGTCAGACGGGATTTTCGCTTTATATTTCGAATTATGGAGGACATACCATGAAAACCTTAATATCTTGTGCTTACACTATGGATAATTGCTGTGTGGAACTGAAATTCAGGGACGGCAGAATGATTGCGATTGACACTATCGCTGTTGAGAACGAGATTGCAGACAATATGTATCAGCGGTCAGAGTTGGATTATTTGATCTACAATGACCCGATAGCATATGCTGACTTGATATTGAATGGCGATCCCGAAACCTATCTGAAAACTGTAACAGAATACAAGCCTTTGGATAGCTGACAACACGCTGCCCGCAGGAGAAAATCCTGCGGGCGTTTTTCTGTTTATATTATTTCCCTCCGTTGGATCTCAATTTAGGAAAGAAGATGACAATCTTGAAGCCCTTTCCCCACTGGGAAGTAGCTTCCAGATGAAGATTTAGATCGTCGGCCATCTTCTTAACCAGGTAAAGTCCCATACCGGTAGCCTTCTTTCTGCTGTCAGTAGAATCCCCGGTAAAGCCCTTTTGAAAAATGTACGGCAGATCATATTTTTTTACGCCAATGCCGTTATCTTCAACAGAAAGGATATCTGCGGTCTCCGAATGTATCATGGAAATCGTAAGCATGGGACTATCGCTGCTATATTTGATGGCATTGCTAACGATCTGTCCCAACATAAACTGAAGTCCTCTACGGTCTGTATAGACTGTTTCAGATTGCAGTTTGTTGAGAATGACAAACTGCTTCTCTTCAAGAAGTGGGGCATAGTCCTCCAGAACTTCACCCAAGCAGTCATTCAAATTGACATCCTCAAATCGGTAATCCTTTGTACTGCTCTTCAACCGGGCATAGTACAGCATCTGCGTGACATCCTCCTGAAGCTGACTGCGGACATAATCCAGCTTTGCTTGCAGGGAAGGAGAGATTTCATCGTTCCGGTTATCCAAGAGCATGGTCAGCAACGATAGGGGCGTTTTCGCTTCATGTGCCCAGCCCTCCACGTATTCTTCATAGTCCCGTAGGGCATCCGCCATATTGTTACTCTCGTTTTTGTATTCCCGTAAAACCGAAGCCAAAAATCGGACAGATTCTCCTTCTTTCTGACTAATGGCACTGAGCAGCCGTTCTTCATTGCAGATGGTAGGATCACTGAGGAAATCCCGGAACAGTTCCATGTGGGTGTTCTCCCTCTTGTTTAGTACAAACAGAATCGCTGAAAACAAAAGGATGCTCGTCAGAACTACTAACCCGATCAAGGTTTGAAATGCCTGAATGTCAGAAATCCAAAGAATGACAGCGCAAAAGCAATCCACGCCCAGCAGCAACAGAAGCCAGGGGTAGTACCGTTCTATCATGTGCCAAAGCTGCTTCATAGAGACACCTCCGCTTCCAAACGGTAGCCCATTCCTCGAACTGCAACGATTCGCTGCTTCATTTCAAGGGCGGACATCGTTTTTTTCAACCGGGTCAGGTTAACCTGCAAGGCATTTTCATCTATGTATTCCGTAGTTCCCCACAGTGCCATGCAAAGCTGCTCCGTTGTAACCAGTGCATCACCACTTGCCAAAAGAGCAACCAACAGTTTTCCCTGATTTTTTGGAAGCACCACAGAGGTGTTATGAATATAAAGTGTGTAGGTCTGCTGGTCCAACAAGAAGTCCAATCCCTCTATGAGGTTGGTACGACCTTCATACCTTTTGAGAATATTGGATACCCTGGCGAGAAGTCGGTCTTTTCTGCACGGCTTCGTCAAATATTCATCTGCACCCAACTGGAACGCTTACAGTTCATCCTTTACCTGATCTCTGGAAGTCAGCACCAGGATGGGGATAGCGGTTTTATTCTTTAACTCCTGGCAGATTTGAAAGCCACTGATTTCTGGTAAATTCAGGTCTAAGATCACGAGGTCAGGACGGAGGGCTGCCAAGAGCCGAGCGGCATCTTCAAACTCGGTGATTGCCTCCACAAGATACCCGTCCTTTTGGAGCATATTGCAGAGTTCTTCCCGCATATAGACTTCATCTTCCACAACAGCAATTCTTTTCACGACAGCACCTCCTTCCAAATTATTCTTCTCTCTGCGGCTGCATCAGTGTCAGCAAATACCGATCACTGGAGTGCTTGACCACTCTCATATAAATATATTCTATCACGCAAAGCAGCAAAATCATAGCAGCAGATACAAACATCATTTCAGCCACTGTCCCACGGGTTCGGGACGAGAGTATCCCTGTAAATAACGCCCTGACTCCAAACAGACTGCTGACAGCTGCAACCAATACAGGAAGTCCCATAAACCAGGTAATTTGCTTTCCAGCAGACTGGCAAAGGGTTTCGTAAGTAGCTCCCAGGCGGATCAGAGTCTGGTATCTGCGCCCGGTTTTCTGCTGACTCATCAGGAACTGAACACCCACGATGGTGTTGGCAACTACCAAGAAAACAATCGCAAGATAGAGGGTAATATAACTGGATGCTATGGTGTAGAAAAGCTGGCGGCCCATATTCTGAAGATAGCTTTCATATTCGATACCTATTTTGTCCAGCTTCTCGTTCAGATCGGAATAGGCAGTCATAAGGCTATTTCCTTCCATAGCCTGCTCACTGAGTACCGCATTCACATACGTATCATACATTCCTTGGGTATGATAGAGGAAGGCTTCATCTGGAAGAATCAATGCAAAGGACAAAGTAATAGAACGATCCGTAATCAAATTTACAGACTGAACCTCTCCAGTAAGATAAATCGGACTGCCAACCAGTTCCGTTTCAGGCTGTTCAGTAAGTATGTCGTTCAGCATTGCGGTACGATTTACAGTAGTAAAGTCGGAACCTATATAAACAGCGGCTTCATCCTCACTTAATTTAATGACAGGCTTGCCGGACAATTCCAACAAACGATTATAGTCCGATAAACAAATCAAATATGGGTATGTGGCATAACCAAGATTGTTCAGAAGGACATCCCGGTCTTCCGACTGGGGCAGGCTCCGAAGAGAGTCCATAACAGCGTCCATGCTGTAGGCATTATCATAATCTTCTGTGGTGCGAATACGCCCAACCCTCATTTCAAAAAGCTCTGAAAATTGATTTTCCAAACTGTTTTCTTTCAGGACTGCCTTTATATTCGGAAGAACCTGCGATGAGTCTTCTGCAGTATGATCTTCAAAAGTATAGTCGATTACATGGCCAGAAGACAGGTTATTCGTTCCTGCAATTCCTACGCCCGCACCAAAACAACACAGCGCCGCCAGAATCAGCAGGGAGCTGATGGCCATGGAGTTTGACTGATGAATGACATTCTCCTGAATCTGCCGGAAGGTAAATACATGAAGCTGCTTATTTCCTTTTCCTTTCTTAACAATCAAAGCAATCAGCGCACGCATCCCATAGAAAAGCAGCATCGTACCAACTATGCCCAACAGCAAAGTCAGTCCCATCATACTTACCTTTGTCCATGCAATTCCCTGAATCGCCATGTAGTAAGCCACTGCCAACATCACACTTCCGCATATAGCAGCCAGTCCATAGATAACAGATGGCATTTGCTTTTTGGGGCGGTTCGTTGGCTGGGATAGCAAAGTACCGATCTCCTGGCGGCTGATTCGTCCACTCAAAATCAGAAGTGCCGTCAGCTTAATTGCCAGAAATCCTGCCAGCGTCCATTCAATCGCAGACCAGGATAAAGAAAACTGATGACCGATGATCCCCATGCCTACCAGCTTGGCGGTGACAAGACTGACAATTTCTGAAAGCACCACAGCCACAGGTAAGCCTATGAGCATGGCAAGAATACTGGTCAGGAAATCTTCCGCCAGAAGCATCCAGAACAGTTTGCTTCTGCGCATTCCCAACATCAGATAGACACCAAACTCGTGGCGTCTGCGCTCAAATTGATACTTGCAGGCGAAGTAAATCAAAAAGAAAAGAATACCCAGGGTCATTCCGTAAAACACAGGAATCAGAAGCAAGAGCCTGTTCACTGCGTCGCTCTCCATTTTCTGCAAAAAAATCATTACATCCTGTGTGGAGATGGAAAGAATCATATAAAAGGCAATAATAGAAATCACCAGGGAGCTGAAAAACAGACCGTTTTCCTTTCGGCTGCGGCGACTGTTTCGAAAAATCAGATTAGAGAACATTTGCGCTACCCCCTCCCAGTTGAGCCATCACCTTCAGGATGCGCCCGTAGAACTCCTGCTGGCTTTCGTCTCCACGCCGAAGCTCATGAAAGATCACGCCATCCTGGATGAACAGGATGCGCTTACAGAAGCTGGCGGCATTGGAATCATGGGTTACCATCAGGATCGTAGCTTGTTCGTCACGATTCAGGCCGGACAGCTTCTCCATAAGACTTCTTGCGTTCTTAGAATCCAGCGCACCCGTCGGTTCATCGGCAAGGATCATTTGGGGATGTAAGATCAGAGCCCTTGCTGCCGCAACACGCTGACGCTGGCCGCCGGACATCTTGGACGGAAACTTATTCAGAACATCAGTGATTTCCAGATAGTCAGCCAACTGCTTCAGCCGCTGGCTGCTTTCTGCTTCGGATACCCCATGCAGAGAAGTTGGAAGCAGTATATTTTCACGTCCGGTCAGATTATCCAGTAGCTCAAAATTCTGAAATAGATAACCAACTTTTTTTCCACGGTAATCTGCAAGAGTCCTTCCCTTGAGTGCTTGCAGATTAACGCCCTCCACCTGAATGCTTCCACCTGTGGGTTGAATCACAGTCGCAATACAATTGAGCAGTGTGGATTTACCAGAACCACTGCTTCCCATAATGCCAAGAAACTCTCCCGGCATGACCTGAAAGGTGATCCCATTCAGTGCCTTTGTTTGACTTGGCACATTGCCATAGATTTTTGTTAAATTTTCAATATTCAAAATGGGTTTCATGTGAATACCTCCTATCATTTGTAATAAAATGATAGCATGGGAACACAGCAAATACCACTTACAGTGGTTGTAAGGATTCAGGATATAAGTGGCGGCTCAAGGGGGACGAGCATATATTTTGTAAGAGCATCAGGCGACAATGATAAAATACACCGGATCGACTCCTTGGCAAACCAGTTCGTTTTAATTGTATCCCAATCAGCAAGTCGGATAATCTCTGCTGTGCCGTTCTCAAAATCAACTGAAACTTCGCCCCATTCGCCGTCGCAGTCTGCTTGGTATTCGTAGATTGCGGCGGCGCTTTTCTTTTTGCGCTTGGTTTTGGATTTCTGTTTCAGCCGGACAGCATGGAGCGCACCTTCGGCAACCAGCAGTTCTGTCAGTTTGTCCGCCGCTTTCCGGTAGGCTCGCTCTGCACCGCTGGCAGTGCTGCCCTCAAACATAATCGCCAATTCTTCAAAAGTGGGGCGGTTCTTCCATGAGCCAACTCGCCCACAGGTCATGCAAATTGCTAACCGTTTTTCGAGCAAGGTCTGTTCCCGGTAATTCAGTTTCTCAAATGCCCGCTGCACCTTTTCTGCCTGTATGCCGTTCCAGAGGATATCGGTATAGTTCCAGCTATCGTCAAGGGCTACATCCTCGCCTGTTTCCTCGCCGTTCTCGTCTGTCACATAGAATGGCTGCTGATTGCGGATACCTCGCACAACTTTCAGATAGTCTTCGGCAAGAGCAAGATCACAGTTGTATTTCTTGGAAAACTCGTTGACCGCATCCTTGGTGTTATGATACAGCCACGCCATTGAGCGTATCATTTTGTAATTAGTCAGAGAGGATACCGACCATTTTTCTTCGCCCATGCGAAAACGGAGCATAGCATCCCGGATGAACGGGAAAATGTATGTAGCATACTCTGCACCCTTGGCAAGGTCATAGTCCATCAGCTTTTGGAGCATTTGCTCCCGGCAGGAGAGCTTTATATCTATAAATCGGTCTGTGTCGTACAGATCGCCGCCATCCACACCGAGAAAGTCTTTAATGCGCTTGTTAAGCTGCGGCTCGTAGTGGTGCAGGAAGAATGAGAAATATAGCAAATTCTTTTCCTGCAAGGCAGACAGGATATATTCGTTCAGATTGCCCACCGCTGGAGGCTCCGGTTCCAGTTGGAAGATGCGCTCTGCCACATAGGGAATGATGCCGTCACCGTGCGGATTGACATGATGTTTCGGTATGTATCCAGTCATATTCCATGTAAAATCATTCAGCATAGCGCACCTCCTTCCAGTTTAGTAATACTCATAAATATCCCGTGGTCAACTAATGGGTTATTTATTACTTTATTTTCTTTAACATACGGTGATAAATAGGTGCATTTGGTGCAGGAGTTGTGATTGGGACCAGAAGTCCCTCTTTGATAAATTGTTCCACACGCAAAGCAATCCACCCATCACCGATCCCTAATTGATTCTTTCCAAGAACCTGTCCAACAAGCACGCTTTCCTTAAACTCGTCGTCCAGTGTATCCAATTCTCGAAGAATAAATGTATCATACAGAGTTTCTGATACGCTGACCAGTTTGCCGTTTATAACAGCACGAAGAGGAGAATTTTCCTGTTGGAGTTCTCTCCAGCGGTTAGCCAAACTACGAAGGTAATTTGTTGGCAACTTCTTTCCAAGAGATGCCATCCGTCCCAAGTGATAAGGTTCAACTTCTCCCCAACCGTTATACTGGACAATGCATCCATCTGGTCTTGTTTCCCACATTGGAAGCTCCACAATGGTAACATCCAATTTTTCAAAGCCGATTGGTCGTAGTTGTTCCAGAAGCCAATACAATCCGCACACATCATCTGGTTCTCGTCCGACCCAAACACGAATCGGCTCTCCGTTTTGTGCTTTTTCCAGTAGCGTAGCATAGTTCTTTCGGGATGTATTGAGAAGTTCAGTTACGATTTCAGATGCCATATCGGGCAGTATGCTTAGTAGCAAAGATAATGCCGACTCACGCTCCAAACAAATTCCTGCTTCGGAGATGTTGCCCACAGACAATGCCAACGGAAGATTAACTATGTCCTTACGATTTCCCTCCAACGGTATAGCATTCTCCCAACCAGAACGCTCCCGTTCTTCTGCTTGATGCTGGAACTTTTCTATTTCTTCTTTTGAAACTGTCCCATCAGAGATAATTACACTGGTTGCTCCGCCTAAAAAACCCTTATGTCCAATCGCAACCGCCATAGTCCCTGCGGCACTGTCGCTAAATACTACTTCTAACATAACGTTGCTCACCTCTTAGCTAAATTCAAATTCTTTTTAGTGCTTCTTTCTTCAAAGCCGCCTGTCCCATTTCTTTTTCATAATCGCCCTTGGCATAAGCGACATTGCTCAATGCCTGGAGCATCTTATCTTTTGCCAGCTTTTTCATGACCTCCGCAAGATCTTCATCCAGAGTACCACGCTTTATATAGCGGTTTATGGTGTTCAGACGCTTCTCATGTATCTGCTTCACTGGATGATCATCCGCAAGCTCCCGTTGTTCTCTGCCTTTCAGATTGCCGATCTGCCGACAGGTGCGGTGCAGCTTATCTCCCGGCGCATAACCGCCGCAGTATTTGGTGTGCCTTGCGTTGGTTGTCAGAAACCATTTGCCGCAGATCCGGCACTTCTTAGGAGCGTGACCGACACACAATCCCTCAAAGAGATCTGACCGGAACATCCCTACAAAGGACACATAGTGCATCCGTTTGACGAGCTTCGCCACATTTTCGCCGGGACGGATGACAGATACATACTGAACGGAGTTGTTCAGGGTAGACATCCAGGCATTTCCCTCAGTAATAGAAAAGTCCGGAGGGAAATAGCTTCCAAACATTTTTGCAAAGCCCTCTGCGGTGCGGTCAGCTTCGTTGCCGTCTGATTTTTCTGCAAAATCAAGCATTGCCTTTTGGTATTCCCCAAGGGAGTATGCCAGATGCCCGAATACAGCGGTATAGCGTTGGAGCATCATCGCATCGGCATATCTCGGAACTTCTTCAAGCTGCAAGGAGTTGGTTGTGGCTTTTATGGCAAACTCCATATATTTCAGAGCATTGTCCGCAGTAAAGACTTTTTCAATCTGTTCTCTGTGTTTTGGAATATCCATGTAGGAGAACGGCGGTGTTTTACTGAGAATATCAAGCATCGCCAGAGCAGCTTCCCTTGCCATAGGAAAGAGTGCAGAAGCGTCCTCTCCGGCGTTCAACATTCCAAGCAGCAGATTGATTTTTTCGCATTGCTCATTCATCTTTGCAATGGCATCCGCAGGAACATTCAGCGCATCACAGGCAAGAGTGCCGACAGGGAATGTTTTGCCCTCATATATGACCGTATCCTGCCAAAAATCCAATGTCATCAGTTCTTGATTCATGCTTGCCCTCTTGTCCTGTTTTTTTACTTTTCCAATTATACCATGCAAATGTGAAGAAATCTATATCCTCCGAAAAGTTGTCCTGTTTTTTGAAATAGGCTTGTCCTGCTATTAGCCTGTTTTTTGAGAAATCCGGCATAACCATAGTAGAAAGAGCGAAACACCTGCCAATCACGGCGGGTGTTTCGTGCTTTCTGAATACTATGAACGGAGGTTTTCTATGACAATCTATGAAACCATCAAGGTGGCAATCAGCGTAAAGCAAGCCGCCGAACACTACGGGCTGAAAGTCAACCGAAACGGCATGGCTTGCTGCCCGTTCCACAATGACAGGCATCCGAGCATGAAGCTGAATGAGGATTATTTCTTCTGCTTTGGCTGCGGAGTCAAGGGGGATGTGATCGACTTCGTGGCAAGGTCGTTCGATCTGAGCAGCTATGAAGCAGCACAAAAGCTGGCTTCGGATTTTGGGCTTGACCCGAAACCGCCCACTTCCGCAGCTATGCTCAAGCCCAAACGTCCCTATATCCGTCAGTTTCGGGAGGACGAAATGCTGTGCTTCCGGGTGCTGATGGATTATCTGCATCTGCTGGAAGATTGGAAAGTGCGATATGCACCGAAAACACCGGACGATGATCTGGATGACCGTTTTGTGGAAGCCTGCCAGATGATTGATTATATCGAATATCTGGCAGATATTTTGACAGTCGGTGATTTAGAAGAACGGGTTGCCGTGGTGGACGAGCTAATGAAGGAGAGCAAGATTGCTTTCCTTCGGAACTATGTGGCACGGAAACGAAAGGAGGGGTTGTCCCATGGGGAAGAAAGGTAAAATGCCGGATATGAATCTGCCGATCTGGTTTGACGGGCAGAACATCAATGAAGCTCTGTTCTGTGAAGAATTTCTGCGTGAGCGCAGAATCATCTTCGCAAACGGAGCTTTTTTTACGCCCGATGGTCGGGTAACAGACGATCTCCCTCTCCGGGGTGAGATTTACGACAAGCTGAAATTCTGTGCCGTGAACAACATCCCCCGGAAGATCACCAATATTCTGGAGGTGCTGAAACTGGAAGCACAAGTGCCTGACTTTCCTCCGGAGCAGGATCGGATTCATGTTGCCAACGGTACGCTGCTGCAGAACGGAACATTCACTGAGGGCAGACCTGCTATCGTGCGGAGCCGTCTGCCTGTTGCCTACAATCCCGATGCTCCTGCTCCTGTGGTCTGGCTGAACTTTCTGGATGACCTGCTTCATACAGAGGACATTCCCACTTTGCAGGAGTTTATCGGCTACTGCCTGATTCCCTCCAACAAAGGACAGCGCATGATGGTGATTAAGGGCAACGGCGGCGAGGGTAAATCCCAAATCGGTGCGGTGCTTTCGGCAATCTTTGGCATGAATATGAAAGACGGCAGCATCGGAAAGATTTCCGAAAACCGCTTTGCCCGTGCCGATCTGGAACATATCCTCTTGTGCGTGGATGATGATATGCGGATGGAAGCTCTGCGCCAGACCAACTATGTGAAATCCATCGTGACAGCACAGGGCAAGATGGATTTGGAACGCAAGGGCAAGCAGAGTTATCAGGGCTGGATGTTCGTCCGGCTGCTTGCGTTCAGCAACGGCGATTTGCAAGCTCTTTATGATCGCAGTGACGGATTTTATCGCAGACAGCTTGTGCTGACCACCAAGGAAAAGCCTGTGGATAGAGCTGATGATCCTGACCTTGCGGAGAAGATGAAAGCCGAAGCCGAGGGCATCTTCCTGTGGGCATTTGAAGGCTTACAGCGGCTTGTTGCCAACAACTTCAAATTCACAGAGAGTGACCGTATCCGGGAAAACCGGGAAGCGGTCAAGCGTGACAATAATAATATCTTTGATTTCATGGAATCGGAGGGATACATCCGGTGCAAAGCGGATGCGTCCATCAGCTCCAAGGATTTCTATGAAATCTACCGGATGTGGTGCGAAGAAAATTCCCTTGCACCGCTGAAAGCCCGCAGCTTCAGCGACGCCATGATTGCCAATGCCGGGAGATTCAATCTGGAACATTGCAACAACATCACCAACTCTGCCGGACGGCGGGTGTGGGGATTTATGGGTGTGGAAGCTGTGGCAAGACCTCATATAAATGGGTTTTACGATGTTTCGTCATGTACGTACGTACCGGAGGAATGGCGGGATTGATTTTGCCAGTCATGCTCTGTACGTATGTACGCAGCATTTACCCCTGTTTTCTCCCATTATAGGAAACAACGGCTTTCAGAGACAACCTGTTTTCGGGTATTGAAAATCAATGGCAATGGAAACAGCAAAGTTTTTGACCGCAGGACGAAGCTATTTCACGAAATCGTGCTTCTCTGAACCGTGTACCCTGTTCACGGAACAATAGATGTTTTCATTTTTCCAGACCAAATCACACGAAACAGTAAAGCGGGATATGGTCATATATGGACAGGACATCACAAGCAAAATTCTGAACGGATTTCAGAGATTGCAGATTTTTCACTGTTCGGTGTATCTGCTCCGTTTTGGGGTGCAGAGATTGTACCGAACCACAAACAGAATTATGGAGGATTTTTCAATATGAATGTACGCAATGAAATCAAGGCACAGATCATCCGTGCTGGGATGACCATGCAGGAAGTTGTTGACCTGCTCTCGGACGAGTACGGATGGAGCGACAGCGTTTCCAACCTGTCCGCAAAATTACAGCGGGAAAGCATCCGATACAAGGAAGTATTGGAGCTTGCCGATGTGCTGGGATGCGACATTGTATGGCAGCAAAGACGGGAGAAGTGATGCCCCCGGCAACAGCCCCTCGCATCTTCCGTCCCCATAGGCACACCGCAGTGCTGCCTATGGATGGCAGTGAAAGACGCTGCCAACGTCTGCAAGAAACGTTCCGCAGAACAGCTTCATGCAGACGGGCTGACCATGGGAAAAGTTGCAGACATTTTGCCTTGGTCAGCAGAGGTCACCGCAGTGACCGCACACCCCCTCGGGAGAGCCCACGGCACTTTGCAGCCAGAATGGATGAAAGTGTTATAGTGGGTTATTACACTTCCGCAGAAGTGCATCCCCGCAGCCCCGCCCGTCTGCTACTCTCGAAAGAAAGGAAAAAACCTATGGCAAGAAACGATGGAATTGACCGTACCTTTGCCCGTAACCAGGACTTGCCCACCCTCGACGATGTGGCGAAAGTTCAGGAGCATAACGAGCGAGAAAAAGACAGCTACTCCAATCAAGATATTGATACCACCCAGACCCACCGCAATGTCCACTTCAAGAAACCTACCGACAGCTATGCCGCCATGTTCGATCAGATGATTGCAGATGGTGTTATCTCCACCCGTGGTCTGAAAGCCGATGCGGTGAAATATGGGGAGCTGCTGTTTGATGTAAACTCTGCCTACTTCCACAACCACGGCGGCTATGAATATGCCAAACAGTTCTATGCCGATGCCTACAAAGCCGCCGTGGAGATTGTGGGCGGCGAGCAGTATATCCTCTCCGCTGTGATGCACGCCGATGAGCGCAACCGGGCAATGTCCGAAGCCCTGGGCGAGGATGTGTATCACTACCACCTCCATGTGGTTTATATCCCGGTGGTGGAAAAGCAAATCCTGTGGTCGAAGCGGTGCAAGGATGAATTCCTCCGGGGAACGGTAAAAGAAACGATCACACAGGTCAGCCGCAGTAAGAAATGGGAATCCAAACCCGTTCTCAATGAAGATGGCAATCCGATGTTGAACGCAAAAGGGAAAAAGATTTTGAAGTCGTCCTACAGTGTGCTGCAGGATGACTTTTTTAATTTCATGCGAGCCGCCGGATATACCGATGTGGAGCGTGGAGAGCGTGGCAGTACCGAGGAACATCTGACGGTGACACAGTTCAAGTTACAGGCCGAACAGCACCGCCTGGAAACTGTGACCGGACAGGTGGAACAGGCCGAGCAGAGTTTGGCGGATGCCAAGGCTGCTACGGAGAAGCAGAAAAAGAAACTGGAAGCTCTGCAAAAGGAAACCAAGGCAGCAAAGACCATTGCGCTGACGGTGCAGGATATTGAGGAAATGGGCAAGAAAAATGCCCTCACCGGAAATGTCTCGCTCACGCCGGATCAGTGCGATACACTCAAACGCTATGCGGTCAACGGCATTATTGCCAATGCTGACAATAAGCGTTTGAAAGAGAAACTGGCTTCTGCTGAAAAAACAATTTCCATCTGGAAACAGCGGTATGAAGCAGTAAACGAAAAATATATGGAACTGAAACAGAAAGCCCAGCCTTTCTTGGATGCGATAGAGATTGCGTCTGAAAGGGTTTGGGCTTTTGTTCATGCCATTCTCGCCAGAGGAAAGGAAACACAGGAACATAAGCACCCTGCCCGTAAGCGTAGGCAGGATATGGAAATTTAAGAAAGGAACTATTTGCCTATGAATAAAACCGTAGAGGAAATTAACAAGATGATTATGGAAGATGCCCCGATGGAAGAAATCAATGATGCCATCGGCTATATTGATATTTACTCCTGCTTCGACCCGATTTTTGAGCCGCCCATTGATTTTTTGGAAGAATGCCGCAAGCATTGGGAAACAGCGCAGTCTTCTTTCCGCAAAACCATTGAGCGTAAGATCGGGAACACATGGTATGTGATTGAAACAGAATGTGACGGGAATGAGCCGCTTGCCGACAAGGTAAAACGGCTCATTTTTTCTGACAAGGGGGTGATTTGTTAATGACTGCGACACAAAAGCATGATATAATTCCAGTATGCACAACGGTACTGTCGGCTGACCAACAACCGAAGGAGGATATTATGTTGGATCAGCAGAAAATTACCATTCTCTACTGTCGTTTGAGCAATGAGGATGCCCAAGATGGAGAGAGTAACAGTATCGCAAATCAGCGAGAGTATTTAACCCGATATGCCCGTGACCACGGGTATACAAACCTGAAAATTCTGGTGGATGACGGTTATACGGGGACGAACTTCAATCGTCCCGGTGTGCAGGAGGGCTTTGAGCTTGTCAAGCAGGGGCTTGTAGGCTGCTGGCTGGTCAAAGACCTCAGCCGATTTGGTCGTGACTATCTGACTGTTGGACAATATACGGATATTATCTTTCCGAGCTACGATGTCCGCTTTATCGCCGTAAATGACGGTGTGGACAGCAACTGGGGAGACAGCGAGGGCTTCGCCGCAATCCGTAATCTGTTCAACGAGTGGTATCCCCGTGATACCAGCAAGAAAGTCCGTGTCAGTTTGCGGCAGAGAGGAACCAGTGGGAAGCACATGGGCAAACCGCCCTACGGATACCGCTGTGACCCGGAGGACAAGGATCACTGGATTCTGGATGAAGAAGCGGCTCCGGTAGTCAAGCTCATCTTCGACCTTTGCATTGACGGCAAAGGCCCGGAGCAGATTGCAAGGATTCTGGAAGAAAAGCAGATTCTGACCGCAAAAGCTCTGTATGCCAAGCGAAAGAAAAAGCCGATGCCGGAAAGACCGTACCACTGGAGCAACCAGTCCATTGTAGGGATTTTGGAACGGCAGGAGTACACAGGCTGTACCTGCAACTTCAAGACTTATTCCAAGTCCTACAAGCTGAAAAAGCGGATTCCCAATGAGCCGGAGAATATGTTTTATCTGCCGGACACACAGGAAGCGATTGTATCTCAGGCACAGTTTGACAGGGTGCAGGAACTGAGGAAAAACAAACGCCGCCCCGCAAAAGCGGAACGGCAGGGATTGTTCTCAGGGCTTCTGTTTTGTGCCGATTGCGGCGGCAAGCTCCACTTTGCCACAAGCAAAAGCTTTGAGGGCAAGCAGGATCACTACGTCTGCAACAACTACAAGAGCAACCGTGGTACTTGTACTGCCCACTATATCCGGGAAGATGTGCTTCGTGAAATCGTTCTGGAACGCATCCGGGCAGTCAATGAGTATATCCGAAGCGATGTGGACGGTTTTCAGGAGGAATGGCTGCAATGCCGCAGGACTGACCAGGAGCGCAGCATCCGGGATGACAAAAAGAAGCTGGAACAGGCAAAGAAACGCCTTGCCGATCTGGATGTCATCATCTCCCGGCTGTACGAGGACTATGTTCTTGGAAATCTCAATCAGGACAGATACAGAAAGATGTCTGCGGACTATGAAGCCGAACAGGAACGGTTAAAGCTCGAAATTGAAGTTATCGAAGAATGGGTGGAACAGCGGGAAGAAATGAATGACGGTCTGGATGCCTTTATCGCCCTGACACAGAAATATGTGGATGTGGAGGAACTGACACAGACCATCGTGAACGAGTATATCAAGAAGATCGTTGTCTATGCCCCGGACAAGTCCAGCGGCAAGCGCAAGCAGAAAGTGAAGATTTTTTTCAACTTTGTGGACGATGTGGATATTCCCGTTATTTCCGAGCCTATTGTCACACAAACAACCTATGAACGCAGAAAAACGGCGTGACCTTCGGGTCACACCGTTCTCTGCGACAAAATAGTTACTTGTCACTATTAAGCCTTGCCTTCCGGGCCCTTTTTCTGTGCCAATGCCGGCACACGGCAAAAGACGCACTCATATCTTTACCAAAAGCGCGAAATCCACCCTTCGAGGCCCAAAAAATAAAGCCTCAGGCGCTAAAAGTGTTCGCCCGGTGGCAAACCCACACCTTATCCGACGCTGCTGAATCGTTTTAGCAAGAACCAGATCGACCTGGTTTTCGGAAGTATGCGGCAAATTCCGAGACCTCCGAGCACGCCCTGTTTTTTCATAACAAAATGCCTGATAAACTAGGCTCAACAGCCAGGTCTGCTCATAGGGTTCAGATTTTGCCGCATACTTCCGGATTGACGCTGGCATCGCACGGTCCAAAAGCACATTTCGACCAGGAGGACGTCATGGACCTGACGTTATGCGGTCAATCCGCTTTTAACTATTACCGCATCCCGCCGCAGGTATTAGGCCTTTACCCCGCTGTCAGTCTAGACGACATGGATCGCAGATGTTGCGGCCTCGGAAGTCATGCAGTTGTAAAAGACCTGCTTCACGCACCGCTTCACAGGCTTGTATTCACTCGGGCACAATCCGGGTCGCGAAACCTGTTTAAATCGCATCTCCTGACCCAAGAGCCCCCTCCGGGGTCATTTAGGCAAACTGAACATGGATTTGATGTCACGTCGCCCGAGTTTACGCTGCTCAGCCTTGCTACGCAGGTCTCACGCAACCGGTTACTCATGGCTTGCTACGAGATGTGCGGCTCCTTTGCAGTGTTCACGCCTTGTAAACGGGCGCAGCAGCAGCTCGATGAAGCAATTTCGCTTAAGCTCATTCCGCCCGACTGTGGTTGGAAACGCGTTGTCGACACCAAGGGCAATGACACCAATTTGTGGAAACGCGCGCCAACCCTCAGCGCGGCGGATATCGCCGCGTTCGCCAAGCAGGCCACAGGCCTGCGCGGCGTTAAACAACTGCGATGGGCGGCCGAGCACATGACGGGGCAGACCGCCTCGCCCTTCGAAGTACAGACCTCCATGCTTGTCTCGCTCCCCCGCGACGAGGGCGGCATGGGCATCAACATCGCAAACAACGTGCGTATCCCGCTCAGCGAGGACGCGCGTTCGCTGTATGACAAAACCTGCTGCTACGCCGATATCCTCATCGAGAGCAACACCGACAGTATGGGCGTCATCTTGGAATGCCAAGGTCGCTCCGCCCACGATGGCGAAGCCGCAAGTCTCTCCGATGCCGAGCGCACCACCGCGCTCAGCAGCATGGGCTATGACGTTATCCAGATAACCTATGAGCAAATCAAAGACACGAAGAGCTTTCGCAACATCGCCGAACTCATCCATAAAAAGGCGGGGCTCCCCTACATCCCAAAGACCGATCAGGAACGCACCACCGAAGATGCCCTGCGACGGGAGCTGTTGGTCAATTGGGACGAACTGTTTACCGTCAAGCCGTCCGGCTAGCAGCTAGCGATCAGAGGCAGCGCGGGTGTGCCGGGAGCGGCCACGCGCTCGGCAAAGCCCGCCTCGGTCAGCTCGATGACCTCGGTAAACGTTGCGTTGAAGAACTCCTCGGTTAGCAAGCGATACGGCGGATGATCGGGCTCGCCGGGGTTTTCGCGCACAATCTCGTGCATGACGCCGATGGTCTTGAGCACATACTCCTTATGAATGGGATACTGTCCAAAACGCGTCGCCGCGGTATACAGGCGATCGGTCGCGCGCGGAATCGAAACTATGCCGAGCGTCTTGCCAAACCAGTCAAAGTCGCCTTGCTTTTTAATGCGGAATTCCTCGCACGGCTTGCCGCCGTGCGCCTCCAGGTACTGATTCACGCACGTATTCCATACGGTATCGGCCACCAGATGCGACCAGACACCCAGTGTCAAATCGAGCAACGACTGCGCCACGTCCTCGGACGCAAGCGAGAACTCACGAGCGCCGGGACCGATAACCGGCTCAGCATCCCTATAGCGCTGGGGATAGTGCACGCGGTTCAATCGCTCGCGTTCCTCGATAATCGAGGTCGCCGCGGCCGGCGCACCGCTGGGCGAACTTTTAAGCAGTGGCGCCACATAGGTATCCCAGAACTCGTGCTCGCGCGGCTTAGGGATAGGCTCGGGCTTTGCAAAGTGCGTAATGCGGTACGGGATGGGATCGGCGATGCCAGGGACCATATAGCCCACGAAGATATCCGGAACCACGCAGCCAAACAAAAAGGCATTGCGGTCGCGCACGCTATTGGCAAGCGCACCGGTGCACTCCAGCAAACGCTCCGTCTGAGCAATATGAATGTTCCAGCTTGGCATAGCCACCCCCATAAAAAACCTGGATAACTATACCATCACGGCAAAGCCGCGCGGGCGGCTACGCACGCTCTACGCAGCAACTATTCCGTAGCACCGCTTTCGGTTCCATACGACGGCACGGGCGCCTCGACCACATGGTGATATCGATCGATATAGATTGCACGGGCCCCCAGGCGGCGCACCAAATCTTGATGGTGCGTGCTCATCAAAACCGTCTTACCGGCAGCAACGTAGGCCAGCAAAAAGTTGACCACGATGTCGCACGAGTCCTCATCGAGCCCGTTGGTAGGCTCATCGAGCACTAGGATATCGGGGTTCATCGATACGACTGCCGCCAGCGCCACACGCTTCTTTTGCCCGCCCGAAAGCTGATAGGGCGAAGCATCGACCAGGTCGGCAACTTGAAACAGCTCCAGGGCATCGCGCACGCGACGGTCGAGCTCGCCCGCTGGCAGCCCCATTTGAGCCGGACCAAAAGCAACTTCCTCGCCCACCGTAGCGCAGAACAGCTGAGCATCAGCATTTTGAAACACAAAACCTACGCGCTGATGAAAACGCTGAGCGGCCGCGGAATCCTTGAGATACGCTGCGTCAACCACGCGTCCATCAAACAGATACGTGCCAGCATCCGCGAGCTCAAGGCCATTGATGAGCCTCATGATCGTGGTCTTGCCGCAGCCGTTGGGGCCGAGCAGCGCAACGAGCTCCCCGCGGTCCACCTGCAGCGATACGCCGTCGACCACCGTATGACCCGTATAGGAGAACACCACGTCGCGCAGCTCGATGAGCGGCGCGACCTCGGCGCCGCCCGCACCGTTCGTGCCCGCCGCACTATTCATATCGATCGTCAAAACGTCGCCCTTCCCCATTTGCATCCCCAGTCGAAACCAGCAGCGCCTACAGCACGGCGCACAACACTGCCAGCAGCGCCACGCCGGCCGCATAGACCGCATTGCGCCAGCCAAACCCGGCGCGCGCGGGCGCCGGATACACACCGGCAAAGCCGCGGCAAAGCATAGCCTCATCCATTGCGCGGCTGCATTCCATCGCCTTGATAAAGGTCATGCCCATGATACCCGCGATCGAATCGGTGCGCGAAAATCCCTCAGGCGCACGGCCAACGCTGCGCAGCATGACCGATTCACACAGATTGTGCGCTGTGCGACCCAGCACCTCGATGTGCTTGAGCGCCATATCAAACGTAAAGATAACTTCGTCGGGAAGATGCAGCATCTTGAGCGCCGCCGACATGCGGCTCCACGTGAGGGTCCACGAAACGCCCAGCACCAGCGACACATTAATGAAGGTCTTGAGCGCAATCTTGAGCATGGCGCCCGTGGCAGACGAGCCCAGCAGCAGGGCAGGCAGTGCCAGAACCAGTGCAAGCCCCGTGGCGCCAAGCGCCGGTACAAAGGTCGCGCGCAGCCCGCGTGCGGGGCGCACCGCGACCAGCAGCAACGCGACCGCCGCCATCAACATCAGGTACAGCGGGCTCTGCGTCAGACACACGCACAGGACGCAAACGAACATCCCCACCAGGCGCACCGGCGCCGAAACGCAAGAAAGGGCGCGGTCGATCATCGACCCGCCCTCGTGCGCGCCTCCACCCAGGCGAACCCGCTCAAGCAGGCTCGCCAGGTGCAGGACATTCTTTTGCATCACGCGATGACGAGCCCCCGCGGACTCGTATCGCTCCTCGACCGCAAGCCAGCTAGGCAGCTCGGCTATTGCCATGAGCACCGCTTTCCTTAACCGTCAGCGAGATCAGACGAAATGCGATGGTGAGCACCGCCACGCCAATCACGCCGGACAGGATATACATGGCAGCCTGGCCGGCAAAGCCAAGGCCCTGTTCCTCGGAATAGGCCTGCAGGTAATCACCCGTAGGCAGAGCGTCGGCAAAAGTCGGGGTGTCGAGGCCGACCGAAGCCTGCAGGCTGTCGTCGCCAGCCTCCTGAACGGCGGTCGCGGCGCCCTCGGCATCCCACTCACCCCAGGCGTCACCGGTGGCAAGCAAGCCGAGCGGCGTAGCCACGACAAGCACGGCGACCAGAATGAGCGTGGGGACCAGCGAGGTCTTCTTGGCAGCAGTGACCTCGGCAGCAAGCTGGCCATCGACGGCCTCGGGCCCGACGATAACGCTCGGCGCCGTCTTCTTAATGAAACCGTAGATGGCAGCCGTCGCCACGCCCTCGATCACGCCGGCAACCAGCATATGCGGGATCATCATGGCCGGAATAGCCACGGACAGCGGGAAGGGGCAGTACAGCGGAGCGCCCGAAGCGTTGGTGAAGAGCATGGGCTGAATGCCAAACTCGATTGCCGCGCACAGGGCCGCCAGGCACAGGCCGACCCAACCGCTCACGATGGCAGAAACCGAGGTGCCCCAGCTCTTGTCGTGCAGACGGCTGTTGAGCGCACGGAAGACAATAGCAGCGGCAGACGGCAGCACAAAGGCCATGTTAAAGCAGTTGGCGCCAAAGGACAGAACGCCGCCGTCGCCAAACAGCAGCGCCTGCAGCGCCAGCGCGACCGAGACAGCGATAGCCGCGGCCTCGGGGCCCAGCAGCAGCGCGATGAGCGCGCCGCCAACAGCGTGACCAGTGGTGCCGCCAGGCAGCGGCACGTTGAACATCATGAGCAAGAAGGAAAATGCGGCGCAGATACCCAGGAAAGCCATGTGCTCGCGATCGAGCGTGGCGCGCACCTTTTTGATGCAGTGAACCCATACGGGCACCATCGCCACCGCCATGACGGCATCGGTCTGCGGGGACAGGTAGTTGTCTGGAATGTGCATATACGCCTCCCGGTTATCGGCGCACGGAATTGCAACGCCGCTAAAATCACCTTGTCAGTGTTACGTAATGTCAGATTCGTAACACGCCGCGGGCTATCATAGCAAAACGGCGCACTGCCGACAAAGCAGCACGCCGTTATGTAATGCGCGTGTCATATATGCAGGCTCAGCAGCGCCTTATATCGAGCATAGCAGTCACGTAGGACTCGGCGGCAGCCACCGCTGGCCTATACCCAGCGCAAGCCCTATCCGCGGACCTCGCCGTTTACGCCCTTGCACACCTTGGTGACGATCTTCTGGTGCGCCTTCTCGACCTCTTCGCTGGTGAGCGTATGGTCGTCGGAGCGATACGTAAGCGCAAAGGCCATGGACTTCTTGCCCGCTCCGATGCGGATGGGATCGCGGTAGACGTCGAACAGGCGCACGCCCTCGAGCAGCTTGCCGCCGGCGCTGGTAATGCGGCGCTCAAGATCCTCGCAGGTCACGGAGTTATCAACCACGATAGCAAGGTCGTGCTCAACGGCAGGGTACTGCGAGAACTCGCGGTAGTTCTCCTGATTGCGGGCGCCCTTGATCAGCTTGTCCAGGTCGAGCTCAAAGGCAACGACGACCTCGTCGATACCGCAGGCCTCGCGCGCCTCGGGGTGAATCTCGCCGACCCAGCCCAGCACGGTGCCGCCGGACAGAACCTCGGCCGCACGACCCGGCTGCAAGAAGGCATAGCCCTCTCCCTCGACGGGACGGAAGCGAACCTTCTCGATGCGCAGCTGGGCAAGCAGCTCCTCGACAATGCCCTTGCCAAAGAAGAAGCGCAGCTTGCGGTACTTCATGTTCCAAGACTGCTCGCTCCACTGGCCCGAGAGCACACCCGCCACGGACTTGGTCTCCTTGGGCAGGCTGGCGTTCTCGCGACCGTGGAACAGGCTACCGACCTCGTACAGGTGCACGTTGGGCGTGCCGTGGGCCTCGTTATAGGCCACAGACTGCAGCAGGCCCGGCAGCAGCGAACGACGCATCTCGGTCTGCTCGGCTACCAGCGGGTTCATGAGCACCACGGGGCAACCGCGGCCCTCGGTGGACATACCGATCTTCTCCAGGTCGCCCGGAGCGGCAAAGCCGAAAGTCGTGGTCTCGTTGAGGCCGCAGGCGCGCAGGATCTCGCCGACCTTACGGGTGAGCTTCTGCTCGCGGGTCAGGCCGCCAATATGGTTCTTGGCAGCCGGGATGGTCGCCGTCACACGGCCCATGCCCCACAGGCGCAGGACCTCCTCGATCAGATCGATCTCGCGCGGCAGGTCGGGGCGAAAGCTCGGCGGAGTGACCATAAAGTCCTCGCCGTCGCGCTCGACGGTGCAGCCCAGGCGAGTGAGCGAACGCTCGATAAAGTCGGGGTCGATGTCGGCACCGCAGATGGCATGCACGCGGGCCAGGCGCAGCTTAATGCTGTCGATGGTCTTGGGCGCGGGGAAAACGTCGACATAGCCAGGAGCAACCTCGCCGCCGGCGATCTCCTCGATGAGCGCGCACGTGACGTTGGCGACGTCCACGCAGCCGGTCTCGTCGACCTGGCGCTCAAAGCGAATGGAGGCATCCGAGATCAGCGACAGGTCGCGGCTGGTGTGCGAGGTGCGACCGGCGTTGAAGCAGGCGCTCTCGACCATCACATCGACGGTATCGTCCTCGATCTCGGAATCCATGCCGCCCATAACGCCAGCCAACGCCACGGGGCGCTCGCCGTCAGTGATAAGGCCCATGCCGGCGTCGAGCGTGCGCTCCTCGCCGTCGAGCGTCGTGAACTTCTCATCCTGCTGGGCGGCGCGAACCACCACGCGGCGGTGGCCATCGCGCTCGGCAAAGGTGTCCAGGTCAAAGGCATGCAGCGGCTGACCGGTGAGCATCATCACGTAGTTGGTGATGTCGACAATGTTGTTGTGCGGACGCACGCCCAAGGCGTTAAGGCGCTTGACCATCCAGTCGGGCGAGGGGCCGACCTTCACGTTGCGCACGATGCGGGCGACATAGCGGTCGCACAGGCCCTCGTCGGCGATCTCGACGGAAAGCTCGTCGTCGGTCGCGCGGCCGGTCTCGGCCTTGATGGTGGGCAGCTCAACGTGGAAATCGCGATCGAAGATGGCGCCGGTCTCGCGGGCCATGCCGATCATGGACAGGCAGTCGGGACGATTGGGCGTGATCTCGCAGTCGAGCACGGTGTCGCTCGAGCCCACGTACTCGGCAAACGGCATGCCGCAGGGCGTATCCTCGGGCAGGATCATAATGCCGGAGTGGTCGCCGCCCAGGCCGAGCTCTCGCGCGGAGCAGTTCATGCCCACGGACACGACGCCGCGAAGCTTGCTCTTCTTGATCTTGACGTCGCCGGGCAGGACAGCGCCGATCATGGCCGTGACGATGTGGTCACCAGCCTCGAAGTTCTGCGCGCCGCAGACGATCTGCAGCGGGGCGGGGTTGCCATCGGCGTCGAGGTTCTTGTCGCCCACGTCGACCGAGCACACATACATGTGGTCGCTATCGGGGTGCGGGGTCTTGGTGAGCACCTTGGCGGTCACCACGTGGTCGAAGGACTCGCCCACGGTGTCGATCGCCTCGACCTCGGTGCCGGTACGGATATATTCGTCCGAAAGGGTCTTGGGATCCTCCGGAATATCGATCATGGTCTTGAGCCAGTCGTAAGAAACACGCATCTAGCTCTCCTTTCATACTGAAAGCCTGCGAAAAGATGCAGGTGGAAACTTCAACTTTGTGAACATTCCTTACAAAGCGAGGGTTGTCCAAGTGCGGCAGATCGGCCCGAAAGAGGAGCGCCGCGTACTTTGGTACGCAAGCGACGAATGAGCGCCGAGGTGCCGTGCTTGGGCAAGCCGCAGCCTAGAACTGATTCAGAAAACGCATATCGCCCGTCATGAGCGTTCTGAGGTCGGGCAGGTCGTAGCGCAGTGCCGCGACGCGCTCGGCGCCAATACCAAAGGCGAAGCCGGTGTACTTCTCGGGGTCGATGCCGCAGTTGATCAGGACGTTGGGGTCGACCATACCGCAGCCCAGGATCTCGATCCAGCCGCTGTGCTTGCAGAAGTTGCAGCCCTTGCCGCCGCACACGTGGCAGCTCACGTCCACCTCGCAGCTGGGCTCGGTGAAGGGGAAGAAGTGCGGGCGGTAACGCGTCTTGCGATCCTCGCCAAACATGCACTTAACAAAGTAGTCGAGCGTGCCCTTAAGATCGCCAAAGGTGATGCCCTCGTCGACGACCAGGCCCTCAATCTGGTTGAACTGCGGCAGGTGGCAGGCGTCGGCCGTGTCGGGACGGTAGACGGTGCCCGGGCAGATCATGTAGATGGGCGGCTTCTGCGACTCCATGGTGTGGATCTGCACGCCCGAGGTCTGGGTGCGCAGCAGCACGTCGGACTCACCGTGAGCGTGAGCCTCGGGATGCGCGACGCTGCCGGGGTTGTTGTCGACCACATAGAACGTGTCGCGAGCCGAGCGGCTCGGGTGATCCATGGGCGCGTTGAGCGCGGTGAAGTTGTAGTAGGAAGTATCGACCATGGGGCCGGACTCGACGGTGTAGCCGATGCCGCAGAAGATGTCCTCGGCCTCCTCGATGATCTGCTTGATCAGGTGCTGGTGACCGATCTGCGGACGGATGCCCGGCAGCGTGATGTCGACGGCCTCGTGCTCGAGTGTGTGCTTGAGGGCGGCGGCCTTCATCTCGGTGGTGCGCTCGTCGAGCATGCCCTCGATCAGCTGGCGCATCTCGTTGGCGCGTTTGCCCATCATGGGACGATCCTCGGGAGCGAGCTTGCCCATCATGCGCATCAGGCCGGTGATACGGCCCTTGCGGCCGAGCAGCTCAACGCGCGCGGCCTCGAGCTTGGCGGCGTCGTCAGCGCTAGTGACGAGCTCCTTGGCCTCTTCCTCGAGTTTGACCAGATCATCAATCAGACTCATGTCTTCCCTTTCGTCTCTCGCACATCCGCGCTCCGGGACGGCTGACGCCGCCCGATGTTGCGGATGCGCGGCCCGGTTCGGTAACAAAAAAACCGCCCTCGGGCATGTACATTGCCCAAGGACGGTTGAATTCCGCGGTACCACCTTGTTTGACCCGGCGGATGTCTGGCCCGCCGCGCCCACTCTGTGCCTCTTGTCGCGAGGCTCACGGCTTCCCTACTGGGACTTTGCTGCCACTGGCCGCGTGCCCGTTGAGGTCGCTGCTCGGGAGTGAACGCTTGGCCCTTGCCACCGCAGGAAGGCTTGCAGCCCATGACCTTCCCTCTCTTGCCGGCGACGCGGCGGGCAAAACCCTCTCCGTCAACGCATTGGGCTATAGGATAACACATTTCGCGAGCGCATCGCCGCGTTCCGTTTTGTTCGCGCTGGGTACAAGGCAGGTAGCTGTGCAAACTGGCCGCGCACCCGCCTGCGGCGCTCGGCCTGCGAGATTAAGGATACGGTATGGGAAAGAAACTCGATAAGAAGGCCAAGGCCGCCGTGGCAAAGGCCGCCAAGGGCGTCAAGGCCGCTAAAGTCGACAAGGCCGTCAAAAAGTTCCGCAAACTCGAGGGCAAGCTGTGGACTCGCGAGTACCTGCTCAAGATTGCCGAGTTCGATGGGGCGACGATTGCTCCTGCCAACGGCGCTGCCGCCCGTGCCGACGCCATGGGCACGCTTGCCGGCGAGCATCACAAGCTGCTGACCAGCGAGAAGTCCGTTGAGCTCGTACGCTCGTTAGCGCGCGAGACGGTTGCAGGCGGACACGTAGACGACCCGCAGCTGCTCGACGAGATTCGCGTGCTCGGCCGCGACCAGCGCGAGGCAAGCGTTATTCCTACCGAGGAGGCCGAGGCCTGGACCAGGCTCACCTGCGAGGCCGACGCCGTGTGGCATAAGGCCAAGACGGCCAACGACTGGGCGAGCTTTGAGCCCTATGTGGATAGAATCGTCGCCCAACTTAAGCATCAGGCCGAACTCATGGACCCCAAGCGCGACCCATACGACGTTTGGCTCGACCAGTACGAGCGCGGCCTTTCTGCCGAGAGCTTCGACGCGTTTTGCGAGGAGGTCAAGGCCACGGTCGTGCCGCTCGTGCACGCCATTGGCGAGCGCGGCCAGCAGCCCGCTGCCGACTTTTTGCACGCCCGCGTGCCCGAGGCCGCCCAGCGCGCCATGAGCTTCGACCTGATGAAGCTCGTCGGCCTGAACCTGGACGACACCACGCTTGCCTTTACCGAGCACCCGTTTAGCGAGGGCTTTGCCGTGGGTGACGCGCGCATCGCGACACACATCTACGAGGACGATTGCATCTCCAACGTCTACAGCATCATCCACGAGGCGGGGCACACCATGTACGAGCTGGGCGTCAATCCCGCCTATGCGCGCACCTGTCTGGAGGGCGGCACCTCCATGGGCATCCACGAGAGCCAGAGCCGCTTCTTTGAGAACACCGTGGGCCGCAGCCGTGCCTTTATGGGACCGCTGCTCGAGGTGCTGCGCCGCCACGCACCCGAGGTCTACGGCAACGTAGACGAGGACACGCTCTACCACGCCGTGAACATCGCGCAGCCTTCGCTGATCCGCACCGAGGCCGACGAGCTCACCTATCCGCTGCATATTATGGTGCGCTACGAGATCGAGCGTATGCTGTTTGCCGGCGAGGCCACGGCCAAGGACATCCCCGCGCTTTGGAACCGCTTCATGGATGAGTACCTGGGCATTCCCGTTCCCGACGACACGCACGGCTGTCTACAGGATACGCACTGGAGCGGCGGCTCGTTTGGCTACTTCCCCACGTATGCGCTGGGCAGTGCCTACGATGCCATGTTTGTGCCGGCCATGTGCCGCGACGGTGTCGACCTCAACGGCGCCTGTGCGAGCGGCGACCTGACACCCGTCCGCGCCTGGCTGGGCGAGCACATTTGGCAGTGGGGCCGCGCCAAGGACGCGCCGGAGCTCATCAAGGGCGCGTGCGGCATGGCGTTCGATGCCCGCTACTACTGCAGCTACCTGCAGGACAAGTTCACCACGCTCTACGAGCTGTAAGGCATAACCGACACGCCAACGCAAAGGGGACGCCGCGAAACCAATCCGCAGCGTCCCCTTTTTTCACCCAATAACTAGGTACCCAATGACTAGTTCGTTGACGCTAATGTCTTGGCAACGTCAGCGAAAACGGCCCCAAGCGAGCAAGGTGACGTGAAATGAAAGGGCGCTCACCTTCTGGTCGCGCCCTTGAAATTGAACGTCAGATTGCCGCTTGGGGCCGTTTGCAGCGTCGAGCAGTTACGCGGTTTGGTAAAACCGCGTAACTGCAGGACCTCGAGCGCGTTGGCGATGCGCTTCATGGCGGCATCGGCGGATGCTTGGTCGGGCGCCTCGGCCAGCACGCGGATAACCGACTCGGTTCCGCTCTTGCGTACGAGCACGCGGCCCTCGCCCGCCAGCGACGCCTCGGCCTCGGCGATGGCGTTCTGCACGCCCATGTTCTCGAGCGCGGCGTCCTTGTCCGCCACGTGCACGGCCACCTGCGCCTGCGGCAGCAGCTTGCACGGAGCCGTGAGCTGCGAGAGCGTCTCACGCTCGGCACGAATCACTTCCATCACGCGCAGCGAGGTCATAATGCCGTCGCCCGTGCGCTCGATATCGCCAAAGATCGTATGGCCCGTCTGCTCGCCGCCCAGGCTGTAGCCGCCCTCGCGCATCTTGGCATACACGTGACGGTCGCCCACGCCGCTGGTCACGGCGCTCAGACCGGCAAGCTCCAACGACTTGATCAGGCCAAAGTTGCTGGCAATCGTCGGCACCACGGTACCGCCCGAAAGGCGACCGTGTTTGTTCAGATACACGCCGCACACGTACAGGATCTGGTCGCCGTCTACCACGCGACCGCGCTCATCCACGGCCAGGCAGCGGTCGGCATCGCCATCGTAGGCAAAACCCACGTCCAGGCCCTGCTCCACCACATGGCGCTGCAGGCGCTCCATATGCGTGGAGCCGCAATCGACGTTGATGTTAAAACCATCGGGCGCGGCATTGATCACGCGCACGTCGGCACCGAGCGCGTCAAACACCGGCTTGGCCACCGAGGAAGCCGAGCCGTTGGCGCAGTCGATACCGATCTTGACGCCCTGCAGCGAAAAGTTCGCACTTGCAATGAGCGAAGCAATGTAGCGGTTGCGGCCCTGCATGTAGTCCACCGTGGCACCGATGTGGTTGCCCGTGGCCAGCGGAACTTCGCTCTTGCCATCGATGTAGTCCTCGATGAGCTCCAGCACGTCCTCGTCCATCTTAAAGCCGTCGCTGTTGACTAGCTTAATGCCGTTATCGCAAAACGGGTTGTGGCTCGCGCTGATCATGATGCCGCAATCGAAGCAGCCTTCCACAGTCTGATGCGCTACGCCCGGCGTGGGGATCACGTGCAGCATATAGGCGTCCGCACCGCTCGCGACCAGGCCGCTCACCAGCGCCGCCTCAAACATATAACTCGAGCGACGCGTGTCCTTGCCCACGATCACGCGTGCCTTGCGCTCGCGGTTGGCGCCGTAATACCAGCCCACAAAACGGCCAATCTTATAAGCGTGCTCTACCGTCAGCCCAACGTTGGCCTCACCGCGAAAGCCGTCGGTGCCAAAGTACTTCATGCGCTCTCCTTACAAAATAGGGGCGGACAGATTGCCTGTCCGCCCCAAAATGGTACTCGATTATCTGCACTACCAGAAAAACCCTACGCCGACGCGCTGTCGCGAGCCGCCTGGCATGTAGGAGTCTGACGCAGCGTAAGCGGCTTGTCCCCCGCCTCGGCCGACGTGGTCAGCGTATACGTGATCGTCGTCGTCTCGCCAGCATGCAGGTCAACGGTTCCTGAATAGCAGGGAACTCCGTGCCAAGTGGCAGCGAACAGTCCAAACTGAGTCCCCTCGACGGTTAGATCGGTAATGCTGCCGCCTGTCGGCGCAAACAGTGATACATACAAGCGCTCATCGTCACGCGAGGTCCCAGGCGCACTGGCCGCTACGTAGTCGGGCAGCTTACCTGCCTCCTCCTGCGTCATGATGTTCGTCAGGGTAACGGTGATGCGATACGAGCAAGCGCCGTCGCCGTTCTTCACGCCCTGACCAATCTGCGTATCGGCGTTCAGATACCAGTCGAGCTTGGAGAAGCTCAGGTTGTTAAAGTAGACACCAGCAACGGGATCTTCACTCGGGTCATCCGGATCGGGCAGTGAGGCGTCGATGTTCATCTCCTTGATAGCGTTCTGCTCGTCATCGTTTTTCATCCACGCGATCAGGCGGCCCTCTTCGGCACCGCGCTCAACGGCGCTGACAAGGTTCGCAACATCGACGTCGCCGATACCGCCAAGGATCTTGTCAAAGGCAGCGCTGGCGACGGATGCAAAGATGCCGTCCGACTCCTCGACCGGATAGTTCCAGTACACATCATGCATAAGCACCTTCGCCGCGTTAGTACCGTCAACGACTGTACCGTCGGGCAGTGAAACATTACCCACGAGGCCCAACAGATACTGCAGGAATACCGGATCGATACCAATGACGCCATCGACGTCCTGACCATATTCAGACTTCCACAGCGCGGCGACACGCTGCGAATTTCGGGGCCAGTCGGGCGAATAGGTGTTGCCCGAGATGTATAGGTTGCTGTGGTCACCAAACAGCGTCTCATCTTCTTCGTCGACGCTCTCAACCGCCTCGTCTTTGCTGCGCGCAATGCAGGGAACAAACTCGCCAATCGACATCTGGCCGTCGGTGACCGAAATCAGACCCTGCGAACCGCCAAAGCCGCCGCAGGCACGAATCTCGACGTTGTTCATGGCGTACATAAGGTAGTTGCGCGTCTGGCCGTTGGCGCCGAGCATCTGGGGAAGGACGGGGGCGACCTTCTCCGCCGCGTCAACCGCACCGTTGAGGGTGGCAAAGCCGTCCTTGGCCTTATCGACCAGCTCGGTCACCTGGGAAATATGAGTATCGCCAATGCCCTGGACCTTCTCGTTGGCGCTCTTGAACACCTTCGAGCTGCTGGAAAGCGAATCGGCGACCGCCTGCAGCGCGGACACGTTAATCATGCCGTCCTGGAACAGCTTGCCGGGCGTAGCCTGCGAGAGGTTGTCGGCCATGGGAACCAGCGCATTGCTCGAGACATCGGACAGGGCGTCAATCATGGTGCGGGCCGCATTGATATCGCTGCCATACACCGGGATAAACGAAGCCGCCGCCCACAGCGGGCTCGAGGTCTCCGCCTTCATGCTGTCGCAGAGCTCATCGATCTTTTTCGCGTCGTCAGGCAGCGTCGAAAAATCGCCCGACGTGACCTTGTCCTTAAGGCCACCGACGATCTCGACAGCCTCCTTCGCTTCGCTCTTTACGGTCTTTGCCGAGTTAAGCAGCATAAAGCCGCTTGCGCCAAGCGCAACGAGAAGCACCGCGACTACAGCGGCAATAATGGCGCCGGTGTGACGCTTTTTGCGCTCGCCCTTGCGATGGCGATGACGGACCAGACCGTCAGAGGTCGAACTCGACGAAGCGTCGCTACCGTAGTTCAAGCCAAAATCGTAATAATCTTCCTTGGAACCCGAGCCCGCAAACTCGGCACCGCTATCATCCAGGCGGGCGAACGTGCCAGTCTCGGAGGCGCCGGTGTAAATCGTGCCAAGGTTACCCGTAAGCCCCGCGCCACCGGCAGAAGGAGTATTGTTGGCGGCCTTGCCGGCATTAACGTTGCCGGCAGCATTCGCGGCGTTGGCAGCACCTGCGTTGTTCGCAGGCACCGAAGGAGCCCCGCTCGGCTGCGACGCGGAGGTTGCACCGCCCGCAAAGACATTCCCTCTTGCACGGCCGGTCTTTTTTGCCTTTTGAGACTGCTCGTACAGAGCGGTAAACATCGCCGTCTCGCCCGGGGACACGCGCTTACCGGAACCGCCCTGTCCAGCGCCGCCCGGCGTGCCGGCCTTACCAGCCCCGTTCGGACGCGGCGGAACTGCAGGACGGCCGCTATCGCTGCCCTTAAAGTGATTACCAGCCATAAAGAAATCCTCGCAATTGAGTCGCAATGAAAAAGTCCATAACGTTACTAGTTTATGGCATTTTGAGCATCGACAGCTAAACTCCAGACACGGACGTCAATTGGCGAAAATGCGGCACAACACCTTTTCTGTCTTGGCGGAGGCGCCAGCTACACCGTGAGGAACATCATCACGATGATCATGGCAAAGCCGATAAGATCGGTCGGCAAAAACACCGTGCCCAGCATAACGGCGCTGGTGATGGTCGCCGAAACCGGCTCCACAGTTCCAATGAGGCTCGCACGCACCGAGCCGATGTCCTTAACGCCCTGCATATAGAGCATGTAAGCAAAAAACGAGCCGATAACCACGAACACCGCGAGCGCCTCGATACCGGCGGCGTCGAGCGCCGGCATATGTGCCCAAGGCTGCACGAAGACGCACGAGACCACGCCCGCCGTGAGCATTGCCGAGCCCGTGACGATGGGGCTGCCGTATTCGGGCAGGATCTTGGCGGGAATCACCGCCATACACGCGGCGCTGACCGCACACATAAGACCTGCTGCCAGGCCAAGCGGCGAGATATTCAGGCTGGTGGGGTCGCCGCCGGTGGCGATTAAAAAGGTTCCACCCAGAGCCAGGCCAATGCCGATGACTTCGCGAGTGCGCGGCATGCGGCGATCGGTCACGCAGGCGTAGCCCATGATGATAACGAGCTGCAGGCACTGGAGCACCGTCGCGGTTCCGGCATTGGTCAGGCGCACGGCCGAAAGATAGCAAAACTGGTTAAAGAGCAGGCCAAAAGCGGTAAAGAGCAGCAGCTGCTTGCGATCAGCGGGCGTCGTCCAAAGCTTGACCAGGCGTGCGCGGTCGCGCGTGACAACCACGACCATAAAGAGCAGACCGGCGAGAATCTGTCGTATGCTCATAAGCCACAGCGTATCGACATGGTAGGTATCGAACAGGAAGCTCGCGCTGGTGCCCGAGAAGCCCCAAAACGAGCCGCCCACAAGCGTGGCTAAAACACCCGTGATTATCTTGCGCGTCTGGGCGTCGTTGAGACGGTCGCGCCATGCACGGCGGGTGCTGCGGCTGAGCTCGTCGGTGCCCTCGGGCACATCAATGTTCGATATATCGGTCATCGGCACCGAAGCCCCTGCGCCTTCGACCTGCTCGGCACACTCTTTGCTCATTCCACTCCCCCGAAACGGCCTGGAAACAATTCGGCTTACCTTACCACGGCGAAGGCATCAGCTGGAGGCTTGCCCGCTTATCGGTAGGACAATTCCGCAGGCGTCTTTCCATAGCTCGATACCGCAATGGCCTTGCATTATGCGACAGCCAAATCGCGGCAGCAGGCTCTTTTGAAATGGATATGACAAAGCCCCCGAATTCCACAATGTAAGCGATTTTTAAAAATGTTCTTGCCACCGAGTTCAGGCTCCGTTATATTATCCCTTGCGCGCTTGCGCACCCTTGATCGGGCGTTTAGCTCAGGGGGAGAGCGCTTCCCTGACACGGAAGAGGTCAGAAGTTCAAATCTTCTAACGCCCACCAAATGTTCGCAGCTCAGAGGCTATGTCTCTGAGCTGTTTTGTTTTATGTCGCCAAATCCGCTGGCAGCTCCAACCGCCCAACTAGCCAAAAGCCGACCATCTACTAGCCGATATATCCATCGGCATAACCAATCAGTCCGCACCGCAACTTCTCAGCAAAACGCCGCGATGTCTGCGCCCTGCGGTATCCTTGAGCCACTTGCACCTGCAGCACCAAGGAGCCGCCATGCGCACCGAGCTCGATGTCCCCTTTTCGCACAAAGAAGAAGCCAAGGCGCTGGGCGCCAAATGGGACCGGACCAAGAAGATCTGGTATGTACCCAGCGGCGTCAACCCCGAGCCCTTTGCCGAGTGGCTGCCCGGTGTTGACCGATCCGACCCCTCTGCGCCGTATATATTTCTAGTACTGGGCAAGCGCGAGTGCTGGAAGTGTCACAAAGAGACCTCGGTCGCGGCCTTCGGCATTCCCTATCGAACCGATAACGACGAGAGCGTCGCCATCGCGCACGCGCCCAACGAATCCGGGCACATTGCCATCGACACGGCCAACGCCAACGCACTCGCCATCGTACCCGCTCTTGGCTGCGTGCCGGGCGAGATCCGCGACTACCTTCATAAGCGCTGCGGCTACAAGCCCGTAGGCGCGCGAGCCTCCAAAGCCCCGTCGCTCGGCAACACGTGCACCAGTTGCGACGCGCTGCAAGGCAGCCGCTATCTGTCCGAGGAGCCCTCGTCCCCGTTTGCCCTCACTGCCATCAACAAGCTGCCGGCACTGGAGTTTGTGCGCGTCGAAGTTGCCGGCGTCTTTGGCATCCCGGCCACGCGCACCGACTTTGACCAGGCCCTCTTTACCTGGGCACGCGACCATCACGCCGAGTTCCACAAGCAACTCGGTGAGGGGATTTATTTGTAGAGGCAAAAGACACTCACAGCCAGCTCCTCCGCATCACCTATCCCTCGTCGCCGGCGTCATACACGATATCGAGGCCACAAACAGGGCATTTCTCCGGATACACCGGCATATGAACGCCTGTCTGTTTTCTCACTTCGTCGCTGAGTCTGTCGCGCGCATCGATGAACCGAATGTCGAGACACGGTATTTGCGAGCCGCAGCGAGGGCAGGTGACGACAAACGACCCGCAATCAACCTCTACGCTCGGAAACATATTGTTGTCTATAAGGGCACACGGCAGTTTTCCGTACTTCCCCATCGCAATATCGCCTCGCCAGCTCATACACGCTCCCCTCTCGCTATACAAAACAGGAAGAGCATGCACCGGCGGGCGTGCGCGAGATTGCATCGCCACGCGATCCGATCAAACAACACGATCGTCAAAGAATGCCAAAGCCAAATACGCTAATACGGCAGAAGCCCCGCCTTTTCACGCTTCTTTTCCGAGCGATCGAACTCGATGCGATGGGCCTCAAGAAACACCGTATTGGGTCGCCACTGACGCTCATTCGGCTGCCTTAGCGTCGCACCCGCAAAGGAAGCGTAGTCGGTCTTATCCAGCAGGTACGATCCGCACAGCCGATATTCGCCGCAAACAGGCTCAAACGAAATCAGGTGAGCATCAAATAGGGAATGAAGATCGCGCCGAAGCAGAATGCCATTGCTGGCAACCTGCGATTTGGGTCCCGAGTAATTCTCGATATGTGCAGCCTCCAGAGCTTCGCTGACGCCGCAGTCCGACACCGCGCAACGGCCGTCATAGGCGGCAACGAGCTGCTTGCGGAACCATTGCTGCCCCAATCGCTCGCGCCTTAACGCATAGCGGACCTTTTCGTCGTCGGTCGCACCCTGTCCGGCAAACTCAATATCGACGGGCATGTGCTTCAGATAACTCATGTCGGGCGCAAAACGAGGGTCCGGTCCGCCTTTATGAACAGGACCGTGCAGAACAAACCATCCGTTTTCGGGCTCGAACCGCTCAACAAACGCAAGGCCGAGCACCTTATAGCCCACCTCGGTTGCAAATATGACTCCGACTGGAACGCCACATTCCATGCAGTTGAGCATTTTACGGTTGTAATTCTGGTCTCGAAAACCAACGGTACCCGGCGCTTGAACCGAGTACTTAATGACCCACGTACCATCGTCCAAATAGAGCGGAGGCACATCGGTGTAGAAGCTCTTTTTAGAGTTATGGACCGAAAGCGCAAAGATCTTATTGGGATCTTGCTTCACCCGATCCTGGCCCGGCCAGAAGATCCCTGAATCCCGCGTTACGGGAAAGAAGTCCGAGCCAATTCTCAAACGATACTGATACTGAGGGCTATCTTTCTTGGTGTGGTGCGGAAGGCTGGTCCAAACGCCGCCGCGCTGCTCCTCACCCAGAAACCACTCCCATGCCTCAACGTATTCAGAAGGAACGAGACTGCAGGCACGGTCATAGCTTGGCCCATCCATCAACGGAACAGCAAGGTCAATGTCGTTCATCGCCAGCACCTACAACCATACGAACGCGAGTCATGCCCCTCAATAATATGGCCGAAAGTCAATTATTACGAGATCTCATTCCGCGATCGGCGCATCGTTGATGCTCTCGGTTTGCCGCTGGCGCGCTTGTACCCCGCTACACCACTCCCTTGTATACTGATGTAGCACGTGTTTCATCCGGGCTTGTTGGGCCGGATTGTTCATGGGAGGGTCTTATGGCTGCTTCGAATCCGCCTAAGGGGAGCGTTTCTTCTTCGTCCATCAAGCCGGTTACGCGCAAGGCCGTGCGTTGCCAGCGCGAGGTCGCTTGGCTTGTCACGCAGGCGGCGGGCAGGCTCGTGGCGACCACTCAGGACGTCAACGCGCCTACGCCGAGCTTTGTGCTGGCAGCGGCGCTGGATTTCGTGCGCCAATTGGAGCTTGCCGAACAGGATGCCGGCGGCCACCTCGACTACCAGAATGTTATGGCGCCCGACCTGCAAACGTTCTGCCACATGGCCAAGTTGCCCGCCGCGCCCAATGCGCTTTCGGACGCAGGCTACATGTTTACGCTTTCGGGCGCGGACCTTATCCGCAACATCTATGCATACTGCAGCGAGCTCGCCGAGCGCCACGTCTTTGACGCGGCTGAAGTCAAACCGGGAAATGTCATCAAGCTGGTTCTTAGGCTGTTCTTGATGGACGGGTTCGGGGCCATGCCGGCGTAAGCCGAGTCTTTAGCATCACCGTCGACTGAGTAACAACCGCTTTACCTTAGTGGGCGCCAATTGAGGGTCGATTATTGGGTCGCCTCGTCCACTAACGCATTTATTCCACGCGCTCTGACAGTCGATACTTGCGGTTGCGGCTCGTCGCCGGCGCCGTGGGCTCAAGCTCGCCTTGAGCAATGAGCGCGTTGACGCGCGACCTAACCTGGGAAATTGTAAGCCCCGTGCGTTCTGCCAGCTCACGCGTCCCCAGCTCGCCGTAGTGTTTGAGTGCCGTCACAATTAAGCCCCCGCCATGATCGACCGGCTCGATCTTTGAACGGTAAAGTACGACCTTGAACCGATCGAACCCCGGGCAGAACAGGGGCTCGGCCAGACCATGCGCGCGCATGGCATCGATCATCATCGGGATGCCCGAGCCATTGCCCTCAGCCGGCGAACCTGCGCCATCCGGCAGCGGGACAATCGACATGAGTTTCACGAGCGTCGCGTTACGGCATCGGGAGCTGCCGTCAAACAAGCTCTCGCGAGTCTTCCCTCCATAAAGGCCGCCGGGATTCGTCACCTCGATACGGTCGTCAAAAACGTCGACGGCGATCGATTGCCCACAGAACCGATCCCCGTATTCCCTGTGGATAACCGCGTTGGCGACTGCCTCGCGCAGGACCTCCTCGGGAATCTCCAGCGAGTCGATACGCGAGATGCCTTGGACGGTAGAGGTGCGGCGCAGGTTTTTGGCGACAGCCGCGACAGTATCCGAAATCATCTCGCCCAGGGTGCCCTCGCAGACTGTGCGGTCCATAAATCTTAGCGGTCCCGCAGCGCCCTTTTGAGTTCCCGCATGGACAGCCACATCAATGAAGAGCTTGGGATAGAACTGCTGAGGGTAAACGCCCGCGGCAAGGAGGCCGGCCTTGGTAACATTGCCCTGGAAGTCGAGGAGATTCAGACGCTCCATCTTTGTCTTCTTGTCCGTCGCACCACGCATCGCTCGAGGCGTCAACGAATAGGCGCGTTCTATCGTGCGGTCGACCAGCGACTCGTCGAGATCGCCCACACTCGTGCCGGGCACCGCATCGCGATCGCTAGGGCTCGTCCGTTCGTATGACGACAGTGCCAAAACCTCGGTCGACGAAAGCGGGACATCTTTGTCATCGATGCGTTTGTAGCTGCCACCTTGAGCGCCCCGCTCTATGACATAGCAAGGCTTGCTCGACGGGTCGAGCTCCTCAATCGTGATGACCAGAACCACGGTGCCCTGGAGCTCCACGCGCTCAATGGTGTATTTGGGCGGATTGGCCAGCTTTCCGCGACCGCCGGCATCGCCCATGCCCGCCACGAATTGGTTGAGCACTTTCTCGGTCTCAAAGTTCTCAACCGGGACAAAGCCCGCGCGCTCGCTCACGCCGAGCACGATAATTCCGCCAGCGGTATTCGCGAATGCACTAACCGTTTCCCATACGTCGCGGGAAAGCGTCGTGGCGCTCTCCTTGACCTCGACGTTAAGATCATCCGAGCCCATGCGCCTTAAAGACTCGAGCAGACCGGTCAGCTCGTTTTCGTTCATCTGCGCGTCCTTTCGCTCAGCCCGGCGGAGAATGCCGCGAATAGATTTCCTTCGTCTCTCAGTTATCTCTCGTAATTATCTCTCATCTTTCTGCTATCTCTCATAGTAGAGATAAGTGAGAGATGAAAGAAAAGATGTCTGCCATCTGCTTCATTTAAACATGTTTTTGCTGGTAGAACAATCAGTATTGAGACAATACCATGATTGCTTGTCTCTTTGCTGCTCAGTTATCTCTCGTAATTATCTCTCGTCTTTCTGCTATCTCTCGTATTAGTGACGAATGAGGGCTGAGAGATACGTGAGTGATGGACGAGCGTGTTTTTTTGAACGGTCGGAAAATCCCTCAAACAAAAAACGGGGCCGGCCTTACGCCGAACCCCGTTTTCAAACGGTCAGTTAGTTATCCAACGCGCGAGCATAGCAGTCAACATTACGCCGCCGCGAACACTCCCAAGCCCGTTCCGATGATGCAGATCGCAAAGATGCCCAAGATGATCCAAATGGTCTTGACGCCCTTTTTGTACAGGGCGACGCAGGCAAAGGTTGCCAGCAAGGGCAGCAGACCGGGGAAGATCGAATCGAACAGATCCTGCAGGACAATCTCCGAACCACCCACGTCAAAGGTCAAAGCAGTGGACAGTGAGACCTGTGCCGCAATCATGGCGCCGATAACGGTCATTCCGAGGACACCGGCAGCATGCGTCATGCGAGACATAAGGTTGTTCTCTTCGGACTGCTGCAGGAACTTGGTTCCCAGGTCGTAACCCAGATGGGCTGCGACGATACGCGTTGCAAAGTTAATCACGGAGTAGATGAGCGCGTACACGATGGGGCCGAGCGGGTTGCCCGTCGAAGCGATACCAATACCAATGCCGGCGGCGACCACGCGGAACGTACCCCAGTAGAACGAATCGCCGATGCCGGAAAGCGGTCCCATGAGGCCGACCTTCATGGCGTTAATCGAGGACGTGTCGAAGTTCTTATCGGCAGCCGCCTGCTCTTCCATCGAAACCGTTAGGCCGGCTACAAACGGAAGCACATGAGGCGTGATGTTAAAGAACTCGGTATGGCGATCGAGCGCCGCATAGTAATCGTCGTCGTTGGGATAAATCTTTCGCAGGGGCTTCTGAATGGTGTACATGAAGCCCATTGCCATCATCTTGTCGTACGACTGCGAGCACTGGCTCGTAAACTGGCGAAGGAACATGCTCCGATACATATCGGGGCTCATAATCGCGTCCTTCTTGGCCTCTTTGAGGTCGGTGTTCTGGGTAGCCATTAGAAGTCCTCCTCTTCATCTGCAGCAACCGTCTGCGGACCGGACGAGCCCTCGCGGAAGGCCAGGAGCAGCGCGACGCAAATGGCAGCTGCGGCGACGCCGATAACGTCCATCTTGAGGTAGATGACCATAATGAATCCCAGGAACAGCCAAGGAAGCAGCTTGTTATCGCCCATGGTCCTAATAAGAAGTGCGAAGCCGATGCAGACCATGACGCCGGATGCAACGTTGAGGCCATCCATCACAAACTGCGGAATCGCGTTGAGCGCATTGTTGATGAGGTCGGCACCAAAGAACAGCGAGCAAAACACCAGCAGTGCAGACGGAATGCCAATCGACAGCGGCACGACGGTCAGATGGTACAGGTTCGCCTTGGCAAGATCGCGATTTGCCAGAGCGGACTCAATCTTCTTGCAGGCAAAGGCACCCGGAACGGCGTAGCAGAAGTTGCGCCACACCTGAAGGAAGACGGAGACGGGAAGGGCGAGCGCGACGGCAGTTGCCGTGCCCGTACCCGTAATGACGGCAAACGCGCAGCCAAGCACGCCGGAGGCATAGACCTCGGGAGGAACCGCCGCGCCGACCATGATGGCGCCCATGAACATGGACTCCAAAGCAGCGCCGACGATAACGCCCTGCTGGACATCGCCAAGGATCAAGCCGACAAACAGGCTCGTAAACAGCGGACGACCAAGCATCGTAATGCCAAATAATTGCTCGTCCATGGACGCAATAAATGCGACCAGTGCAACTAGAAGATACTGGACAACCATTTCGATCAACCTCAGAAACAGGTCTGCAGGCGAGGCATTCTGCGCAGCTCGCCTGCAGACAACCGCAGCAATTTGAAAGGATTAGTAGTTCATCTGGTGATAGTAACGACGCGTGGTGAGCGGGTGGTTACGGACGTGCTCGAGATGGCAGCTCAGACGCTCGGTGATGGTGTAGGTGACCATCGGGGAGACGATCTTGCGGAACTCGGGGTCGCTGAACGGCAGCTCGACCTCGGCGGTGTCGAACTTGTTCACGCGGACATGGACGCCCTTCTCGTCGGCGAGCATATGAGTGAAGTTGTCCACGCGGTCCATGAGCTTGCGGGTGTCGTCCTCGCCGTAGAGCATGATGAGGCTCGTGCCCTCCTCGCACAGCTCGATGGTGCCGTGGAAGAACTCGGCGGCGTGGATAGACTTGGTCTTGATCCACTGCATCTCCTCGAGGATGCACATGGCGTAGTCGTAGGCCTCACCCCAGAGCATGCCGGAGCCAATCACCATGTGGTAGTCGGTGTCCTTGAAGTCCTCGGCCATGGCGGCGCAGCGCTCGTCCTGAGCGTCCTTGGCCTTGATGAGGTACGGAGCGATGTTGCCGAACTCCTCCATGAAGGTGTCGTACTTGGGGAAGGCGCCGGCGTTCTTGAGGAAGCGTGCGACCAGCGTGATCTGGTAGGTGTAGATGGCCTCGCACAGGACGTCGTCCTCGGCGAAGCTGAAGAACTTGTAATCGGCGTACTCGGTGGCCGGGGTGTTGTCGTTGGAGACATACATCAGCGTGCGGGCGCCCTGCTCCTGGCAGAACTTGGCGGCCTCGATGATCTCGGGGGTGGTGCCGGTACGGGTGGAGAAGACGCAGACCGAGTCCTTGTTGAAGGTCTTGGGCGGGCATGCGAGGAACTCAGCGGCAATCTCGCAGTGGACGTCGACGTCGGCCGTGGTGGTCTCGACCCAATACTTCATCGGGAGCGTGTGGGCCCAGGTGCCGCCGCAGCCGATGAAGAAGATGTTGGAATAACCCTGCTCGCAGACCTTGTCCACGGCAGCCTCAATCTGAGGACGGAGAGCGAGGGCATCGCTCACAACCTTCTCGTAACGAGGCTCATCGAAATTGAACATCCCTTACTCCTAACTCACTTGGATGAACCCTTCATTCATCCCATGACGTTATAATACTTTATATAACTAACTATGCAAGAACTATTTCAGATTTTTTTGATTTTTCTTTAATAAAAAGCCCGCCGATTAAATGATCGACGGGCTTAAGAAAGGAGGACCTAGTTAATAAATGCCAGACAATGGCATGTTTCCAGCTAGAAAACGTCCTTGGCAAATACCTTTGAGTCATTGGGGACCTGACGGATTTCGATAACCACGCCATCGTTGACAAGCTCTTGGATATGCTCGGCATCGGTTTCGGTCGCAAAGATCGCGGGGGTCGGATGAAGCGTGGTCTCGGGAGACTTTCGAGTTCCGCCCAGATTGATCTCCTTGATGTCTTTGCAACCCTTAGCAAGGCGATAGGCATCCTCGATCGTCTCGACAATGATAAACAGCGAATACTTGTCGGTGACGCCGCTGTTGAGCGCCTCGATAGCAGCGTTTACGTCTTTTATGACGAGCTTCACGCCGTTGGGACGAGCTAGCCTCAATGCGGCTTTTCTCATGTCGTCTTTTGCCACGGCGTCGCTGGCACACAGGATGCAATCGACATCCAGCGCATGTGTCCAAGACATGGCGACCTGGCCGTGAATCAATCGGTAATCAACTCTCGTAAGCTTAATCATCGTAATCATCTCCGCACGTAATAAAGGTAATGACAGGCGTGGCCCTTAGCTAGGGCTCGAACCAGAACTAACTAGAACTCTTCTTCTTCGACATCGGCAAGCATGTCCGCCGCCTCACAAAGCATGATAAACGAACGTGATCCCTCGACCGCAGCTTTGGCCTTGTCCGCATCCAGGGAGTCCAGCTGTGTAGCCATTTCCACCAGCAGCGGCAAGTTCATTCCGGTGATCAACGTAAACGATCCGGCGGTCTGCCTCTGAATGAATTCGTTGTTTACAGAGCCGCCAAAGATGTCAGTCACGACAAACCAAGAGTCGGCAGGGTCCTTCGACTCCATCCAAGCATCGATAAGCGCTGCGACATCCCTCGTGTCGTCATCGACATAGGCGCACAGACACTCGATTCGGTCGTTGGCGCCCATCAGGATCTCGAGAGAGCTCTTCATACCTTGGGCGAGATAACCATGACTCGCTAGCAATATCTTATTCATAGTTCTCCAATATCAATAAGACGTACTATATTGTCATAATAAAGTATATTAGCAATCTACCCTACGCGGTGTGTCTATTTTCCAAATCCGCGAACGGTAGCAATTGGTCGGTAAATTGACCAATCTATCTCTAATTTACAAATAGAACTTCAGTCGCTCGGTGCAGTACACCTGACGGGAGATGAAAAGCGGCTCGCCACTTGGAGCATAACGTCTATCGACAAACAGAAGCAGCGGAGAGTCCAGCTCCACGTTAAGGTATGCCGCCTCGAGCTCGCTCGCATAGCAGACCTCGAGCGTACGCGTGTTGGGGCCCATCTTGATCCCCTGGCAATCGAGTACCGCCATCAGCGAATCCTCGAGGGATTCATGCTCCAAAAAAGAAAGCGCAGCGGAATAGCTATTGGTTTCCAGCATCGTGGGCTTGTCATCCACAAGGCGCAGACGACGACTACGCAATACCTTTTGGGTATCGTCTACGCCCAGGAACTTCGCGTCTCGCAGGCTTGGGAAGTCCCAGCCCATTGCGAGAACCCTGGTAGACGCCTGTTTTCCCGCAAGCTGGCACGAATGGGTAAAGCTCTCACGGTCGTCCGCGGCATACATCTGTGTGTCCGACGAAACGAATGTGCCCTTGCCGCGGGCCCTCTCAACAAGCCCAGCATCTTCCATTTCTTTAATTGCGGAGCGAACCGTTATTCGGCTCACGCCAAATTGCTCGATGAGCTCCGCCTCGGTCGGAAGCTTATCTCCCGGGCGGTACGTGCCGTTGGCGATCGAATCAGAGAGCGCACGGACAATCTGTTTGTACAGGGGGATAACGCTATTTGCTTCAACCATATCAACCATACCTTTGCAAGGAATCAGCAGCTTATAGATAGATGACTTATATTGTATTAGAACTTTTTAGGAGTCCATATATTTCCTAAATGATTCGGTAAACGGGGTGTTATTTCACTTTAGCGGGGTGCAGCGGCTACCAGCGGCATTCGTTATCAACCTAGCTAGGCTAGTCCACCCACATCGTCTTCAGTTCGCCGCAGAGCCGCGGCCCCATATGGGTATACTCACGAGGATTCGACTCGATTCGCCCCCGTTGGGGCGTCAAAGGAGACTGCATATGCCCACCACCTCAACCGACCCGCGCGCCGCTGCCGCCGCGCTGCTGGTGCCCGGCACCACCTGCCACGGCTTTGCCGTCGAGCGCTGCGAGACCGTGCCCGAGCTCGACTCGGACGCCTACGTGCTGCGCCACACTGCCTCGGGCGCTCGCCTGCTGTACCTGGCGTGCGACGACGAAAACAAGGCTTTTGCCATTGGCTTTAAGACGCCGCCGGCCGATTCCACCGGCGTGTTCCATATTCTTGAGCACTCGGTCCTGTGCGGATCGGCCAAGTTCCCCGTCAAGGAGCCATTTGTCGACCTGATCAAGAGCTCCATGCAGACGTTCCTCAACGCCATGACCTACCCCGACAAGACCATCTACCCCGTTGCCACCACCAACGAGCAAGATCTGTACAACCTGATGGACGTGTACCTGGACGCGGTGTTCAACCCGGCTATCTATACCAAGCCGACCATTTTTGAGCAGGAGGGCTGGCACTACGAGCTGGACCTGCCGGAGGGCGCCGAGGGCGCGGACGGCTCCGCGAGCCTGCGCGAGGGCACGCTGCGTTATAACGGCGTGGTGTTCAACGAGATGAAGGGCGCGCTGTCCGACCCCATGAGCGTGCTGGACGACGCCGTCAACGCCGCGCTCTATCCCGACACCACCTATGCGCACGAGAGCGGCGGCGACCCGCGCGCGATTCCCGCGCTCACCTACGAGCAGTTCCTGGATACGCACGCGCGCCACTACAATCCTTCCAACTCTTATATAACGCTCTACGGCGACCTAGATGTAGACCGCGCGCTGGCGTTTTTGGACGAGCGTTATCTGTCGCAGTCGAGCGCTGCGAGCCGCCGCATGGACGCTGCCGTTGCCGCCGGCGAGGACCCGTCCACGCTGGCACCCAATCCGCTGGACGTGCAGGCGCCTGTGACCTGCGAGTATAAGCGCGTCGAGATGGCCACCACGCCCGAGAACGCCTTGGTGGGCCTGGGTCTGGTGCTGGGCAGCGCGCTCGACCGCAAGCGCACGATCGCGGCGGACATCCTGTTCGAGGCACTGCTGGGCTCCAACGAAGCACCGGTTAAGAAGGCCATTCTGGCCGCCGGCCTGGGCGGCAACGTGGTGAGCTACACCGCGGCCGAGTGCCTGCAGCCCTACGAGCTCATCATGCTGCAAAACGCGCAGCCCGGCGTGGCGCGCGAGCTGCGCCGCGTGTTCCAGGACGCCTGCCGCGACCTGTGTGAGCACGGAGTTCCGCGCGAGCGCCTGGAAGCCATCATCAGCAGCAACGAGTACGATCTGCGCCAGCGCGACTACGGTATCGCCGACGGCGTGGCCATTGCGTGCGACGCGCTGAGCACGTGGCTCTACGATGACGACGCCGCGACGCTGGCGCTCAAGTACGGCCCGGTGTACGAGGAGCTGCGTGACGAGCTGAACGGTAGCTACTTTGAGGACCTGCTGCGCGAGCTCGTGCTCCAGAACGACCATATGGCGCTGGTCGAGCTGGTGCCGGTGGACGCCGCCGAGGGTGCGGAGGGTGCCGAAGCTGCCGAGCTGGCTGCCAAGCGCGACGCCATGACCGATGCCGAGCTGGCGGATGTGGTCGAGTGCACGGCCGCGCTGCGTGCCGCGCAGGAGGCCGAGGACACGCCCGAGGACAAGGCCACGCTACCGCGTCTGCGTGTATCCGACATTGGCGCGGCGCGCCCCGAGCCGCCGCTCGTTGTGGACACGACTGCGCCCATCCCCTGCCTGCGCCACAACATTCCCACCAACCGTCTTGCCTACGCCATGCAGTATTTCGACCTGAGCTGCGTCGCATTTGAGGACCTGCCCTGTGTGACGCTGCTCTGCCGTCTGCTCAAGCAGCTGCCCACGCGCGAGCACTCGGCCGAGGAACTCGATAACTTGCTCGCCGGCAAGCTCGGCTTTTTGAGCTTTACGACCGAAGTCATGACGCAGCCCGAAGTAGACGGCGTGCGCCCCTACCTGCTGGTGAGCGCCGGCGCCCTGTCCGAGAAGATCGATGCACTGGCGAGTCTGCCGCGCGAGGTATGGTCGAGCACGCTTTTGGCGGACGCCGACGCCGACCGCATGCGCGACGTGCTCACGCAGATTCGCATTGGGCTTGAGCAGGGCTTTATCAACAACGGCCACTCGGCGGCGCTCGGTCGCGCGATGAGCTACAGCTCGCCTTCGGCCGTGGTGCGCGAGCAGCTTTCGGGCGTTGATTTCTATCTGTTCCTGCGCGATCTGCTCGACCACTTTGACGAGCGCCTGGACGGCCTGCGCGCCAAGCTTACCGAGCTGGCGGGCCGCATCTTTGTGGCCGACGGCTGCATGGCGAGCTTTACCGGCAGCGACGAGGACTTTGACGCGTACTGGAATGCCGCGGGCGACCTGGGGCTGGACGCTGGCGACGGCGCCGATGCCGGCCGCGACGCGCTCGTGGTGCCGGCGCCGTGCGACCGCCACGAGGCTTTCGTGATCCCCAGCGACATCTGCTTTGCCGCGTGTGCGTGCGATCCGCGTCGTCTGGGCATTGACGTGACGGGCGCTTGGGCGGTTGCCGCCAACGCGCTCTCCTACGACTACCTGTGGAACGAGATCCGCGTGAAGGGTGGTGCGTACGGCTGCGGATTCCGCGCGGCCGGCGAGCGTCAGGCGGCGTTCTACACCTACCGCGACCCGGCGATCGATCCTTCGATTGAGCGCGTGGAGCGCGCGGGCGCATGGCTTGGCAGCTTTGAGCCCGACGAGGCCGCCTTTGAGGGCTTTATCGTGAGCTGCGTGAGCGGCATGGACGCGCCGGTGAAGCCGTACGCGCTCACCAAGCGCCGCAACACGACCTACCTGGCCGGGCTCGATCCGCATGCGCGCGAGGAGCGTCGCGCCCAGATGCTCGCCGCCACGCCCGGTGAGCTGCGCTCGCTCGGCGCCGACGTGACGCGCATCGCAGCCGAGTCGCCCACCTGCGTCTTTGGCGGCCGCGAAGTCATCGCCAAGAGCAACGCCGGCTTTAACGTCGTCGACCTGTTGGGCTAACGCACAAAGGTAGATTTTTGGGACATGACCGAAAATCTACCTTTTTCTTTTGCCGCAGTCTGCCGATTTGTCTCGATCTGTAACGCTAAGGCGGCAATATTGGCTCCAGATGTTACAAATCGAGACGTTTCCGGATGACGCCGGCCCTTTGTCTCAATCTGTAACATCTAGGTCCAATTTGCCGAGTTACTGTTACAGATCGAGACAAACCGCCGCGAACACCCGCTCTTCGTCAAAACCCACGAAGGTGTCCATGAACCGCCCCCTTTGCGATGGCTTATGTGGTGGTTTGGGTGTTTGCCCAGATAAAACCTGCCAAAATAAACCTGTCCCTTTTTGGTAGGTTTGCTAGAGGAGGTTGGGATGGACAAGGCCGAGTTGCGGAAGGCGGTGATTGCTCGGCGCGACGCTCTTGATTTGGATGTGCGGGCCGCGAAGTCTGCCGTTATCTGTGCGCGGCTTGTTGAGCTGTTGGATCACTTGGGTACCGCAGCGCCGCACACCGTTGCCGTCTATGCCGCGATGGGTTCCGAGGTCGACCCAGCCGTGTTTGCCGCTGCGGCCGCCAAACACGGCTGGCGCGTGGCCTATCCGTGCATGTTCTCGGCAACAGACGCCGCAGCTTGTGGCCAGCGCATGTGCATGCGGGCAGTTGCCGCCGACGATGCGTCCGCGGCGCCGTTTATCGCCCACCCCACGCGGGCCTTCGCGGCCACAGACATCGGCAGCGGTCGCTTCCCTATCGTGCCTGCCGAAGCTCTCGACATGATCATCGTGCCGCTCGTAGCATTCGACCGCGCCGGCGCGCGCCTGGGCTACGGCGGCGGCTGCTATGACCGCTACCTGCCCATGCTCTCGTCCGCATGTCAAATCATCGGCATAGCCTTTGACGAGCAGCGTGTCGGCCACGTTCCCACCGACGCCCACGACCTGCCGCTACCCCACATCATCAGCGCCTGATCGCCGCTGTATCGCACCCGCAAGATGAGCGTGGAAAATCTCCCACTTTGAGCCCCCTTACGAGCCAAAAACGGGAGATTATCCACGCTCATTCAACAAGCGTCCAAAAATCCACGCTCGTGTGTCCGAAAATCCACGCTTAACCAATGCGCGTCCAGATTTCCACACTCGTCCGTCCGGATTTCCACGCTCGTGCGGCTCAACGCTCTGCAACCGCCTCAGCACACACGCGCGGTACGCCGGCAACTTTGAGCTTGCGATCGAGCTTTATCGGGTCCCTCAGATCATCCCAGCACAAGCGCACGATCTTGCAGTTATCAAGCAGCGAAAGCCTCGACTCGCGCTGACGCTCATCAAACTGCGCCTTCGCAAGCTTACCCTCCTCCGCCGCTTTCTCGCTTTTAACGAATCCGTCGAACTCCCCGATAATCAGTCGGTCGCCCACACGCCACAAGTAGTCAACGCGATACGGTCGTCCCGGCTCAACCGGGTCGAACAGCTCAACTTGCAACTCCGGCGTCTGCCAGCCGCGCTCGATCATCAGGGCACGCGCCTTGGACTCGCCGCCGCTTTCCGACAGCCCATCGGCACATCGTGCAACCCTGCGCGCCGTCACAACACCGCGACGATTCAGGCCAAGCTTGTCGACAGTCTCAACGAGATGCTCCTTCGACAAAAGTTGCTCATGGAGCGCCGAATCCGCGATGATCAGTCCCTCGACAAACGATGCATCGACCAAGCAATCCGTAATCGTTTGATCGATATCGGTTACGGCGATATCCATCTGGGTGGCCCGTGTTTGACGAGCATAGCGATGACGAATGACCTGAGAGCCCGGCGTCGTCGATTGGGCCGGCATCGCGGCGATATGGATGTGCGTCAAATTGGCATGCGAAACCGAAAGGCCATAGATAACAGCCGCCGTATAGGAGCAAAATGTCCAGTCGGGGTGCTTTTGCGCAAGCGCCCGCACCCGATGCAGATAACGCTGCCGAAACTTGAGCTCGGACCAGTATTCCGGACGCGCATACAGCCCCGGCATAACCGCTTCGAGACTTCCCGCCTCCGCCCGCCGCTCAATCTGCTTTGCCTCCGCCGCCGTGCGCGCGTACACGCAGCTCATCTGCTGTTCGCATGCTTTAATGTGACTTGCAAGCCTTTGATTCGCCGTCATGTTTCCCATGTCGCCTCCCAAATCTTGGAACGGCGCAAACGTACCAGACGGTTTCATGCGAAGTCTGACCAAATACCGTCCAGGCGCTGACCAAATGCTTGACGGTTTTGGACGTTTTAGGCTGATGTCTTATATCTGCAGGTAGGGCGGTTGTCGAGAGGTCCCTGTCTCCACATTTTGAGGCCTTGGTCCATCGGATTATCAGAAAGAAAAACCCGTCGAGATTCAAGACTACGCCAAATGCGACTTTGCCTCTGCACGCACCGTCGCTTAGCCGAGCCATCGGCATCTACATGCCTAAAAAATGAGCGTGGATAATCTCCCGTTTTGAGTCTAGTTTCAAGCCAGAAGTGGGAGATTATCCACGCTCGATTTGTAAATGTCCGAAAATCCACGCTCGTCCGTCCGGATATCCACGCTCGTCACGCCGCCGGCACAGCAGCAGCCGTAGCCTAGTGCTCCTCGCCGGCGCGGGCTAGGTCGTAGGGCGTGGTCTGGTAGACGTAGTAGTTGAGCCAGTTGGTGTAGAGCAACTGAGCCTGGCTGCGCCAGACGTTGCGCGGCTCGGCCGTGGGGTCGTCACCTGGGAAGTAATGCGCCGGCACCTCCGGGTTGAGTCCGCGCTTCACGTCACGCTCGTACTCCAGACGCAGCGTGTCGGTATCGTACTCGGGATGGCCAAAGACAAAGAAGCGGCGGCTGTCGGTCGACTTGACGATGTACAGGCCCACCTCGTCGGACACGGCCACGACCTCAAGCTGCGGCTCGGCCTCCACGTCCTCGCGGCGCACATCGGTGTTGCGCGAATGCACGGCATAGAAACGGTCGTCAAAGCCGCGAACCAGCGGGCTTTGAGGCTTCACCAGATAATGCTCGAACACGCCGCTCGCCTTTGCCGGCAGGTCGTGCTTCTGAATACCGTAGTGGTGATACAGGCCCGCCTGCGCGCCCCAACAAATGTGCAGCGTAGAGTGCACGTGTGTGGTGGACCAATCCATGATCTGGCAGAGTTCGGGCCAGTAGTCGACCTCCTCGAACGGCATCTGCTCCACCGGCGCGCCCGTGATGATCAGGCCGTCGTAGTGGATGTCGCGGATGTCGTCGAACGTACGGTAGAACGTCTCCAGGTGGCCGGCGCTTACGTGCGTGGCCTCGTGCGTCTTGGTGCGCAGCAGGTCCACCTCCACCTGCAGCGGCGTGTTGGAGAGCTTGCGCATGATTTGCGTCTCGGTGGCGATCTTGGTGGGCATGAGGTTGAGGATGAGCACGCGCAGCGGACGGATGTCCTGGTGCAGCGCGCGGTACTCGGTCATGACAAAGATGTTCTCGCTCTCGAGCTGCGCGGCGGCAGGGAGGGCGTCGGGGATGCGAATGGGCATGGATGCTCCTTACGAGTCAGTTGCAGCTATGGTACAACGAGCGGCCCCATCCGCGCGAGCACATCGCTCAGCGATGCCGTCAGCGGCCCAAATCACCCCAAAAGTAGAGATTAAGGCATGTCCCAAAAATCTGCGGCGCTTTATCCTAGCAAAGTGGTAGCAGGACGCTACAATGGTTCGACGCGAAAAACTCGGCCGAAAGGATACATATATGTACCAGACGCGTAAGATCGGTGTGGTCGGCCAGGGCCACGTAGGAGCACATGTCGCCAACAGCCTGCTCATGCAGGGCATTGCCGACGAGCTGTACCTGTGCGATATCAACGAGGCCAAGGTGACGTCCGAGGTCCAGGACCTGCGCGACTCCCTTTCGTTTGTCCCGTACAACACCAAGATCGTCAACTGCTACGACCACTACGAGGAGCTGGCCTGCTGCGACGTCATCGTCAACGCCGCCGGCAAGGTCGCGCTGGCCGCCGGCAACCGCGACGGCGAGCTGTTCTTTACCACCGACGCCGCCCGCTCCTTTGCCAAGCGCATCGTCGACGCCGGCTTCGACGGCATCTTCGTGAGCATCTCCAACCCCTGCGACGTCGTGTGCACCGAGCTGTGGCACCTGACCGGCTACGATCCCAAGAAGATCATCGGCTCGGGCTGCGGCCTGGACTCCGCCCGCCTGCGCACCGAGATCTCCAAGAAGGTCGGCGTGAGCCCCAAGTCCATCGACGCCTACATGATCGGCGAGCACGGCTTTAGCCAGCTGGCTGCCTTTAAGGCCGCGACCATCGCCGGCAAGAGCCTCAACGAACTTCAGGCCGAGAACCCCGACAAGTATGCCTTCGACCACATGGAGATTGAGGAGCTCGCGCGCAAGGGCGGCTACGTAACCTACCAGGGCAAGCAGTGCACCGAGTACGCCGTCGCCAACTCCGCCGCGCGCGTCTGCGCCGCCGTGCTGCACAACGAGCACGCCGTGCTTTCCGCCTCCACGCTCATGACCGGCCAGTATGGCGAGGAGGGCATCTTCACATCCCTGCCGTGCGTGATCGGCGCCGAGGGCGTCGAGGAGGTCTACACGCTCGACCTGTCCGAGTACGAGCTCGAGGGCTTCCACAAGAGCTGCCAGCACATCCGCGACAACATTGCCCAGCTCGACTGGTGGGACGCCGAGGCCTACGACGCAAAGTAGGCCGCTGGCTGCCGCAACCTTGCGAATCTAAGCGCGATACCAAGCGGGCCGCGCCGGAAATCCCCGGCGCGGCCCGCCTTTTTGACTCACGCAGTGCCCTTGCGAATCGAAGGTGAATACTTTTCCGCGAAGTGAACGAGCAAAAACGAGCCCCCGAAGCATCGACACTTTTCAGACGCCGCTTCCTGCGGTTTCGCCAAGTTTTTCCTGCAGTTTTGGCGTCAAAAAGTGTGGATGCTTCGGGGGTCCAAAATAGGTCGTTCACTTCGCGGAAAAGTATTCACCTTCGTTTTCGCGCAGACACGAATCCGGCCGCCACAACGCAAAACGGGGCCTGCGCGCAGCGCAGACCCCGTCGTGAGAGGCTATTCCCGGTATATTAGTACTGCTCGATGCCCATGTAGCGACGAACCTCGGGGCTGTGGTCGAAGACCTTGCCGCGGGCGGCGCGCAGCTCGCAGCTCATGTTGTAGAAGAAGATCGGCTCCAGGTACGAACGCACACTGGCAGGTACCTCGCCCACGCCGTACTCGAGCGCGTCGAGCACCATGATCGTGTCGGTGTGCGTGTTGAGGAACGCAAGAGCGCGCTCCTCCATGGGGCGGCACTCGCCCGCGCCAAGCTGCACAAAGTAGAACACGCCGGGCTCGGTGGCTTCGAACGGGCCGTGGAAGTACTCGCCGGAGTGGATGTAGCAGCAGTGCTGCCACTGCATCTCCATGAGCGAGCAGATGGCCATGGCGTAGGTCTGGCTAAAGTTGGGTCCGGAGCCCAGGATATAGAAGAACTTGTGCTGCTGGCAGAGCTCGGCAAAGCGGGCGCCCAGCTCGGCGTTGACCTTCTCGCGGGCGGCGGGCAGCAGCGCATCCATCTGCTTGAGGCCCTCGTACATGTCGGCGAGTGCCTCGTAGCCTTCCTGCTGGTCGAGCAGCTCGGCGGCGATCAGAGCGCCGATGCCCTGCGGCACCTCGGCCTGCGGCACGCCCTCGCCCCACGGGTAGACCCAGGTGATCCACTTGCCGTTGTCAATCTTGGAGCCCTCGCAGTCGGTCATGGCGACGACCTCGGCGCCGGCAGCCAACGCCATCTCGCAGCCATCGACGACCTCTTGCGTGTTGCCGCTGTGGCTGCAGGCAATAACGAGCGACTTCTCGCCAAGGCTCTTGGGGGCCATCAGGCAAAACTCGCGTGCCGTGTAGACCGTCGAGGTAAACGTGGTGGCCTCGCGCTTGAGCAGCTCGTTGGCCGGCATCAGGTCGATCATCGAACCGCCACAGGCGATCCAAAAGACGTTCTCAATCTTGCCCTTGCGCTCGATGATTTCCTGAATCAGATCGTGTGCGTTCATCCTGATGTTCCTCCTTGTGCGGCGGTTTTGAGCGACGGCAGCTCGTACCTGCTGTCGTTCTATGTTGTCCTATTTATAACACGTGCAACAACGCCCGTGAAGTCATCTTAGCAAATTTGTTCTATGTTGTTCTATCTGTGGACGTTAGATGTCGAACACGTAGCGCGAGCCCACGATCTTTTGGCGGCCGAGCAGCAAGGGGCGCTCGTCCTCATCGGTAAAGTACGCCTCCATATAGAAGAGCGGCTCGCCGACCGGCACCTCCAGCAGTGGGGCCGCTTGAGCATCGGCAAGCGCAATCTCCACGGTGCAGGGGTCGGACTTGAGCGGCGCGCGACCCGAATGCTCGGCAACGAGTGCAAAGATGGAATTGTCCGTGAGGTCCTTGTCGGCAAGCGTCTGCAGATAGGGATGGTCGGCGAGCACAAAGGTGTTGTTCTCAAGCATGACAGGGATGCCGTCGGCTGTGCGCACGCGTTCGACCACGATAAGCTCGCAGCCGGGCTCCACGCCAAAGAACGCCGCATCCTCGTACGTCGCCGCGACCACCGTGCGCGACACCAGACGCGCACCCGGCACCATGTCGTTGGCAGCACAACCCTCAGTAAAGCTCTGGACGTCACCCTTCTGACGAATCTTGCGCTTGAGCTTGGGAGCGCACACAAAGGTACCCCTCCCCTGCTGGCGGCTGAGATACCCCGCGCGCGACAGCTCCTCGATGGCACGGCGCACGGTGATGCGCCCCACGCCGTAGGACTTCGCGAGCTCCATCTCGGAAGGAATGCGCGAGCCGGCCACGTACACGCCGCGCGCAATCTCGCCCTTTAGGTCGTCCATGACCTGCTGGTACAGCGGCACGGCGGACACCTCGGCGCGCTCGGAACGTTCGGTCTTGCTATCGGCTACCATCGTTACGCTCCATCCCGCGCATGCTCGGACTCAAATTCTTCAATCGCCGCCATAAACTGCTCGCCAAAGGCGTCGGCCTTTTTCTCGCCAATGCCGTTGACCTGAATCAGCTCGTCGCGCGTCTGAGGGCGCAGGCGGCACAGGCCGCGCAGGGCCTTGTCGGAGAAGACCATGTACGGCGCCATCTCCAGCTCGGTCGAGATATCCTTGCGCAGGGCGCGCAGGCGCTCGAACAGCTCGGCATCGTCGCCCACGCGTGGGCGCTGATCCAGCTCGGCCTCCTCGCGCAGCAGATCCACCGCACGGCGGGCGCGGGCTGAGGCCTTGCGCTTGGACGCGCGACGCTTAACGGTAAAGGCAAACGCCTCATCCTCGACCTCGCCGGCACGCGGGCCCAGGCCCACGACCGGGTACTGCCCCTGCGAGGTGGCCAGATAGCCGCGGCCGCACAGCTGGCCGATGATGTCCTTGATGCGCCCGACCGATTCGCTCGACAGCTCACCGTAGCCGCGGTCCTCGTCCAAACGCATCTGGCGAATGCGCTCGGTGTTGCCGCCGTGGAGCACATCGGCGATCAGCGACTTGCCAAAGCGCATGGGACGCGTGGCCACATAGCGCACGGCGGCGCGAGCCATATCGGTGACGTCCTCGACCTCGAACTGCGTGAGACAGTTGCTGCAGTTGCCGCAGCCCTCGGCGTCGTCTGCCGTGCCGCCCGCGGCGGCTGCCGCATGCTCGGCCGCCGCCTCGTCGCCAAAGTAGCGCAGCATGTATTCGCGCAGGCAGCCGGTGGTATTGCAGTAGCCCTCCATCTGGCTGAGCAGGCGATAACGGTTCTGGAGCGCCCACGCGCGCTGCTCGTCGTCAAGCGCCTCGTCGGCCGCATCGCCGCGGTCGATCAAAAAGCGGCGCATGCGAAAATCGTTACCGTTCCACAGCAGATGGCAGCTGGCCGGATCGCCATCGCGGCCAGCGCGGCCCGCCTCTTGGTAGTAGGCCTCGATGCTCTCGGGCACGTTGTTATGGATCACGTAGCGCACGTTTGGCTTGTCGATGCCCATGCCAAAGGCGTTGGTGGCAACCATCACCTGAATGTCGTCGTCGATAAAGGCACGCTGGCTCTGGCGACGGGCGTCGTTGCCCATGCCGGCATGGTAGCGGCCCACGCGAATGTCGCTGGGGCCCAGTACCTCGGCAAGCTCCGCGGCCAGAGCGTCGACCGTCTTGCGGGTCGAGCAATACACGATGCCGCTCTCGCTCGAATGCGCGATCACGTAGTCACGCACCCACGCGGCCTTGGCCTTGTCGCCCATCTCCTCGCAACCAAAGTAGAGGTTCTTGCGATCAAAACCCGTCACCACGGTCGCCGGGTTTTGCAGGCCGAGCATTTGCTGGATATCGGCGCGCATGCGCTCGGTCGCCGTGGCGGTAAACGCCGCCACGATCGGGCGCCGCGGCAGCGAATCGATAAACTCGCGAATCTGCAGGTAGGCGGGACGGAAATCCTGGCCCCATTGGCTTACGCAGTGGGCCTCGTCAATGGCCACGAGTGGAACGCCAATGCCACCTTCGGCCGCAGCTTCCTGCGCAAAGGCTAAAAAGCGCGGCTCGAGCAGGCGCTCGGGCGCCACGTACATAAGCTGGTAGCGGCCCTCGCGCGCCCGTTTGAGCACGGTGTTTTGCTGGGCCGGAGTAAGACTGGAGTTGAGATAGCTGGGTCGCGCACCCGCCGCGAGCAACGCACGGGTCTGGTCCTCCATAAGCGACAGCAGCGGACTCACCACAAAGGTGATGCCGGGCAGCATGAGCGCGGGCACCTGGTAGCAAATGGACTTGCCGGCGCCCGTGGGCATAACACCCAGCGCATCGCGACCGGCAAGGATCGCATCGACCATGCGGTCCTGCCCCGGGCGAAACGAGGTGTAGCCAAAATAAGCGCCGAGCGTGTCGAGCGCCATCTGCTGCATGCTATCGGTCATGGTTTCCTAACGTCAGAATCATCTGCCGCCGATTATACGCCGCCACGCGGACAGCAGCACACGGCCGCCGCCCAGACTAGTCGTTTAAGAACGCCCCCAACGGCTAAGGAGTGTCCCCAGGTGCCGGCAGAAAAGGAACGTCCCCAAGTGCCGGCCCGGCAACGCCGATGTTTTGGCGCGGACAGCGAAAGCCCGCCAGAGCGAGCAAGGTGCCTTGAAACGAGGCGGCATTGACCTTCTGGTCATGCCGCCGAAGTTGAAAGGCAGATTGCCGCTCTGGCGGGCTTGCAGCGTCGAGCCGTTGCGCGGTTTGGAAAACCGCGCAACTAGAGCTACATGACCATAACGTAGCGCGATCCCACGTAGTACTGCTTACCCATCAGGACCGGCTCGCCATTGGGGCCCGTGAAGCCGGCACGCAGGTTGAGCAGCGGATCGTGCGGAGCAATGCCCAGCTCGGCCGCCTGCTCGGTATTGGCACGAACGGCCTCGACCGTGCGGTAGCCAACCGAGACAATTGGCGTTCCGCCAACACGCTCGACCTCGGCAAAAATCGACTTGTCCTCAAGATCGGCCGTCAACAGCTCACGGTAGGCGTCAAACGGCACAAAGATGTTCTCCTCAAAGATGGGCTCGCCGTCGGCTGTACGCACGCGCTTAATATGCAGCAGCAGCGCGTCCTTTTGCAGGCCAAAGAACTCCATCTCGTTTTGACGTGCCGGCACAATCTGGCGATCGACCACATGCGCGCCCGCCTTCATGCCATTATCGGCACACAGCGCGGTAAACGTCTGCAGCGTCGAAGCGTGGAACTGGCGGTTGATGTGCGGCGTGGAGACAAAGGTGCCACGGCCCTGCTGCTTAACCAGGTAGCCATCGGAGCACAGCTCCTCGACGGCGCGGCGCACCGTAATGCGGCTCACGTCGTACTGCTCGGCTAGCTCAAGCTCGGACGGAATACGCTCCTTGGGTGCATAAACACCTTTCTCGATCGCATCCTTGATTTCGTCGTAAATCTGCTGGTAAAGCGGTGCATTTTTGGGCGCAGGCATATCTAATCACTCTTATCGAAATATTGAAATAACTAATACGTATATAACGTCTAGTTTCATGTTACCTCATATTGATAAAACGATACACCCTCCCTACCAAAAAGCGACAGCTTCATTTTGGCAGGTTTTATCTGGGCAAACGAAAGTCCCTCGAAAGCAACGGGGCTTTCGTGGGGCTCATACGGAAGGGTTGCGCCGGGCCGGTAAAATGCCAAAACCCTACTTGCCGTCGTCCTGCCGCAGGCTGTCCTGCTCACTAAGGCGCGCCTGCCTGCTGGCCATGCGCGCGGGCTTGTCGGGATCGGGCACGGCCGTGGGCATGGGCTCGTCGACATGACCGCCCCACCAGCCGCCCACAAAGTTGAGCGTGTGGAACACATTGATCACGGCGCTGGGATCAATGTCGCACACCAGCTTGATAATGTCCTGGCTCTCGTAGGTCGAGACAACGGCGTGCAGCAGGTACATCTTTTCGCGGCTGTATCCGCCAATGACCTCGGCACAGCTAATGCCATGCTGAAAATGGTCAACATAGGCGGTCATGACCTCGTCCGCCTTGCGCGTCGTGATCTGCAGCGTCACGCGGTCGTAGCGACGATAGAAGCTGTCGATGGTCTTGGTCGAAATAAACTGGAACACGATGGAGTACGCCGCCTTGTCCCAGCCAAACATAAAACCAAAGATCGCCAAGATAAAGCAGTTGAAACCAAAGATGACGCCCCAGATGGTCTTGCCCGTGTGGTTGGAGACCCACAGCGCGATAAAGTCGGTGCCGCCGGTGGATGCGCCGGACTTAAGCGCGATGGCAGCGCCCAGACCCGAGACCACGCCGCCAAAAATGATGAGCATGATCTTGTCGCCCAAAAACGGGGCAAAGTGAAAGATGTTGAGGAACAGCGACGAGAGCACGACCTGCATCATCGAGAAGATGACGAAGCGCTTGCTAATGCCGCTCCAGCATAGGAGCGCCACGGGGATGTTGAGCGCGAGCATACCGAGCGAGATGTCGATGTGAACGCCGCCGAGCGAGGTAACGCGATCAAGCAGGACCGCGACACCGGTGAGACCGCTCGGAAGCAGGTCGGCGGGCTGAATGAACGCCTGGATCAGAAATGTCTGGAGAACGGCGGAAATTGTGACCGCCACGGCAGTAATGGCGCGGCGGACGATGGTAAGGCGGCCGAGCATGAGCACGCGGTCCGTGAGCTGATCGATGGCGTTCGCCACGTAGGCTCCTTTCGAAGGCAGATGTGGTTGTGGGGCATGCCCGCGATTGTAGCATGGACCACCACAAAGGGGACAGGCACCTTCGTGGTGGTTTTGGCGTCGACTGCCTTCAAAAAACGTCGCCCCAATAAAAACCACCACAAAGGTGCCTGTCCCCTTTGTGGTGGTTTGCTGCTAGATGGCAGATAGGATGTCAGTCAGATTATCGATAACGGCATCGGCTTGCGATTGATCGAGGTTGACGCCCTCGTGCGGACGCAGTGCCAGGACGCGGGTGCCGGAACGTTTGCCAGCCTCGATCCCCAAAGGCGAATCCTCGATAACCAGGCACTCGGCAGGCTCCACCCCCAGCGCCTCCATGGCACGCAGGTAGATCTCGGGGTCGGGCTTAAACGCACTGCACTCGTGACCGCTGATGGTGTAGTCCAGCACATCGGCGATACCGGCAATCTCTACCAGCTCGTCGATTAGCTCGCGATAGGACGAGCTCGCGATGGCGCACTTCACGCCGCGCTCGTGCAGCTCACGCATCACCGGCTCCGTCTGCTCGTTGAGCAGCTCGGCATACGGAACGGGATGGTCCGGGCTATAGACCTGCTTGTACTCAACGCGCAGGCGCTCGCGCAGCTCAACATCGTCGGGCACCAGCGCCTCCCAAATGGCAGGCTCGTTAGACCCCGAAAGATCGGGGATCTCGTCAAAGTGGAACCCCTTCTCTTCCATAAACGCCACGCGGCGACGGTTGTAGAACCACTCGGTATCGACCAGCACGCCGTCCATATCAAACAGCACTGCCTTGATCATACGCATCTCCTCCCACCTGCCAAAAAGGGACAGGTTTATTTTGGTAGGTTTTATCTGAGGTTTTGTGGCGCGAGGGATACGCCCTCCCCAGAGCAAAAAAAGGGGACGGGGCGCAAACCCCATCCCCTTTCAATCAACCCGTAAGGTTTACTTACTTGTGATTAGTAGGAAAGCTTCCACATGTAGCGACGCATGGTCAGCGGGTGCTGGCGGGCCTCGGCGATCTGGTTGCCGTACTCACGCATAACGGCGAGGTGCAGCAGCGGGTTGAAGTAGGTGACAACGCTCGCGGGCACGGCGTCAGCCAGGCCGTAGTCCTTGGAGTCGATCAGAGCGACCTTGGCGCCCATGCGCTTAAGGAAGGTGAGGGCGCGGGCGTCCATCGGACGGGTAGCGCCATCGGACATGAAGAAGACGTAGGGCTTACCCTCGGTGGAAACCTCGAACGGGCCGTGGAAGTACTCGCCGGTGTTGTAGGCGGCGGCGTCGATCCACTGCATCTCGGTGAACAGGAAGGCGGCGTGAGAATAAGCCATCTTCTCGGAGGCACCGGAAGCCATGAAGTAGATCATCTTGTCATCCTTGAAGTCCTCGGCGAACTTCTTGGCGAGCTTCTTGCAGGACTGAGCGGCGTTCTCGCAGAGCTCGAAGACGTTGGTGAGGCCGGTGATCATGTCCTCGTAGTGGTCATAGCCCTCGGTCTGCTGAAGGATCTCGACAGCAAGAGCGATGGCGTAGCCGGGCTTCTCGCACTTGGCAGCGAAGTTGGCGTGGAAGCCGTGAACGATGACGTAGTCAGCGTCGACGGTCAGAGCGGAGCCAGCCTTGTTGGTGAGGGAGACGACCGGGCAGTTGTGCTTCTTGGCGGTCTTGTTGGCCTCGACGGTCTCGGGCGTGGAGCCACCGAGGGAGCAGGTGATCACGAAGGTGTGCTCGTTGACCCAGGAAGGCGTGTCGTAGTTGAACTCGTTAGCGGTGAAGATCTGAACGTTCAGCTTGTCCGTGTTGTTGGCCAGGAAGTACTTGGCGGGGTAAAGGTCGGACATGGAGGCACCGCAGCCGACGAAAGCGACGCTGTGGATCTCGTGGTTGGACAGGACGTCAGCGACGATCTGCTTAGGGAGGTTAAGGTCGATCTCGTACATCTGACACATTCCTTTCAATTTTTGCGGCGCCACATTGCCGGGCGCTCGCAGGGTTACTGTGGTTTGGACCGAGTCGCCGGCCCGTTGAGGATGCGACAAAGGGACTGTCCCATTGTCGCATTTTGGGGATGGAAGCCTGCCTGGGGTATGGGATGCCAGGCAGGCCCCCGGGGGAAAGCGGTTAGGCGCTTAGTCGCGACTAAGCCAGGATGCCGACCGCGGAGAGGGCGATGCCGCCCACAATGGCGATCACGAGAAGCCAACCGGTGTTGACGTTCTTCTTGATGAGCCAGTACATAAGGCCGGTGAGGCCAAGGGAGATCATCTGGGGCATCATGCTGTCCAGGATGTCCTGGATAACGACGGTGCCGTCAGCGAACTGCAGCGGGGTGGTGGCGCCGATCAGCGTGGCGATCATGCCGCCCACGGACATAAGACCCACGATGCCGCAGACATACATGAGCTTCTCCATGAGGTCGCCGCCCTGAAGCTTGCTCAGGTACTCGTGGCCGCCCTGATAGCCCATCTTGGCTGCGAACCAAGTAATCAGCACGGAGGGGACGATGGAGATGAGAAGGGCCAGGATCGGGCCCATGATGGAGCCCTGCTGAGCCAGCTGAACGCCCAAGCCAAAGGCGATAACGCGGATGGTGCCCTGGAAGAAGGAGTCACCGATGCCGGAAAGCGGGCCCATAAGGGAGGTCTTGACCGCGTTAATCGAATCAGGGTTGAAGTTCTCGGGATCCTTGGCGTACTCCTCCTCCATGGAGGCGGCGAGGCCCAGGATGAAAGCGCTCGTCTGCGGGGTGCAGTTGTAGAACGCCATGTGACGGTGGTAAGCCTCTTTCTTAGCAGCAAGCTGCTTGGGGTCGGACTCGTCCGGATAGAGGCGATCGAGCGTGGGAACCATACCGTAGAGGAAGCCCATGTTCATCTGACGCTCGTAGTTCCAAGAGGCCTGGATGGCCCAGGAGCGCCAGAAGAACTGGCTGACCTTCTTGTTCAGGGACACGTCCTTGGTTGCGGTTGCCATAGTGTGTTCCTCCTTAGTCTTCGTCGTCTTCGAGCGGATCGTAGTCGGAATCGACACCGGCGGCTGCATGGGAACCGTTAAACTTGAAGCCCATGAAGACGACAGCCAGGCACACACCGATCAGAGCGACCGCGATGACGGACAGGTTGAGGTAAGCGGCGAGCAGGAAACCGATGAACAGGAACGGAGTCATACCCTTCTTGATCATCATGGTGAGCAGCAGGGCCAAGCCGTAGGCGGTCATGATCTTGGTCGAAACGTTAAGACCAGTGGACAGCCACTCGGGAACCATGTTGACGATGGCCTGAACCAGGTCGGTGCCAACAAAGACGGCGAGGAAGATCGGCAGGAAGTACATGATGGCGTACAAACCGGAGCCGGCGCAGATGTGCATACGGTAGGCGGTCTTGAACTTTCCGTTATCAATCGCGTTATCTGCCACATGGGTGAGGACGGCGATGATGGAACGGAACACGATGCCGAGGAGCTGACCCAGGACGGCGACCGGGATGGCGATCGTCATGGCGGTCTCGGCGGAAGCATCGGTCAGGCACGCAAAGGCAGCGGCCACGATGCCGCCCAGGACCATATCGGGCGGAACGGCGGCGCCGACCTGCACCAGGCCCATGGACACGAGCTCGACGGCGGCACCGACGGCAAGGCCGGTGGGCACATCGCCCAACAGCAGACCGACGAGCGTAGCGCCAACGAGGGGCTGCTCGAAGTTAAGACGACCGAGCAGGCGGGAGTCCCACATGCAGAACACGCCGACGAGGCCGACGAGCACCGCACTGATGAACGTATTCATACCCTTCTCCTTTCAGTCAGGCAAAAGCCTGGTTGATTACAGCTTGGCGTCGATGTCGACGCTCTGATACGTAGGGGTCTGCTGGACGTAGAGCTTGATGCCCATGTCGAGCAGCTGGTTGACGTCGGCCTTCTGGGTGGCGTCAAGGAAGACGGAGCTGTCCTTGCCGCCGACCTGATCGGCACCGTCGTGGTTGGCGGTGGCACCCAAGTTGATGGCGTCGAGCTTGTAGCCCTGGCAGAACTGCAGCATCTCGGCCGTGTTGCCAAAGACGAACATGACGCGCTCGCCGAGGGTGTTGAGCTTGTCCATCTTGGCGAGGGCACGCTCGACGGTGAAGACGTTCAGGCGCACGCCCTGGGGCTTGGCCAGCTTAAGAGCGCCCTTCTTGATGTCATCGTTGGCGGCAGCGTTGTCGACGACGATGATGCGCTCGGCCTGGACCTTGGTGGTCCAGGTAAAGACGACCTGGCCGTGCAGCAGACGGTAGTCAAGGCGTGCGAGGACGATCTTGGCGGGACCGGAGCTGTGACGGGGCGCCTTGGCCTTCTTGGCGGGAGCCGCGGCAGCCTCGACCGGTGCGTTGGGGTTGGTCAGACCGGTGCGGGCCTCGTTGATGAGGGCTGCGAGCTCGGCACCCTTGACGGGGACGGGGCTCATAGCGAGCGTGAGCGCCAGCGGGATGTTGAAACCGCTGACAACCGTGAACTTCGTGCCGTTCTTGGAAAGCTCGACCATGTTGTTGTTGACCGAGCTGCCGAGCATATCGGTCAGCACATAGACGGTGTCGTCCGCGTTGAACGTGGCGATCATGGCGTCCACCTTATTGGTGATGGGCTCCTTGTCGTCACGAGCAAGCGACACGACGTGGACGTTCGACACGTCGCCGAGAACCATCTCGAGCGTGTCTTTGGCGCCTGCGGCCAGGCCGCCATGAGATGCGAGAATGATCTGATTCATCTTGCCTCCTCCTTTTCGTTATGGTCATTATAACGTCTTATACGTTGCTTATATTGCTAATTAGTATAAAGACCGTTCGCGGGTGAAAATCGACCGTTGACGGGTTTAACGTACTTGAAACGTTGGGGTTGGATAGGCCGGTGCTGGCTGGATAACCCCAGGTCAGACCCTGCGCGCAATCCTCTATCGTACGAAGTACCAGGGGCTTTCCTGCACGGTGGGTTCCAGCGCGATGCCGGTACGCTCCTTAAACAGATCCATGTCCTGCGATTTCTCCGTCCACCACGCGTTGGGCTTAAAGGTCATGCTCTCAATGACATGACCGACAAACACGCTGTTGCGCAGCTTAGAGAAGTCGGTGTTCATAATCAGGATGGACGCGAGCACCAGCACGATGCCCAGGACTTTGATCGCGCCGGCGGGCTCGGCGTAGACACCAATGCCCAGCAGTACGGTGACGACCGTCTCGAATGACATTACGACGGGAACTTTCGATGTCTCGAGCCCCATGGACAGACCCTGCATATATAAGATGTAGGCCACAGCTGTGGGGATAAGTCCAAAGCCAAGGAACAGCAGCAGCAGCTGTGGCGACATTGCCGCGGCGACATCCGGCCACGGAGCCGCGATAGCCGCCATAACCGCACCGCCAAAAACAAAGCCCCAAAACGTGACAGCCAGCGGGTGGACCGTCTTGGTTGCTATCCGGCTAAACACCGCGAGCGACGCACCACAAAGGCCTGCAATCACGCCCGACGTGACGCCCCAAACCGAAAAATGGAAACCGGAAAGGTCGCCATTGGTCACTGCAAGCACGCAGCCAACGATGTTAAAGACAATGGCAACGAGCTTGTTGGGGGTCACGTCCTCGCGATAAAGCACGCGGCCGAGCATGACGCCAAACACCGGCGAGGTGTAGAGCAGCACCGAGGCCGTGGACATGCCCACCTCGCCCATGCACTCGTAATAGCAGGTGTTGGCGGCGGCCAAACCGACGATACCGACAAGCGCGCAGGGAACAAGCTCTTTAGGGCTTGCCTTGAACAGTGCCAGCGGACCCTGAGCCACGGTAGACCCCTCACCCGGACGGCAGCCCATAAACATCAGGACCGGCGCCAAGATAAGCGCTCCGACCAACAAGCGAAAGGCAGCCATGCTCTGGGACGAAACGCCCATGGCCGAGATGCCGTTTACAAAGATTCCGATGCTGCCCCACATAAGCGCGGCGACCAGCACCAGCACATAGCCCAGATTGCTTTTCTTCAACGCAGCCTCCTCGGTATTGTTTCCAATATGTTTCACACTACGTTATAGTCGTTATATACATTTTTCAAGACACAAATCGGCGAGCGGGAAAATCCGCTCGCCCACACACTCATTGGGTACTCATTGGGGGCGTTCTTAAATGACTGGTCATTCAAGAACGCCCCCCAACGACTAGGACTGTCCCCAACTGCCGGCAGAAAAGGAACGTCCCCAACGTCTAAGGCGCCGCTGGTTGAGCATAAGTCAGCGAGCGGGCCGCATTTGAGGCAAGGTGACGTGAAACGAAAGGGCGCTGACTTTCTGGTCGCGCCCTTGAAGTTGAACGTCAGATTGCCCAAATGCGGACCGCGCAGCGTCGAGCCGTTACGCGGTTTGGTAAAACCGCGTAACTAATACTCAAGCTTCCACATGTAGCGGCGCGTCATATAGTCCTTGTGGGTGACGGCAGAGAGCGCGCGCATGTAGACGTTGTTGAGGATCGGGGCAAAGATCAGGTGGTTGAAGTACTCGCTCACGCTGTCCTTGATGTCGTTGAGGCCGAGCTCTTTGGCGTCGAGCTGATAGACGCGCTCGCCACCGTACTGGTTGACGAAGCGGATGCCGCGCTCGTCGTTGCAGCGGCTGCGGCCGACGCTGATGAGCTGGAACAGCGAGGTGCGCTTGTCCAGGATCTCGAAGGGGCCGTGGAAGAAGTCACAGGTGTTGATGGTGCAGGAGTCGATCTGCAGCATCTCCTGCACGTTGCAGATGCTAAAGACGTAGGCGGCACCAAAAAGCGGGCCCTGGGCCATCACGTTAATGCAGGGCTTGTCGGCGTTCTGCTCGGCCCACTTGGCAGCGAGCGGACGGGTGTACTCGACGGCTTTGCGATAGATGGGATCGATCAGGTCGAAGGCGGCCATGGCGGTCTCGTACTCGGCATAGCCCTCGGTCTGCTGCGTGAGCTCCATGGCGATCATGGTCACGACGGCGGAGTTGGTACGGCCCATGCAGGACTCGTCGACGGCCAGGCTGTCGTACTGGATCTTGTAGTCGCAGACCTCGGTGAGGCCGGACTCGTCAACATAGATGGCGATGGTGCTGGCGCCGTGGTCCTTGGCGACCTGGGCGGCGACGATGGTCTCCTTGGTGCCGCGCATGGACACGACGACGGCCAGAGTGTTCTCGTTGACATAGGCGGGCGTGGCGTGCACGAACTCGTTGCTGGTGTAGCTGGAGCTCACGACCTGCGTGGCCTCGTGCTCCATAAAGTACTGGGCAGGATAGTTACCGCCGTTGGATCCGCCGGCGCCAATCCACACGACGCGCTTGATGCCGCCCTTGTCAGCCTTGTCAGCCAAAACTTGGGAGACGACGTCCTTAACCTGTTCCTGAGTAGTCATCGTGCATCAGCCTTTCTTCTCGTTTGATGCTCTCGATGGCATACAAGTTACATACATGTTTTGGTTATGTCGACTAGTTGTATGCTATATTTGTCTTAGAAATTTTGCTGATGCGGTTTTCGATAACTGGATACCAGCGGTTTTGTTGTTGTATTGAATACATGCTTGATTAGATACGCATACAAGTTAGATACAGGTTGATCGCATGAACGCTTCGTCTAAAAAGAAACTGGCCCAATACGAGCGCTTGGCGGGCATGCTGCGCGACCGCATCGCCGCCGGCACCTACGCACGCGGAGACAAGCTGCCGTCCGAGATGGAGCTCATGGGCGAATCGGGGCTGTCGCGCAGCACCGTGCGCCATGCCCTTAAGGTGTTAGTTGACGAAGGCCTGCTTCGCACCGAGCGCGGGCGTGGTGCCTTTGTGGCCGACACGCCGGCACTCCACGAGAACAACCTGGTATTTTCGAGCTATACGGCGCAGATACAGGGTCGGGGTATGAAGCCCACCACGCGCACGGTGGACTCGGGTCTTACCAAGGCGGCCGGCAGCATAGCTAAGTTCTTTGATGCCGCCGTGGGCAGCAAGCTCGTCAAACTTGTCCGTCTGCGTTATCTGGACGATGCGCCACTGTGCCTGGAGACCACCTATCTACCACCGAGCTTTGAGGCACTCATCGATCGCGATATCAACGGTTCACTCTACGCCACGCTGCGCCAAGAATTCCATCGCGCGCCGGCACAGGGGCACAAGACCTTTGAGGTGTGCTACGCCTCGCAAAATGAGGCGTTTTTACTCAACGTTGAGCGCGGGCAGGCGCTGATCCTGATCACCGACTACGTCTACGACACCGACGGCCGCCCGCTCCATGTCTCCAAGCGCATCCAACGCACCGACCGCGCCAAATACACCGAGCCCATCGGCTAACCTGCCAAAACCACCGCAAAGGGGACAGGCACCTTTGTGGTGGTTTTAGGCGAGGAGGTCGGGGAACCAGGTTGGCTTGGGTTGGTTGGGCGTGCGCTCGGCTAGGACCAGCTCCATCCAACACATGTCGTACCAGCGGCCGAACTTTTGGGCGCAGCGGTCAAAGGCGCCCACCAGGCGATATCCCATATGGGCATGGAAATCCTGACTGTTGTGCGTCAGATGCTCGTCGTCCTTGTCGTGCGGCACGGCGATGAGCGCACACATGTTGGTGATGCCCATCGCAATCAAGCATTGCTTGAGAGCATCGTGCAGCTTGCGGCCCAGCCCGCCGTGGCGCACGTCGCGCGCCAGGTAGATCGACGTCTCGACCGACCAGTCATATGCCTCGCGGCTGTTGAGCGGACTCACATAGGCATAGCCTACCGGACGCCCGTCCAACTCCATCACCAGATACGGATAGCGCTTGAGCGTACGCTCGATGCGCCCGGCGAACTCCTCAACGCTCGGCACCTCGTATTCACAGGTAATCGCCGTCTGGCGCACATACGGCTCATAGATGGCAAGCAACGCCGGCGCGTCTTCGGGCGTCGCCAGGCGAATCGTCGGCTCGGACATCTCGGGCATACGGCCCCTCCCCCTCAAAAGCAAAGGCCACCTTGTGCCAAACCCAGGCGCAAGGAGGCCCCTTGTCATTACATCAGGCTACAGGACAGCCGCCAGCGCGTCGATATCCTCCTGCGTCGTGGCCCAGCTGGTGCAAAAACGCACCACCGTGTGGGTGTCATCGTACTTTTCCCAGTACTCGATCGAGGCATGCTCGCGAATGCGGGCCATATCCTCGTTGGGCAGAATCACAAACTGCTGGTTGGTCGGCGTCTCCAAAAAGAACTGGTAGCCGTGCTCGTGCAGCACGCGACGCAGCGCCTGAGCGGTTTCAATCGCCTGGCGACCAATCTCAAAATACAGGCCGTCGGTAAAGAGTGCCTCAAACTGCACGCCCGTCAGGCGGCCCTTGGCAAGCAGTGCGCCATGCTGCTTAATACGCGGAATGGGATGCGCCGGGGCGCGCATGCCGCAAAACACCACGGCCTCGCCGCAAAGCGCACCGCACTTGGTGCCGCCGATGTAGAACACGTCACACAGCTGCGCCAACTCGGGCAGGGTAATGTCGCACTCATCGGCCGCCAGCGCATAGGCCAGGCGGGCGCCATCCACAAACAGCGGAATCTCGCGCTTCTGGCACACCGCGTGAATCGCCGCGAGCTCGGCCTTGGAGTACAGCGTGCCGTACTCGGTCGATAGGCTCACGTACACGGCACCCGGGAACACCGTGTGCTCGTAGCTCTCGTTTTCGTAGAACACCTGGATATAGTTCTCCAGATCCTCGGCGTGCATCTTGCCCTCGTAGCCGGGGATGGTGAGCACCTTGTGACCGCCAAACTCGATGGCGCCCGCCTCGTGGCAGGCGACGTGGCCGGTCTCGGCAGCAACGACGCCCTCGTACGGCGCGAGCAGCATGTCAATCACCGTCGCGTTGGCCTGCGTGCCGCCCACCAGAAAAAACACGTCGGCATCGGGGGCCTGACAGGCCTCGCGGATAAGCTGCTTGGCACGCTCGGTGTGCGCATCGGTACCGTAGCCGGGCTGCGGCTCCATATTGGTGTCGACGAGCGCCTGCAGCACTGCCGGATGTGCGCCGTGGGAATAGTCGTTGTTAAACGCGAGCATGGCAATCCTCTCTTACCGGGTATCGGCCAGATGATTCAAACGGAGCTATTGTACGCCGTTGGGATAGGCAATGCGTGCGGCAAGGCACTCAAGTGCCAGTACCAGGGCAAAACCGCAGCTCACGTCACTCAAAAAGTGCGCGCCGATCACGATGCGCCCAAAGGCGACGAACGCTGCAACAACAACCGCCGCCCAAAAGATCACGCGGCGACGCGAAGGTTTTTCCTTAAAGGCTGCCGCGGGAAGCCCGGCGAGCATAAGGCCGATCGCCGCATGCGCCGTGTGTCCGCTCGCAAACGACTTAAAGCCGTCCTTGATCACGCCGGCGGCGATATAGGCCCACTTGTCGGGATTGCCGATCACCCACCACGGCTGAAACTCGAGCCCCTGCGTCACCTCGATCACGCGCATGCGCGGGCGCGACCACAACGGCTTAACAATGACGTTGAGGATGATGGCCTGAGCGACCCACACGGCCAGCACCATCAACGCCCAGCGCGTAAGCTCGTCGGGCTCGGTCGTGCGCGTGAGGCGGTAGGCGATGAAGTTGGCTGCGATGACCAACGCAAACGTCAGAACCAGCTGAAACGCAATAAGCTTGCCGCCGACGCGCAGCGATCCGATAATCTCGTAGCCGACCAGACCCACGTTGATCAAAACGCCCAGCGCAGCGAGCCACTTGCTCGCCTTGGAGTCGGAACGCACCGCGCGCACGAGCATAACGCCCGCGACGCTCGCCGTCAGCTCGAACGGTAGCTCGCCGGCCGCCTCGACAAAGCGACCGTACATGCTGCCGATGTTGAACAGCGCACTCGAGATCTGATAATCAAAGAAGCTGCCCACGCCCAGACAAAGGCACAGGACGGCCGCGATAATAGCGACATCTTTCTTATAGATGTATCCGAACATGCTTTCCTTTCGATGGAACCAGAGTGCCCAAATAGGGTGTTTGCAGCGTCGACTCGCTAGTCATCATCACTAGCGCCCAGCTGCTGCAGCAGCATGAGTGCCGCGGCCACGGGGCCGGTGCCGTCGCTGGCGTCGAGACCGCGACCCAGGCCGCTGCCCGCGCCGGCACCCGCCTTGTAGGGCACCGACAGTTTGCGGCTCTTGGGAAAGTTCACCGCGCCATAGCGGGTCTTAAGCTCAAAGGCCACCTTCTTGGGAACGTCAACCCCCAGGAAGGTAATGCGTCCACCGCTGAGCGTGACGCTCTCGAGCCCCAAGCGCTCGCCGCGAATGCGGATGCGAGCGCGGTTGAACAAGTTAAGCCCCGCCAACGGCAGCTCACCGTGCGCGGCCTCGGTCTCCTCCTGCACCTCGTCGATACTCTCCAGGTCCTCGGCCGCCGCGAGCTTGCGGTACACGAGCACGCGCTGGTCCACCGCCGGCATATACTCCTCGGACAAGAAGTAGTCGGCCGGCAGGTTGATGCCCACGCTCGCCGCCTCCACGCCAGCATCGTCGTCGCCGCGCGCCTCGGCCACGGCCTGTCCCAGCATCTGCGTAAACAGGTCAAAGCCCACACTCGACAGGTTGCCGTGCTGCTCGGCGCCCATGAGCGAACCGGCACCGCGGATCTCCAGGTCGCGCATGGCGATGCGCATGCCGCTGCCCAAGTCTTGGAACTCGGAAAGCGCGGTCAGGCGCGCCGTGGCCTCCTCGGTGAGCGGCAGCTCACCCGGGAACATAAAGTACGCGTATGCCTGCGTGGCCGAGCGGCCCACGCGGCCCTTGAGCTGGTAGAGCTGCGCCAGACCCAAACGCTGCGAGTCCTCAATGATGAGCGTGTTGGCGGTCGCGTTATCGATGCCACTCTCCACGATGGTCGTGGCGATAAGCACGTCGATCTTCTTGGTCGCGAACTCGATCATCACGTCCTCGACCTCGCGCGGGCTCATCTTGCCGTGCGCCACGCCCACGCGCGCCTCGGGCGCGGCCTCGTGCACGCGCGCCACAGCATCGTCGATGGTCTTGACGCGGTTGGACACGTAATACACCTGACCGCCACGGCCCACCTCCAGGCGAATCGCCGCACTCACCACGTCGGGGTCGTACTCCCCCACGTGCACGATCACGGGACGACGCCCGGTCGGCGGTGTGGTGATCAGGCTCATGTCGCGCACGCCGCTCGTGGCCATCTGCATGGTTCGCGGAATCGGCGTTGCCGAGAGCGTGAGCACGTCGATCTGCTCGCGCAGGTTCTTGAGCTGCTCCTTGTGCTGCACACCAAAGCGCTGCTCCTCGTCGATGATCACCAGGCCCAGGTTCTTAGGGTTCACATCGGCAGAAAGCAAGCGATGCGTGCCGATGAGCACATCAATCTTGCCCTCGGCAAACGCCTTAAGCGCGCGCTTTTGCTGCGCCGGGGTGCGGAAGCGGCTGAGCACCTCAACCTCCAGGCCAAACGGGGCAAAGCGCTCAAAGAATGTCTCGTAGTGCTGTTGGGCCAGAATGGTCGTGGGGCAGAGCACCATGACCTGGCGGCCGGAGTCCACGCACTTAAAGGCCGCGCGCAGGGCGACCTCGGTCTTGCCGAAACCCACGTCGCCGCACAGCAGGCGGTCCATGGGCTTGGGCGCCTCCATGTCTGCCTTGATGTCGGCGATAGCCTCCAGCTGGTCGCGTGTCTCGTCGTAGGGGAAACTCTCCTCCATCTCGATCTGCTCGGGCGTATCGGGCGGACAGGCGATACCGGTAATCGACGAGCGGCGCGTATACAGGTCGACCAGGTCAAACGCCAGTTTTTTGGCATTCTTGCGCGCCTTGTTGGTAGCCCGCGTCCAGTCGGCGGTGTTGAGCCTGGTCAAGCGCGGTTTATCGCCGTCGGGACCAACATAGCGCGTAATGCGGTCAACCTGCTCCAGTGGCACGTAGAGCTTGTCGCCATCGGCGTATTCCAGCAAAAAGTAGTCGCGTTCCTTGCCGCCCACTTCCTGGCGCGCGATCTCGCTAAAGAGAGCGATGCCATGGGTAGCGTGCACCACGTAGTCGCCCGGCTTAAACGGGAAGGTGATCTGCGTAATGTCAACCTTGCGGCGGCTGCGCGCGCGGTTGGCATCCATGCGGGCGTTGAGGTCGGCGATCGAGAACACGGCCAAATTGGCGTCGGGCACCACCACGCCCTGCGGCAGGGCAGCGTCCACAAAGGTCACGCGCCCGCGCGAGATGGTGGGCACGGCGGCGCCGGCGGCAGCCTGCGCGGCGCCCGCCTCGAGCGAGCGGGCGTTGAGCGCGTCGGCCTTACGCTCGCGAATGGAAGCATGGGCCTCCTGGCGTGCGGCGCGATCGGCGGAATCCGCCGCTGCCACGCGCACGCGGTCGCCGATAGCGCCGGCGTTTTCGGGCGCCGCGGTCAGCGATTCCTCAAAGGTAATGCCCTCGTCGCCAAAGGTGAGCTCCATCGACTCGCGCGCGCCGCGGTCGGGGATGGCAAACACGCAGGCATAGCGCTTGCCCACGACCTCCTGGATGCGCGTCATAAAACGGTTGTCCGAGCCCGCGATGGCAGGCTGCTCAATCTTGAGCTCGGCCGTCACCGCACCGCCGGCACGGATGAGGCTCACATAGTTCAGGCGTTGCTGGGAACCAAAGTCGAGTTGCTGGGCACGCACGTACAGGCCGTCCAGACGGTCGACCCCCGCCTCGCCGGCACGTGCCTCGATATCCTCGTAGGCGCGCAGGCAATCGTCGAACAGCGAGCGCGGCTCGGACAGTACCACGAGCGCCTTGCCGCTCACATGCGACAGCGGGCTCACGGTCTGGCCGTACATCACCGGCAAAAAGCGGTCGAGCTCAGGCGTGACGATGCGCGCATCCACCATCTCGAGCAGCGCCGCCAACTTGCTGTCGTCCTGGCTGGCGCGGTAGAGCGCCACATGCATGTTGTGGACGGCCTCGTCGGTAAGCGCCAGCTCACGGCACGGGAAGATCTCGATGCTGTCCTCGTTGCCGATGGTCTGGCCCGTGGAGCTCACCATGCGGCGGATGCGGTCGATCTCGTCGCCAAAGAACTCAATGCGCACGGGCGCCTTTTCCTGCGCGGGAAACACCTCGACGGTGTCGCCGTGCACACGGAACAGGCCGGGCGCGTCGGCGGCGCCGGCATTGGTGTAGCCCATGCCCACCAGACGCTGCGGCACCTCGTCAAAGGGAATCTCCTCGCCCACCGCAAAAGTAGTGGACTCCCAGTAGCGGCTCTCGACCGGCGGCACGCAGCGCAGCAGCGCGCGGGCCGAGGCGACCATGATGCAGTTGTCCCCGCGTACGATGCGCCCGAGCGCCTCGCAGCGCTGGGCTACCACGGCATCGTCGGGCGCCTGCTCGCGCCAAGGGTAGTCCTTGCGCTCGGGAAAGCGGCACACGTGCGCCAGGCCCACATAGGCGGCCAGACTGCGTGCGGCGCGATCGGCCGCATCCTCGCCACTCACGATGTAGACCGTGGGGCGCGGACGACGCGCAAACTGGGCGGCGGCCATAAGCGTTCGGCCCGACTGAGACACGGCCAGCGTCACGTCCTCGCCAGCATCGAGCCCGGCCTCGACGGTCTGCAGTGCCTCGGCAGTGTAGAGCTGCGCGGCTATACGGTGAATGAGCATGCTGTTCCTCCGGCATCGCAACGCCAAAAGCCCGCCGGGGCAAGCTCGGCGGGTCGTTCGTCAAATTCGTTGCCTGTCATGGTAGCGCATGGAGAGGACTCCAGCTCAAGCGTACGCCCAGCCCCGCAACAAAAACGCCAGATAGAACTGGACTCGCCGGCTTCGCCCAAATCTCCCCGTCACGTCGAACGCCGCAACCACGGAAGCTCCCCAAGAAACGGCTATTCCTCAAAAAAGCTCGCAACGTTCAAACGGCTCGTCCACTCTCCTATGGTGTTAGCAAAGCCGACGCGTGTGTACACGCCCGCAAAACGGCCGCGATACAGGTACAGGCCTTCCATATTAGAAGCGGGCGCAAAACCAAGATCATCCACAAGTCCTTTGGGTGCCTCTCCTCGATGCGGCCCATCGACAAGCGTTCCGCGCAAGCAGGGAGTCTGATACTGCTGAGCATACTCCTGCACAATCGCCCCAGCGGCCGCAGCACGAGCAAGCACCTGGGACCATTCCTGTTCCGTGGCATCCAAACCAGCGACAACGCCAACCGCATTGTAGCCGCCGCACGGCTTGACGATCCATCGGTCCTTTTCGGCAAATCTCGACAACTGGGTGCTTTCGTCCAAAATCTCGGTATAGGGCACATGCTCCCGTACAAACGATTGCTCCTCCGGGCTCAACAAGGACTGCCCGGCTCGAGACCACAGAAATGCAAATACGGTCTTAGTCGCACACGGCCACGTTCTAAATCCCCCGACGATGCACGCGATCCCTTCTTGAGCCGCCTCAATTAAGGCCGAGCGTCCATCGCACGGCTTATCCCACAACTCGCCGGTCACCGCGCGCCGCCAAACGCAATCAATAGGGCCGACGGCATCGCACAGCCGCCTAGCACCGCCCTCGCCTTCGCCAATCCGCAGGTCGCGCACATCCGCAAAGCGTGCGACTACACGCCGCCGTCTCATAAGGTCGACAAAATGAGCCGCATCTTCCAAGTCGATGCTTTCCGAATAGTCGACGATTGCCACCGAAGCGGGATATATCTTTGATTGCGGTGCATAAAACCTCTCGTCAACGTGGGCCCCGTCGTCCGATCGCGCACTATCCTCGGTGCGGCGAGGATGGGCCAGTTCCCACTCTGCATAGGTCTCAAACAATGCATCTATCCAGCTACCGCACAAATCGTACTGCCGAAAGCCGGGATGGTCTGATGCAAACTCCTCAAAGGAAGGCGTCATTCGCACTGCCTGACAGACCGCATCGGTCACTACCATTCCGGCACTGCCGTCGGTATTGAGCTCGCAAAACGTATACGAACCGGCATCTTCGTCAAGAAAGATATCAACACGCGCAAGGGGAATTTGGCAATCATAGCCGGCATCCATAGCGCACAGGTCAGCAAAAGCCGGATCCATGCGAAACCACGCACGCACGGAGGCATCGGAACAAAACGCCCGCGTCACCTTGTCCATAATGCCGTACATGCGCTCGGCGGCCTCCTTAAGAAGCGCCGTCATATCCTTGTCGAATATCTTTGGCGTCAGAGCCCAGGGCGCAGAATCACCATGGTAGAGCGCATGGGTTTGAGACAAGTATTCGTCGCCTTTGCGACGACCAGGTAGGTCACCTTCGCGCGTGCGTACGATGCGTTCAAAATAATCTTCGAGCTCTCGCGTCTTCAATGTTGCCACGTTACCCTCCATTGCTTGATTTTTTGCTCATGCTACGCCAGCACGCACGACTTCGGCGCGCTTGAATAGGCTTCTAAATTAGCAACACATTTTTGCATGGGGCGGCAGGCGGCGACATATACTCCTGCTCGAGCGCATGCACAGCCCCGCAAAAAACGCCAGACGGGCAAGCCGTCTGGCGCTATCAGAGTGAGCTATACGCCGAGCCTAATCGTAGACGCCCATTTTAAGCAGTGTGAAGGTCGGAGCGCCGTCACCCTGCGCGACGCGGACCGTGCAAATCTCAGTACGGCCCATGGATGCGTCCGCTTGAATTGCGGCGATGAACTGGTCCTTCGGCAGGCCATAGGTGCTCTCGGGAATGTCGGAGGGTAGCAGCGTACCGCCAGCACTGTAAACCTCATAGGTGAGCTCGTAGATGTTGTCGCCAAGGTCAGTCGTGCCCGTAACGATGGCACACGGTGGGTTGTAATTTCCCTGGCCATATTCCTGTTTCAGGTACAAGTACCCGTCATGCGCTTCGGCCGAATCAGGAATCGCCTGCCCCTCCGGCGTTCTGTCATAAGTCATATCGGCATCGGAAAGCGTCAGACCCGTCAAGCGATTGAGTTCCCTATTGATCACATCAGTCGCCACACGCTGGCTATTACCGTTGTCATAGTCGCCTTTCTCGATTCGATACGGCGCGTTGTCAATAAAATGGCACCAGATAAACTTAACCAGCTTGTATTTCTCGTCATCAGAAAGTCCGTCAGTCGAATCGAAGCCGCCCGTCTGATACCAGTCCCGATCGAAGTGCTCCTCCGTAAAGTTCGACAGGAACAGGTTTGCGGCGGCATAGGTTGCCTGGTCATTGAGGTCGACTTTTACACTGCTGCCGGTCTGCTCAGGCTCATCCGCCTCATCCCCGTCGGCGGCAGGCTTCTCCTTGGCGCTTCCCTTGTCCTTGTGCTCGGCTGAACCCTCGTCGGACCCCAGTACCGTAATCTGCGATGAGTTGCCCTGCCCAAGCGGACCCAGCACGCCGGTCAGCGCCAGAGCGGCACCGCCGGCAACGAGCACGCCCGCCACGCACATGCCGACAATCACCGCGCGCTTATGCGATTTCTTTTGTACGGCACCCTGCACGGGAGGCATCCCTGCCGCCGGCATCGGTGCGGGCTCAGCAGGCGCGGCCGCCGGAGAGGCAGCGCCCATGCGCGCCCCGCAGTTCGTGCAAAAATCGGTTCCGTCGGGCATCTCGGAGCCACACTTGGTGCAAAACATATTCGGGCATCCCCTTACAACAAACGGCATCTGTCGCCATCATATTGAGCCCTCGCAGCCCAAATGTGTTGCGCAACATTGATCGCCGTCTTCGAGTGCCGGCAAAACGTGCCGGGCCCTATCCCGTCACACGCACGCTGGGGCAAAGGTCTGCCAGCGGGCACTCGTCGCACTTGGGCTTACGGGCATCGCAAATCTCGCGGCCAAAGGTGATCCACTGGTGATTGACCGACTCCCAATACTCGTGCGGCAAGATCTTGAGCAGATCTTGCTCGGTCTTGAGCGGCTCTTTGGCGTGCGTCTTGGGACTCAGCATCAGGCGGTGCGCGATGCGGTTGACGTGCGTATCCACCGCGATGCCTTCCACGATGCCGTACCCCACGTTGAGCACGATGTTCGCTGTTTTGCGCCCCACGCCCGGCAGCTTGACGAGCTCCTTCATGTCGGCCGGCACCTCGCCGCCGTAGTCGGCAACAATCATCCGCGCGGCCTCCACGGCATGCTTGGCCTTACTCTTATAAAAGCCGAGTGACTTAATGGTGTCCGCCACGTCGGTCACACTTGCCCCGGCCATGGCCTCGGGCGTGGGCCACTGGGCAAACAGTTGGGGCGTCACCTTGTTGACCTGCGCGTCGGTCGTCTGAGCCGAGAGCAGTACCGCGATGAGCAGCCTAAATGGATTCTCGTGGTCCAAGAAGCACTCGACCGGGCCATAGCGACGGTTAAGGCGCTCGCACACCTCGATGGCGCGTTCGCGTTTGGCGGCATTGGTCTCGCGTGGCATAACGACTCCTCGGCTCAGCGGCATAACAAACCTATGGGCACGATTGTCCCACGTATGGGGTCTTTACGCCTCCAAAAATGCGCCGGTCTGGCGGCTCCACAGGCTTGCGTATTCGCCGCCCGCCTCGACGAGCTGAGCATGGGTGCCATCCTCGACAATCTCGCCGTCTGCCAGCACCACGATGCGGTCGAGCGCCGCCACGGTGGACAGGCGGTGCGCCACCACAATGGAGGTGCGGCCGCGCATCAGGTTCTCGAGCGCCTCCTGCACCAGCGCCTCGGACTCACTGTCCAGGGCAGAGGTCGCCTCGTCGAGCACCAGAATCGGCGCGTCGGTGAGGATGGCACGGGCGATGGCCACGCGCTGGCGCTGGCCGCCCGAGAGCTTAACGCCCCGCTCGCCCACCATGGTATCAAAGCCATGGGGCAAGCGATCGATAAACTCGGTCGCGTTGGCCAGGCGCGCTGCCTCGCGAATCTGCTCGTCAGTGGCGTCGGGGCGGCCGTAGGCGATATTCTCGCGAATGGAGCGGTGGAACAGCAGCGCCTCCTGCGGCACGTAGGCAACCTGGCGGCGCAGGCTCTGCTGCGTGCAGCGCGAGACGTCCTGGCCGTCCACGAGCACGCGACCGCCCTGTACGTCGTCCAGGCGCAACAACAGCTTGGTGAGCGTCGTCTTGCCCGAGCCCGATTTGCCCACCAGGCCCACGCGCTGGCCCGCCGCCACATGGAGCGTCAGGTCGTTGAACACGCTCTCGCCTGCCGCGGCGTCACGGTATGCAAAGCTCAAGTGCTCAAAATCAATCGCGCCCTCGGTCACTTTGAGCTCGGGGGCATTCGCGTCGTCCGCCACCAGACGCGGCTCGTCCAGCACGCGTGTCATCTCGGCCGCATCGCCCAGCGCGCGATTGATGCGCTGCATCATGGAGCTCACATAGTTCAGACGCATGGTGAGATTGTACGTGTAGGTAAAGATCATGACGAGCGCGCCGGCAGAGATGCCAAACCACGCGTTGCCGCCCGCGACGAACACGCTCACCACGGCCATGGTGATGACGATAAGACCCGAGGTCGTAAAGTTGCGTTGCATCATGGCGTGCATCGATACCGTCTCGGCATCGCGCGCGGCGCGGTCGGCAGCATCGAACAGGTCGCGCTCAAAGTCCTCGCGCCCGCAGGTTTTGACGGCCAGGATGTTCGTGACCGCATCGGACAGCACGCCCGATAGCTTGTTCTGTGCGGCGGACGTCGCGGCCGAAAGCGGCATGATGCGCTTGTACATAAGCCAAACGAATGCGATGTAGACGACCATGATGCCCACCAGGATCACGGTAAATGCGGGCACCACCGGAGCGAGCGCCGCCACCGTGCAGACAACCGAGGTGATAGTGGGAATAAGCGAATACACCGTCACGTCCACCAGACCCGTGTAGCCGCTCATAAAACGGCTCGTCTGGCTCACGAGCGATCCGCCAAATCGGCTGGTGTGGAATGTCATGGATTGATTGGAGAGCGTGTCAAAGCACAGGCGTGCCAGGTGGTAGTTGCCCGCAATCTCGAGCTTGTAGACAGTGTAGTCCTGCAGCTTGGAGAGGATCTGGCCTACCAGGTTAACGAGCACGAGCGCCAGAATGTAAGGGCCAAAGACCTCAAACACCTGGTCGCCTGCCACGGGGCCGGCCTGGACGCGGTCGACGATAAGCGCCATCACGTAGGTGTTGGCAAACGTAAGCAAAAAGATATAGCCCGCCGACGAGAATACCGAGAGAAAGACGATCAGCGGCTGCGTGCGCGTGACATCCCAAAAACGCTGCAACGTGCGGCGCACGGTGGAGCGTTTGAGCGGACTGGTGCTTCTCTGAGACATGGGCTTCCTTTCGCGTCTGATAGGGCGAAACGCCATTGTTGCACACTAAAGCGCACTTCAGGCAAGCACGATGCGAAAAGCGCCCGCGCCCCGCGCTTGCGCCGACGCCCCGCCGTCCGTTGCGGCTAGCCCTCGTCTTCTTGGTCTGCGAGCAGGCCCGCGGACGTGAGCCCCAAGATCTCGTCGGCCTCCTCGGCATCCTCCAGCGCATCGATGTCCTTGAGTTTGCGCTCCATAACGTTGGTGCGCGTAGTGATAATGCCCTCGACCGTCTTGCCCGCAGTCTCGATCTGCTGTTGGGCGCGGCGTAGCGCCGCCTGATAGCGCGGCAGCTCAGCCTTGACGGCGGAAAGCACGCGCAGCACGTCATCGGTGCGTTTTTGCAGCCTAAACGTCTGGTAGCTCATCTGCAGGCTGTTGAGGATGGCGGCCATGGTGCTGGGGCCGGCAACGTTGACGTGATAGTCGCGACCCAGGGTCTCGATAAGCCCGGGACGACTGACGACCTCGGCATACAGGCCCTCAAACGGTACGAACATGATGCCAAAGTTGGTGGTCGCGGGCACGCTCAGGTACTTCTCGCAAATGTCCTTGGCCTCGCGCTTCACCATCGCGTCGAGCGTCTTGCGCGCAGCAGCGACGGCCTCCGCGTCGCCCGACTCCTGGGCGTCGAGCAGATGCTCGTACGCGTCGCCCGGGAATTTGGAGTCAATCGGCAGCAGCACGGGATCGCCCTCGTCTACCGGCAGCTTGACGGCAAACTCAACGCGCTCCGAGGCGCCGGGCTTGGTGGCAACGTTTTCCAGATACTGGTCGGGTGTGAGGATATCCGCCAGGATCGCGCCCAGCTGCACCTCACCCAAAATGCCACGCGCCTTGACGTTGCCCAGCACGCGCTTAAGGTCGCCCACGCCGGTGGCGATAGACTGCATGTCGCCCAGGCCCTTGTACACGGCCTCGAGCTGGTCGCTCACCTGCTTAAACGATGCAGACAGACGGTCGTTGAGCGTACGGGAGAGTTTCTCGTCCACCGTCGCGCGCATCTGATCGAGCTGCACGTTGTTATCCTTGCGAATGGCACCCAGTTGGGCATCGACCGTCTCGCGCACCTTGTCCAGGCGGTGCTCGATGCCCTCGCGGTTGGCGCCGAGCTGTTGGGCCGTCTCGCGGCGCAGGTCATCCATACGGTCGCCAGCCTGCGAGAACTCTCGCGCGATAGTCAGGTAGCGTTGCTGCTCCACGGCCGCATCGGTTGTCTGCTGTTGCGCGATGGCATTTGCCGTGCGGCGGGTTTCGGCCAATGCGACGTTCAGGGTGTCGAGCGCGTTGTTGGCCTGCTCGAGCGCCGCAAGCGTCTCCGCGTCGTTGCCGCCACGCTCTCGCAACTCGACACGAAGGCCTTTAAGCTGCAGGGCGCAAACCACAGCAACCCCCACCGCCACCAAAGCAATCACAATAAGCGCAATATCAATAGCAGGCATAGACTCCGCCCAACAAACCCAATCGATTATCAATCAAAACCGCGATCAATCTTACCCCGCCACACGCACCGGGCGCCCGGCCCCTTCTTGGGTGCTTCTCTCTTCCGCATATTCCATAATGCGGCGCGCCGTCTCCCTGCTCACCTTTGAGTCATCGCCGGCTAAGTATGCGTACACGTTTCCCTTATTCAGATTCAAATCGCGGCAGAGACCGTAGCGCGTTACGCCCGATTCTCCTAGCGCTCCCAATGTTCTCTTTCGCATCAGGGCGTTGATCCTTCTGTCCGCCACTGGCTTTTCCTTCACCGCCCTATACGCACGCCAAACGTTGGCATAACGGTTAGGGAGCTCGCTTTTGGCGCATAGAGACGCCATGCCACCCGCTTGATCGTACAAGGACAAAACGCCTCGGTAATCTTCTTCCATCCACGAGCCCTCGGATAAACCCAGAACGTATTCGGCTTTTCCTTGCGCCAAAGCGAGCAAAAATAGAGGCTCCGCCACGCGCGGCGCAACCGTCGTCGCCTGCTCAAGCAGTTTTCTAAAACTCAGCGACTGCTGTCCGGATAGCTCTCGGCAATAGCCTTTCAAAAATCCCTCAAAAGTCAGATTCAACCGAGCACCTCCTTTTTGTATTGCCTGTATGCGCAGACCATCTCTTGATAGCTCCGCTCCGAAGGCGACGATGCCAGCGCCTCTCCATCGTCGAATATAAGCCGCTCGAGTAGATCCCAATCAAGTCGGTCGATAAACGCTCGACTATGGAGGTCGACGATGTCGTTCGGACGATAGGCATAAAGCTTCATCACCGCCATGTCCTCCAAAGATGGCGTAAAGTACCTAATAAAACGCGCCCCAATCTCCAAGGGGATCAATCGATCTTCGTAATTGAATGGCATCTGGTTGCAATATGCCACCGCCATACCATTCACCTCGGGGTATCGAGCTATGATCTCGCGGAGGCACCTGTCTGCCTCAAACACATCAATGTCATGTGTAACCGACCGATTCGTCACATCGTTTAGCATGAAGGCGCTTCCTCCCACCAATACAACGCTCGGCCTGTCGTCTCTTGGACCTATTTCCAGCTCCGCCTCTTCGTCAATGCCCAAAAGAGTCTGCTCTAAATCCTGCTTATACATAGCAAATCCTATTATTATTTATCTTCAATAATACTATTCAGTTGCACGACAGGACCCACAGGTTGCAAGAATTCTACTCGTGGCGATAATCCCTACACCCTAGAAGTCCTAATGTGACAAACGCTAACTCTCCCAGCCGGCGCGAACGGTTGTTACGACATCGCCTAGGCGCTGGCCGAGGGCTGACAGATGTTGGAGCACTTCGCTGGGCGAGGCACCGTTGAGGATGCAGGTGAGTGCATACGAGACCAAGAAAATCGCCGCAAGTCCTAACGGAATGAGCACGATCATCGCTAATGTGCGCAGGCGCTGGCCCACGCGGCGGTGACGTGTGCGGCGCTTGTCAAACGCAAGCTCCTGCGCATATGAATCTTGTTGTACGGAATAGTTCTCTGGCGCCGATCCGCCCGCAGGCGAAACCGCGGGCGTGGCATTTTGCGCAGGGGACTGGGCGGCTACCCCTTGCATTTGCATCTCCATGAGCCGTTGCTGCTGACGCAACATGCGCTCAGCTTGTTGCTGCGGAGTCTCAAGAAACAGATCCATGTTGGCCTCCAAAATCGGAGCATTCGACGCTTACGCCCAGCATCCCGCACCGCCAAGGCCACGGCAACGCAATCCGTAGCAATAGCTGCAAAGTTTCTTGCTGACAAAAGCTGTCGAAAACCTCAACAACTCCCCCACCAGCACTTTCTTTGAGCTTTTCTATCGAATGATCTTTTGCCCTTCCGCCAGCCCGCCAACTAACCAAAATCTAACCAAAAGCTTGACGAAAATTGTGAAGACCGGGACCCCACACAAAAAGTGCCGCCCCAAAGGGGCGGCACACAAACTTATTATCAGCTTTTCTGTAACGAGCATGCGACGACTCAACGCCGGAGCGCAGGGCGGGGAAACCTTTGCCTCGCGCGACCCTGCGAAGCCGTGAGCGAGAGGGAAAGGTTTCCCCGCCCTGCGTTCCGTGGTAGGTGAGGACAGACTACATGCCCGCGAGACCACGGGCGGCGGTGGCGCACATAAACGCCAGGACCAGGATTACGAGCGAGCCCGCGATATCGACCAGCACGCCCATTGCGCGACGCTCAAACAGCCAGCTCTCAAAGTGCGGGGCAACGTTGCGCCACACGCGCCACAACAAAATACCCATGCCGATGACGCCGGGGATATTGAGCAGCAAAATCTCGGAGCACAAGAGGCCGATCAGGTTGCCGGCGGCAAAGCCCGCATCGCCCTCGCAGTATTTGCGATAAACCATGTACAGCATGTACGCCACAAACGGCTGCAGGCACGCAGAGATAAACGTAACCACCATCGAGGGGTCCTGAGAAAAGACATCGGTGAGCTTATCCACACTCGTGGCATCTTTCGAAGCCAAGAACAAGCCAATGACCACCACGGGCACCACGCCCAAGATAACCTCGACCAGAGTAAACAACTTAGCAGTCAGATCCTCGCTAGCCGTATTGAGGTGAGGCGCCCACTCAGGATGAGCATGCGCACCGACCTTCTTCTCCTTATCGGCACGGGCAACCTTACCGCCCTCATCAACCACGCGATTAGGATCACGACGAGTCCCAGCAGCAGCCACCCGAGCCCGAGACTTCTTACCCATACAAAAACACCCCACAACAGGAAATAAACTAAAACGCCACTACCCAGTGTACCCCACCCATGAACGGTGCCGTCCCAACCAGTCCCCATACAAAAACGTGCCGCCCCATAAGGGGCGGCACACAAACTTTTTATCAGCTTATATGTAGCGAGCACGCGGCGACCCGAAGCGGGCCGGGAGGGCGGGATTACCTTCCCTCAACGCGACCCTGCGAAGCCGTGAGCGGGGAGGGAAGGTAATCCCGCCCTCCCGGCCCAGCTCATGCCAGCGCCAAGCGCTAGTAGTTCACCACCTGCTCCTCAAAGTACGCCTTCGGGTGGTTGCACACCGGGCACACCTCGGGTGCCTCGGCGCCCACATGCAGGTGCCCGCAGTTCAGGCACTTCCATACCTTCACGCCCTCACGCTCAAACACCTCGCCCGACTCAATGCGCTCGACAAGCTTGTTGTAGCGCTCCTCGTGAGCCTGCTCGACAGCACCGACGCCACGGAACTTCTCGGCGATCTCGGTAAAGCCCTCCTCCTCGGCGGTCTTGGCGAACTCGTCGTACATCGTGGTCCACTCGTAGTTCTCGCCCGCAGCGGCATCACGCAAGTTGTCCAGGGTGTCGGGAACGGCGCCGTCATGCAGATACTTAAACCACAGCTTGGCGTGCTCGGACTCGTTGCCTGCGGTCTCGGCAAAGATATTCGAGATCTGAACGTAGCCATCCTTCTTGGCCTTAGATGCGTAGTAGCGATACTTGGTATGCGCCTGGGACTCACCGGCAAAAGCGGTCTCGAGGTTCTTCTTGGTTTGAGAGTTCTCAAAATCCATAGGTGTACTTCCCTTCAACATGCCGCCCGTAGGCTTCGAGCGGCCTTGTCTTTAGGATGCCCTCAAGCCGAGAATTTAAACCTTACAATCCTCTTCTTCAGATTCGGGTTGGTTACACGCTTAGCCATCGGTCACCCTCGGAGCGGCAAAAGCCCTCGCGCTCCAAGTCGGCCAAAATGTCTGCGACAAGATCGTGATCGACCGGCTCGCGACCTGCCGCCGCCTCCATTTCGTTGACGCCCGCCACGGCCTCGGCGAGTGTGATGCCCGCCGGCCGCCCATCGCGCGCAGCCAGCAGCATGCGCACAATATGGGCGCGCTTTTGACGGCGCGAGCCCTCAAACTTAGACTGACGGCTATAGCTCGCCGAACGCCTGGACGGATTGGGCAGCGTCTTCTTAAGATACGCGCCATAATCCAGCAGCGCGTAATACCATGCGCGCGGTGTGTCGGCATCGTCTTGAGGCGCGGCAAAGGGCGCAATCTCATCCACCGCCGCACCAGGGGCCGCCGGACAGGCGGCCTGAATCAGCGGCACCAGCTCGCGATCGGGAACGGCCGGCACGTCGGGAAAGAAATGATGCAGAAAGACCGTGCGCACGTTGGTCTCCAGATACACACCCGGCAGATCAAACGCAAACGACCGGATGCCCTGCGCCGTCGCCGGGCCGATGCCAGGCAGCGCGACCAGATCGCGCGTCTCACGTGGGAACTCCCCACCCCAGTCTTCCATAACGCACTGAGCAGCTCTGTGAAGCGCCAGGGCACGCCGATTGTAGCCCATCCCCTGCCAGGCATCCAAAACGTCGGAAGGAGCGGCCTGAGCGAGCGCCTGTACGGTCGGAAAGCGGTCGAGCCACGCGGGCATACGCGTCTCCACGCGCGGCACCTGCGTTTGCTGCAGCATAACCTCGGAAAGCCAAATAATGTACGGGTCGCGCGTACGACGCCACAGAAGGTCGCGATAACGCAGGACCCCTTCCGAACGAATCATCGAACGAAAGGGGTCCTGAATCATGACAATGCTCCTTATGCGGCGCTATTCCTCCCGGCAAGCATACGCGCAGGCGGCGTACTCGGGAAACGCATCGCGGTCGGCGAACTTGGGATCGACAGCCGGGAACTGGCGATGGGCGACGATATCGCCGAGCGAAACGGAATCGAGATAGTCGCGCATCAGCGCCTGGGCTCCGGCCCACAGGGGATGATAGCAGCACGTGCCCATGCGCGCACAGTCGCCATCGGGGGCGGTACAGTCGTTCATGACCATGGGACCCTGAACGGCCTCTACAACCTGACGAATCGTGACATCGTCGGGGCTCACCTTAAGGCGCATGCCGCCATGAACACCACGCAGGCTCTCCACAATGCCAGCCTGAACCAAACCGTGTTGGATCGAACGGGCAAACGAATACGGAACATTGACCTCTTCGGCAGCAGTGCGAACAGAAAGCAACCGCTCCGGCTCCTCGGCAAGCATCGCAAGCATGCGAAGGGCATAATCAGTCTTCCTCGATATGTCCATGTTTCCCCTTTCAAGGAATACGAACAGCTCGAACGAGCTCCGGGGCCGAGCTTGTGTCGAGACGCCAAATGACCGCCTGGGCAACCAAATTATAAATTGGGTGTCCACTGAATGCCGCGCTTGAAAACTGGATGAATCAGGTACGGCCTACAGTGCAATTTAGTATAACCGAACCCCCTGCTTCATTGAACAGATGTTGCGCAACAAACCCCCTGCTTGAGCACATATATCAGTAGAGGCTGACTCACTCGTTGCAAATGTGGTGATTTGAATAAAGAGGCCTATAAGATCGATGGCCTATTAAACGCAAAAAGCCACGTCCGAAGACGTGGCTTTAATTGCGTTGGCGGGAAGTACGGGGCTCGAACCCGCGACCTCCGACGTGACAGGCCGGCGCTCTAACCAAACTGAGCTAACTCCCCAGGCAGTCGTTCGCGTTTGTTTCCGCTCGCGTGCGCTGCGGGGATTAGTATACACAGAAGTCTGTCCGCCGCGCAACAACTTTTTTGAAAAAATTTTTTGGCTGTCCGGGAGGGTCTCCGGGGCTGAGGGCGGGGGTTAAGTTTGCTGCTCTACAGTCCTGCGCAAGACGGAAAGCACATTAAGTGCTTTCCTTTGCGTGCGGAACTCGCGACAAACTTAACCCCCGCCCTCAGCCCCGGAGACCCTCCCGGCCGTCACATTGTTCGAGCCGTTGCTGTTGCTCGCCGCTTCGCGGCTCGGGATCCCCGTGCTCCTCGGCGAGGTTGTCTGATGGTTGTTGTTGAACTTCGGCCTTTGGCTCAAATGGAAACGGGAGATGCAATCTGCATCCCCCGTTTTTGTTGCGGTTAGTCCAAGTCAATAAACTTGGTGCTTATGACATGGCCGTCTTTTACGAGCATTCTGGCCATGGTGGGGCCTCGGGTGCCTCTGGGATAGCTGGCGCTGCCTGGGTTGAGGACCAAGCAGCGGCCCACTTGGGCTTCTTTAGTTACGTGGGTGTGACCGTTGATAGCTACGTCTACGGATCCAACCGGGAGGTCTTCGCGGTAGTGGGCTACGGCGAACTTGAGTCCTTCGTAGGTAAAGAGCGCCAAGCGGTCCACATCGGGGCCGTAGTCGCGGTAGTAGTCGTTATTACCCAGCACCGCTCGCACGGGGGCGATGGTGCGCAGGTGCTCGTAGTCCATCTCCGACGTAAGGTCGCCGGCGTGGATAATCAGATCCGCACCCTTAAGCTCGTCCAGGAGCGCAGGCGAAAGATAGCCGTGGGTGTCCGAGATAATGTCGATACGCTTGGCGCTTGCACTGTTCATGGAATCCCTTCTGCAAAACCGATTCGACGTATATGCAAAAAGCCCCACGGCTCCGCAGACAATTGGTCTACAGGGCTGCGGGGCCAGTGTACTAGAGGCTCAGGGCCTTCTTGAGCGGCACAACGCGGCGGCGCGAGACCGGCACGCGTTCGTCGACGCCCGTAATGCCCAGTTGGATAGCGCCCGAGGGCACCGTCTCGACATCCGTGACGCACGCCAAGTTGACGATATAGCGACGATGAACGCGAAAGAAGCCAAAGTCGCAAAGCTTGGCCTCGAACTGCGCCAACGAAGTCGTCGATAGAAAACGATCATCGACGGTATAGATACAGGAGTAATCGTCCTTGGCCATGATGAAGCGAATGTCATCCACGGGGATGAGGACCTTACGGCCGCCCTTTTCCACCGGAATGCGCTCGATGGTGGCTTTGCTGTCCGTGACGGGCTTGGCGTGCTGCATGACCTTCTCGATCGCGCGATCCAGGCGTGCCTCCTCAACCGGCTTCATGAGGTAATCGACGGCATCTACGTCGAACGCCTCGACGGCATGATCGCTATACGCGGTCACAAACACAATCGCCGGCGGATTCTTAAGCTTATGCAGTGCCTCGGCAAGCTGCAGACCAGAAGCGCCGGGCATCGAGATATCGAGAAATACGACATCGACGCGGCTTTCCATCAACATCTCAATGGCGGAGCGGACGCTCGACGCCTCAGTGATCGTGCCGATCTTGCCCGTCTGCTCGAGCAAGAAGCGAAGTTCCGAACGGGCCGGGGCCTCGTCATCCACAATCATCGCACGCAGCATAGGGATTAAACCTTTCGTCAACAAACTACGCTGGGCATCCGCCGCTTGGCGTTGAGCCCATAGCCTTTTATTTTACTCTTGAATATCAAAGATGCTCTCTGACAAATCAAGATGCAGGAGCACTTTGGTGCCCTTGCCCGGCGCCGATTCGACGCGCGTATAAGAGTGCGGTCCATAAAAGCGATGGATGCGCTCAGAAATATTGTGCATGGCCACGCCGGCGCCGCCGCCTTGCGGGGAACTGGCATCGGGGCGGGCGGAGCGCTCATCAAACAGCCTGGCGGCGGTGCCCTCGTCCATGCCCACGCCATTGTCGGCCACGGCAATCAGGATTGCGTCGTCGCCGTCTTGATGGACGGTCACATCGATCCGCAGGGCATCGCCATCGCCCATGCCATGCCGCACGGCGTTCTCGACGATGGGCTGGATTACAAAGGCCGGGACCAACGTGTCCTCGACATCCTCGGAGACATCGAAGGTCGCCAGTACGCGGTCCTCGCCAAAGCGCGCCTTCTCAAACGTCAGGTAGCGCTTGGTCTGGGCAACCTCGCGCGAGACCGGGATAAGCGACCCCGAGTTGTCGAGCGTGGCGCGATAGAACGAGGAGAACTCGCGCAGCAGCTCGCGGGCGCGCAGCGGGTCGGTACGCGTAAACGACGCGATGGTGTTGAGCGTGTTGAACAGAAAGTGCGGGTTGATCTGCGCCTGCAGGGCACGCACCTCGGCACGGGCCGTCAGTTCCTTTTGCACCTCGAGCTCGTGGATGGCGAGCTGCGTGGACAGGATCTCGGCAAAACCCGAGGCGAGCGCATACTGGGTACGGTCGACGGCACGCGGGGTCTTGTAGTAGAACTTGAGCGTGCCGACGGTGCGGTCGCCCACCTTGATGGGCGCGATGATGCCGGCGGGAACATGGTTGTGCGAGCCATCCGAACCCACCACGTCCACCACGCGGTTGAACGACTGCACGATGCCGTGCTCAATGACGTAGCGCGTGGCAAGCGTATGGATGGGCGAATCGGGCAGCAGCTTTTCCTCGAACTCGCCCGCGCAGGCCAGCACGTTGCTCTCATCGGTGATGGCAACGGTCATGGCACGTGTCTCGGGCAGAATACGCCGGCACACCAAAAGCGCCGATTCCTGCGTCAGGCCGCCCTTAATGTCCTCGAGCATGGCCGAGGCAACCGAGAGCGTCTCCTCGGTGTACTGGGAGCGTACCGAATCGGGGTTGAGCGTCAAATAGATAAAGATGCACAGGAAGATGCACAGCAGCGCACAGGCGATCACCGTGGCAATCGGCTCAATGCCAGTCGCCAGGGCAAAGATAAAGTACACCAACACGCAAACGGCGCAGACAACGGCGATGATGCGAAAGATTGAAATTGAATTATCGCGCTGGGCGCGGCGGTCGATCATTCAGCCCCCTCCAGGATGCTAATCAGTTGTGCGTCGCGCCAAAGTTCGTCCATGATCTTGGGCCAGAAACTCTGAAAACGCAGGTAGCTTGCGGCGTTTTGGCGGGCATAGGTCTTGGCCTCGTCAATACCATGACGCCAGATGCGCAGATACCCCTCGTGCTCGCGGGTAAACATGCTGCGAACCATGGCGGTCTTGCGCACGCGGTCGTCGAGCTCGCGCGAGATCCACGGACCCGGATAGGGCATGAGCGATGCGGCCGTAACCGGAATGAGCTCCTTTTGGTGCGCAGCGAACGTCAGCTTGGCCCGCTCGTAGTACCAACGGTACACGTCCTGCATAAAGCGCGGCGAGCGCTTCTCGGACTCGGGCGGCAGGTGGCGCACGGTCCACTCGTTATCGAACCACACGTCATAGCCGAACATGCGCATGTTAAACAGGTAGTCCAGATCCTCGCCGCGGGTGATAAACGGGTCGAAGGCCACGCGCGTAAAGGCGCGGGCATGCAGGGCCACAAGGCCGCCGCACACGTAATTGGAGCGCGAGATGCGGGTGCCCGAAAGCGCCTTTTTCATCCAGCGATTGAACTCGATACGCTTGGTCCACCAGCGATGGCAAATGCCCACTTTGTCCGTGGGAGCCAGCGGCGACCCGTCGCGATCGTAAAAGTATCCGCTCTTGACTAAAATCGGCAGGCCCTGACGCGTCTGTTGACCCAGTGCATAGGTCGCACGCTTCATAAAGTCGGCATCGATGACGGTCTCGTCGTCATCCAAAAACACAACCGCGTCGTGCCCCAGCACCGCCGCGCAGGCAAGACCCATGTTGCGGATGGCACCGTAGCCGCGCAGGCTCACGCACTCGCCCGAGCCTTTGGGCGCAATCTGCGCCACGCGGTCGGCAACACGCGAAGCCTGAGTATTGGTAACGATGGTGACCTTAAGTGTGGGATGCGCATTGACGATTTCGTGCACGCGATGGGATACGTCGGCCGTGGCAGAAACCGGACAGACCACCAAGAGAATGATGCGCGGAATGTCGCGCACCTGTTCGAGCGAAGTCAGGCAGCGATCGAGTTCCGGGTTGGCGGCATTGAGCGACGTCGAGTGATCGTAGGTGCCGGGAGCGTTTGCTTGGGTATCATCGCCCGCCCAATATGTTGGGATCACAACCGTGGCGTTCATACCTTTGCCCTCCTTGCAACACAAAAACGGGGCGCCGCCAAACACAGGCGACGCCCCGCGACCTAGCTGATTCCATCATACCCACTTGGGCTAAACATTGTTCGGAAGTCAGAATGATTTATGCGGCTACTTCCAAAAGAGTACTGCAGATAGGCACAAATGCTGCACTGAGCCCGGTTGCCTTACGCCGCCGCCTGAGCCATGCGGGACAGACGGACCAGCAGCACAAAGCCAACAACCAGCAGAACACCAATAGAAAGGACGCCCAGCGACGGGTTGCCGGTCAGCGAGGTGACAACCGACACCAGGAAGGTGCCCATAACGCTTGCGTAACGGCCAAAGATATCGAAGAAGCCGTAGTACTCGTTGGACTTTTCCTTAGGGATAATACGACCGAAGTAGCTGCGGCTCAGCGCCTGCACGCCGCCTTGGAACAGGCCGACCAAAATAGCGAGCACCCAAAACTCAAAGGCAGTCTTTAAGAAAAACGCGGCAAAGAGCACGATGCCCATGTAGGCGGCGACGGCCACCAAGATCATGTTGAGCGTGCCCACGCGTCCGGCGAGCTTGCCGTAGATGATGGCGGACGGGAAGGCCACAAACTGCGTAACGAGCAGAGCCAGCACCAGTTGGGTCGAGTCGATGCCCAGAGCCGACCCGTAGCTGGTTGCCATGGAAATGACCGTGTGCACACCGTCGATGTAGAAGAAGAACGCGATCATGTAGACCAGCACGGTCTTGTTGTGGGCGATCTCGCGCATGGTGTGTCCGACCTCGGAGAACACGCCGCCCACGATGTGGCCGATGGTGTCCTCGGGACCGCGCTCGCGACCGTACTTTTGCTTATAGGTGCGAATGAGCGGCAGGGTAAAGATGAGCCACCAGGCACCAGTGATGATAAACGACAGACGCGTTGCCAGCATGGTGGGGACGCCAAGAGCGGGGCCACCCATGATAAGCGCCAGGCAGATGATGAACGGCACGGTAGAACCGATGTAGCCCCAGGCATAGCCCGAGCTGGACACGGCGTCCATGCGCTCGTCGGTGGTAATGTCGGGCAGCATGGCGTCGTAGAACGTCATAGAAGAGTTAAGGCCGATGGTGCACAGCACGTACACGGTCAAAAATGCCATGGCGGACATTGGGATAGCCTGCGACAGGCAAAGAACCAGGCCCGTGAGGAAGAAGCCCAAGAAGAACTTGATCTTGTTGCCGGCGTAATCGGCAAGCGCGCCCAGAATGGGCATGAGCATGGCAATGACCAGCGAGGCAATCGTCTGTGCGTTGCCCCAAGCGACCACCAGGTCTGCCGAGGAAGCACCGGTATTGATGGCGTTAAAGTAGATGGGCACCACCGAGGTATTGAGCAGCACGAGGGCCGAGTTTCCCACATCGTACATGACCCAGTTACGCTCGAGCTTGGTGTATTTCATGGACAGGGACCCTTCGTATTCGCCCGATATGCAGTTAGTTCATCGTACCCCAATTGCACAGAGGCACCGGTAAGGATTCGGCAAAGGGGCCGAGAGCGACACCCGCGGCCTTTGCCCGGAACAAACTCCTCGCGCTCCAACGCAGTTGCGGTGGAATAGTTCCTATTCAAGGACTCCAGGAGTCCAAGCAAGAACTATTCCACCGCAACTTATGAGTCAGCTTGTTATTCCTCGCGGTCGAACTCCTCGTCGGCGCCGAGCACGCGGCCGCTGTAGTTGACGTGACCGGTCACGGCCTCCATGTCGCCCGTTTCGGTGAATCGGGCGACCGTGCACCCGTAATCGGCCAGCGCGCGGTCAAAGACCTCGGGGAAGCTCTCGTTCGAGACCCCATCGGTAAAGGGATTCTTCCACGTCAGATGGCCCAGATTGCCGGTGCGCTCGGGCGGCTCGGTCGTCACGCGGTGAGCAAGGCCATCGAGCAGGGAGTAGTCGTGTACCAAGCCCTCGACCAGGGCAATTGCACGCGTCTTGGCCGAGCCCGCCGGTTCAATGGTGCGATAGAGCAGCTGCATGTCGGCAACGGCGGCTCCGTACTCCCCCGCCGGGATATCGATACCGTACACACGCCCGGCGACATAGCTCATCAGCACGCCGGCGACACGATTGATGCGGTCGGTGGTGACGATCTCGCCCGCCGGCGGATAGTCCTCGGCCGTGGCCCCGTCGCGCTTGAGCTGCAGCATCAACACGTCCAGGTCACTTTCGAGCACCGCATGAACTTGACTGCCCGAATCCCCCAGCTCGGGATCGGATTCGACAATGCCAAACTGCTGCTCGTAGACAAAGGGGTGAGCATTACGGTCGAGCACGTAGTGCGACAGCAGGCCCAGCGCAAAGGCGCGGCCCAAGTTGGCATCGCGCGGGAGCAGATGGGACACGCCGTCGCGCAGGCACGAGAACTGGCGCGACATACGCGAGCGGTGCATGACCTGCGCCAGCAGCGTGCAGTCGGAAACGCGCGGCGTCAGGATGTGGAAGAAAAACGGGTCGGGACCCTGGTTGCCCAGGATAAAGGCGATGCGTTCCTCGTCGGACGTAATGACGCCCTGCGGAAGACGGTCGATGCTTTCCTCGCCAAACAGATGATGCGTAATAAGCGCGGGCATAATGATCCTTTCGATTTCATTCGATGCAATCCATTATGCCCACCGCACAGTCATGCCAAACCTGTAACGGCAAACGATGACACACCGACCCTTACGCTAGCCCCAAGTGCGATTTGACCTCGGCAGCACGACGACGGGACACGGGCACCGTCGAGGTTACGCGATCGAGCCTGAGCTCCATAAGACCCGTGGAACCGATCTCGACATTGTGCACGTCTTCCAAATTGACCAGATAGCTGCGGTGGACACGGATAAAGCCCTCGGAGGCCAAGCGCCGCTCGAGCGAGGAAATCGACTCGTTAATCAGGTATGTTCCCTCGGCGCAGACGGCGTTGCAAAAATCGGCGCGCGCCTCAAAGTAGCAGACATCCGCCACGGGAATGAACACCTTTTTACCCCCACGATCCACCGTCAAGCGCAAAGGCTGGCGCGGAGCATGAACGACACGGCGGGCGCCCAGGGCGGTCTCGATCTTGTCGAGTGCCTTTGACAGGCGGGCATCCTCGACCGGCTTGACGATGTAATCGACGGCATCGAGGTTATAGGCATCGGCCGCATACTCGGCAAATGCCGTCACAAACACCACGACCGGCGGTGTCTTTAGGTTCTGCAGCGTCTCGGCAAGTTCAATTCCCGAGCGACCGGGCATGGTAATGTCTAAAAACAGCACGTCGGGCTTGTTCGACAGAATCGACTCCACGGCTTCGGTGACATTGCCCGCCTCGGCAATCTGGCCCACACGCGCATCCTTTTCCAACAGATAGCGTAGCTCAGCCCTAATTGGAGGTTCGTCATCAACCACCAAGATGTTCCAGCCTTCGGACATATGCGCTTCCCCTCTTTTTCTCTCAATCCAACCGCGTGCTACACCGTTAGCGGCGCCGGCTCATGCGGCTCGCCGTTCAACTCAACGATGACCTGCGTTCCCACGCCCTCCTGGGACTTCACACGCATGCCAGAATCTTCTCCGTAAAAGAAATGGATGCGCTGAAGCACGTTGAAGAGCGCCAGGCCGCAGCCTCGCTTGACGGAGCCGTCGGCGGTAATGCTTTCGGGCTCCTCTCGGCGATGCTGCTCAAACAGATGCGCACAGACTTCTTCGCTCATACCGATGCCGTCATCTTCGACGATGATCTCCAAGCCGTCATCGGTCTCAAAAGCCCTAACACGAATAGAAAGCGACTCAGTCTCGCGCTGCGCATGCTTGATACAGTTTTCGAGCAGCGGCTGCAAGATAAACGGCGGTACCAGGCTGTCGCGCACCTCAAAGTCGATGTCGACCGAAACGCGCAGACGGCCGTCGCCATACCGGGCCTGCATAAGATTGATATAACGAGTGCCCTGTTCCACCTCGTGTTCGAGCGTGGTGAGCGTATCGGAGTCAGAAAGCGTCTGACGATAATAGTTGGAGAAGTCGATCAGCAGCGATCGCGCCTTGTCGGGCTCGGTTCGAACGAGCGACACGATCGTGCTAATGGTATTGAACAGAAAATGCGGGTCGACCTGCGACTGCAGGGCACGCAGCTCCACGCGGGCCGTAAGCTCGTCCTGGCGCTCGAGCTCAAAGCTCGCGAGCTGCGTGGAAATGAGATCGGCGAAACCCGAGGCAAGCGCCGTCTGGCGCATATCGATGCTGCTCAGGCGCGGGTAATACAGCTCGAGTGTGCCCACGCAATGCCCGCGCACGGTAAGCGGCGCGACAATGCCGGCGCGCAGGCGGGGAAAATAACCGCCCGTCTCACTGGAGGCGTCACGCGAAAAAACGCTCTGCTCGCCCGTCTCAATCACACTGAGCGTGGTCTTGAGCACTACCGGGGTTCCGGCAGGGCACTTTGCCGAGTCCTCGCCCCAGCTTGCCAGCACCTGCTTGCCGTCGGTAAAGCAGATGGCAGAAGCGATGGTCTCGGACAGGATGATTTTAGAGGCACCCAGGGCCGCTTCGGGCGTAAGACCGCGCGACGTATAGGCGAATATTTTTGATGCGATGGCGAGCGTACGGTCGGTTGCGCTCGATGTGAGGTCGTCGGGGACCACAAAGACATACGAGAAGAAGAAGCACAGCATGACCATGCCGGCAATAACGACAACGCCCGGAACAGGATTGGGATTATCGGTTAGATCCCAGATAAGCAGCAGGATAAGCGCCGGAACGACAATGCCGAGCAGGATAGCCTGAACCACATGCTGGGCCGTGCGAAAAACCTTGGTAGAGTTGTAACTCTTGCCCAGAATCAGCCTATTGAGATCCACCGTCATCCCCTTCTTACTGACGCACCCCATAGCAATAAAGAGGGCCGCAAGCGACCCTCTCCATTGCATTATGCAATCAAATACTGTGTTTTACATCAAGCCATCGATGAACGGTAGCTTAGGCGCTGTACTTGTTTGCCTCGCCGAAGGTACCGGCCTCGACAATCCAGCCGTCCTTCATGATGACGTCCATGTTGTCGGTGTTGAGCACGTGGATGTCGGCGGCGACGTCACCGTTGACGACCAGCAGGTCGGCGCACTTACCGGCCTCGATGGAACCGGTCTCGTCCTCGATGTGACACATCTTGGCACCGTTGAGGGTGGCGCAGGTGATGGTCTCGACCGGGGTGAAGCCGATCTTGTCGACGAACTCGTACATCTCCTCGATGGAGCAGGTGCCGTACGGGGTGACGAAGGAGAAGGAGTCGGAGCCGATCGTCATGACGACGCCGCGCTTCTTAGCCTCGCGCAGGCAGTCGTAGTTGCGCTGCAGCTCCTTCTCGACCAGGGTGCCCTCGTACTTGTCGTGCAGCTCGGGAACGTAGACGGGCGGATAGGTGGCGTACCAGGTGGGCAGGAAGGCAATCGTCGGGGTGAAGAAGGTACCCTGCTCGGCCATGAGGTCCATGGTGCGCTCATCAATATCGAAGCCGTGAATCAGCTGCTCGCAGCCAAAGCGGACGGAATCATAGGCGGCGGCGTGGTTGTTGTAGCAGTGGCTCCACACGGGGATGCCGACCATCTTTGCCTCTTCGACCACGGCCTGGATCTCCTCGGAGCAATAGTGCTGGTCGCGACCGGAATCCCAGCGCCAGATGCCGCCACCGGTGGCCCAGATCTTGATGGCATCGGGGTTCTCGCGCAGGCGACGACGGACGGCCTTGCGCAGATCCCAAGGACCGTCGACCTGGTCGCCCCAGGGGTGGGATTCCTTGTTGAGCTCCTGGGTGCAGTGGTGGGAGTCGCCGTGACCGGCAACACGGCAGAAGCCCAGACCGGTGGCCAGAACGCGCGGGCCCTTAAAGACGCCCTTGTCGATGCAGTCGCGGATCTGGATACCAAAGCGGCCGATCTCGCAGACAGTGGTGAGGCCGTGGGTGAGGCAGTCGTAGGCCTGCTTGACGGCGACGGCCTGCTTCTCGAGGAGCGGCTGCATAACCCAATCGGTGTCATCGTCGGTCAGGTTGCCCGAGAAGTGCAGATGGGTGTCGATCAGGCCAGGAAGGACGGTCTTGCCGGCGGCGTCGATGACCTCAACGCCCTCGGGAAGGTCCTGCATAGTGCCGGCGTACTCGATCTTGCCGTTGTCGTCGACGAGAACGAGGGAGTTCTCGACCGGCTCGGCACCGGTACCGTCGATGAGCTTGCCGCCAACGATTGCATACTTAGTGGACATGGTTCCTCCTTATGGATCCATATAGTGGGCGAGGCCGTGTTGGGTTAAGGCCTCACAAAGCTACCCAAATGGTGCCGGGTTCAGTGCGCGGGAGAGAGGGTCCCGCGCACCCGATCCGCCCCGGCTAGGCGTTACTTTTGCGGGAATTGGTGAAAGCCATGAGGGCCAGGCCAATAGCCAACCAGCCGATCACGATGCTCCACTCCACCATGTTGAGGGAGGCGGGAGAGAACGGAATCACGAGCAGACCGATGATGATGGCGCAGGCAGCGATAGCGAGGCCGATGCCAAACTTGCCGCCGGGCACCTCGTAGGGACGAGGCAGGTCGGGCTCGGTGAAGCGCATGCGCAGGCAAGCGAGGGCGACCATGCCGCAGGAGAAGATGAAGGCGAGAGCCGACACGTTGGTCAGAGGGATGAGCATGTTCTTGCCCAGGAACGGACCGATGACGGTGATGACGCCCAGAACAACGCAGGCGAGCTTGGGAGCGCCGGACTTGGGGTCGACCTCGGCGAACTTCTCGGGCAGTTGGCCCTTGCGGCCCATGGCGAGCATGATGCGGCTCGTGGCGCCGTAGAAGGAGTTCATCGGGCCCATGGGTCCAAGCGTGGCGATGACGAGCATGGCCAGGTACAGAAGCATGTTGATGCCCTTGAGGCAGGCAAGCGCGGGAACCGGGCTCTTAACAAACTCATGCCAGTCGAGGATGGTGCCGAACGAGTAGATGCAGACCATGTAGAAGCCGCCGGCGGCCAGCAGGGCCAGGGAGATGATCTTGCCGAACTTGTTCCAGTTGAGGCCCTCGGCTGCTTCCTCAGCCTGCTGAGGAATGGTGTCGAAACCGGCGTAGAAGAACGGGGTCAGAACCAGGACCGACACGATGCCGGCGAACAGGCTGGCGCCCTCGGTAGCGGCCTTGCCGCCACCAGCGTCGGTGACCTGGGAGAACACGGGCATGGCGTTGTCCGGCGAGCCGGTGAACAGCGAGACGCCCATGGCGAGCAGCATGCCGCAGAGCAGGGCCTTGGTCAGGAAGGCCTGGAGCTTGGCGGCCGAGCTGGCACCGCGGAAGTTGAGGAAGATGACGTAGGCTGCAAAGCCGAGCGCGATCAGCGTCGGGAACAGGTAAACGTCGGCGCCCAGGATGGTGTAGAGCTTGACGGCGCGCAGCCACTCAAGACCGGGCAGGCTGCCGAACATCTCGGACACGAGGGTCGAAATGGCGATGGCCTCCCACGGGCACAGGATACCGTTGCCCAGGGCCAAAAGCCAACCGGTGATGTAGCTCAGCGTACGGCCAAAGCTACGATCGACATACTCGACGATGCCGCCCGAGATGGGGATAGCAGCCGTGAGCTCACCGAAAACAGCTCCGACGGGCACGAGGAAGATTGCACCCAAGAGGAATGCGATCATAGCGGGAACGGGACCGCCGCCCACGACCATCCAGTCGCCGACCTGCAGAACCCAACCGGTACCGATGATGGCACCGAAACCGATGGTGAAGAAGTTCCAGAGCGAAAGCGTTTTCTTCATGCCGCCGTTATCCTCGACTGCAACTTCTGCGTTCTTGTCCGCCATTGTTCCCCTCCTTTCCTTTTTGACGCCCCTTGACGTCACCCCTTGCGCGGTCCGTTTCGCCGCGCTCTTTTATTTCGTGGCTTTAAGATACGGCCTTGGCGCAGCAGCTCCGCTTGTAGCTCGACCGAAGGCAGAACTGCAAAACGAGCGGCGCCGTTTTTGGGACGAACGGCGAGGGGCGCCACTCGGTGCGAGCGCCCGTTTTGATGGCGCGATTCGATTGCTCGCGGAAGGTGTCGCTTTATGGCGCCAAGCCCACCCTGTTCGTGCCGTTTATCGAACTTTTGTCGCACGTGCTCATTTGCTGCACGTCTTTTTTGTAGGATGAACGGGTTATACATGAGACGAGGCGGTACAAATGGCATATGAATACAATGACGGCGAACGGCAGCGAAACGTTCGCCTTGCCGGGCGTACCACGCCAACATCCAGGAGTGTTTCTGACAACGACGGGCCGCAGAACCCGCAGCGTCCGCAGAATCGCCCCTCGTCGTCTATGCCGCAGAATGCCAACACGCGCCAGACGGATCGCCCATACTCGGGCACCTGTCAACGCCGGGCCGAAGTGCCTCGGCGGCAGAAATACGATCGGCGAAAGTCTGGCGATCACATCAGCCGTTTCTTTTCGAAGCCCCGCGGCGGACGCGGCGCAAAGCAGCCACGGCCGATGGGACGTGCCAGGGCCGCCAATCCGCAGATTCATCGTCTCCGTCTTGCCCTGTGCTCCATCATGGCATGTCTGGCCTTTGTGTATCTGGGGTCGTGTGCCTCGCATGGCTCTGCCGGTCTAGAGCCCACCGCCGAGGAAAAGCTCCTCAAAGCCCCGGTCGCACTCGGCTACTCGTTTGCTTTTTCGACCCCGCGTTCGCAGTGGAGTGCCGGCACCATGCCGCATATCTACCAGATTGACCCCGCATGGTCGGAGCTGCCCTACGCCGGCGGTACCATCCGCCAAAATGCCTGCGGCCCTACCTGCCTCACCATGGTCTACATCTTTAAAACGGGGCGCACCGATATGACACCGGCAGATATGTGCGCCCTTTCCGAGGCGGGCAACTATGCCCCCACCGGTGCCACCGAGTGGTCATTTATGACGAGCGGCGCATGGCAGCTGGGGCTTAACGGGACGCAGCTCTACAACGATCGAGACTCGATGGCCCAGGCCTTGCGCTCAGGTGCCCCCGTAATCGCCGCCGTGCGTCCCGGCACGTTTACCAACGTGGGTCATTACATCGTGCTCTACGGCATTGACGACGCCGACCAGATCGGTGTCTACGATCCCAATTCGCCCAGCCGTAGCGCCCGCCGCTGGGGCGTCGTAGAGGTCCTCAATGAAGCCGAAGCCATGTGGGCCTACTACTAGTCATTGGGGACAGACTTAAATGAGTGGTCGTTGGGGACAGCCTTTAGGGACTGTCCCAAGCTGCCGGCAGGAAAGGAACGTCCCCAAGTGCCGGGCTGAAACAAAAGCCCCGCAGCCGGAGCGGACTGCGGGGCTCATGAAGAGAGGCTAGTTTGCGGGCGCTTTGCCTGGCGCCCACGAGAGAGGCAACAGAGTAGAGACTACTCGTGGATGCGGGTACCGGAGAGGCCGGCCATGGTCTCGGCGGCCTTGTCCAGAGCACCGATGATGCAGGTGCGGCCCTTGCGGGAACGGGCAAACTTGATGGCAGCGCGGACCTTGGGCTCCATGGAACCCTTGCCGAACTGGCCCTCGTCGGCCAGGCGCTCGGCCTCGTCGGCGGTGATGTCCTCGAGCTCCTCCTGGTTGGGCTTGCCAAAGTTGATGGCGACATGCTCAACGGCGGTCAGCAGGAACAGAACGTCGGCGTCGCAGTCCTCGGCCAGCAGCTCGCCGCCCAGGTCCTTGTCGATGACGGCGGGAACGCCCTTATAGCAGCCCTTGTTCTCGTAGTCGCGGACGACGGGGATGCCGCCGCCACCGCAGGCGATGACGATGAACTCGTTGTCGAGCAGGTTGAGGATGGAGTCAGCCTCGACGATCTTCTTGGGATCGGGGGAAGCGACGACGCGACGCCAGCCGCGGCCGGAATCCTCGACGAAGACCTTGGAAGGATCCTCGGCCATGAACTCCTTGGCCTGCTCCTCGGTGTAGAAGGGGCCGATCGGCTTGGTCGGGTTCTTGAACGCAGGATCATCCGGGTCGCACTCGATCTGGGTGACGACGGTGGCGGCGTGCCAACGCTTATAGCGCTTGTGCATCTCGCGGCCAATGCCCTGCTGCAGGTGATAGCCGATGTAGCCCTGGGACATGGCGCCGCACTCGGGCAGCGGCATCTCGGGGGTGCCGATGGCGTCGTGGGCAGCGGCGAAGGCGTTCTGGATCATGCCAACCTGCGGGCCGTTGCCGTGGGTGATGATGATCTCGTTGCCCTGCTCGATCAGGCCGAGGAGAGCGTGAGCGGTGTTGCTCACGGCCTCGATCTGCTCAACGGGGTTGTTGCCGAGGGCGTTACCGCCAAGGGCGACGACGATACGATCGGGCTTGCCAAGAGGCTTAGACATTGCTGGAATCCTTTCTGTAAAAGGCCTACAACCCATTAATAACCCGCGCCCGTGCGATACGCGAGTTTATTAAGGTTTATATTCTCTTTATCGCTCATTTTATTCATTTTGAAAATAGCTGAACGGTGAACGGTCGTTTTTATCCGCTCAGCGTACAGAACCCCAGCTCAAGCATATCTACGTCATTTACGTGCAACTTTATTTTAATAGAGCAGGGATTAGACCAGATTATGCAAACTTTATCTTTGCTAAACATAAAACAGACAGCGCAAAATCTTACTCGCACTATACGAGATTCTATGCACTTATTGGACGAGTATGCAGCCCTGCAATAACATGGCGTTTTTCATCCAACTTAAGGAATAGACGAGCGCCCATACCGCGCGTCGGCCGGCAGCCGGCGAGCCGTCTCGTCGATTGCCGCTTCCAGAAAATCAAAAACTGATATTGCGCGCAATTGCTGCATGGTACTTTAGCGAAGAACAGCGCGGGCTGGGGCGACAGAGATTTGTCGTGAAGTTTGGGTTCGGCGACCCCGCTGCTGTCTTCTCCTTATCCGCCAGCGAACCCCTTGAGCGACGGATTGAGGAGGTCCTTACTATGACAAAAATGCTCAAGATCACGCTGAATGGCGAGACGTTTCTCGCCGACATGCTCTGGGACAAGGCTCCCGAGGCATGCAAGCTGTTCGAATCATCCTGTCCAGTCGAGTCACGTATCTTTTCGGCCAAGATCTGCGATGCCGAGGTAACCTATCCTGTCTCGGGCCCCATCGCCAATTACGAGCACATCGAGAACCCCGTCTTTCACGAGCCAGCGGGCGCCGTGAGCTGGTATGGCGGATGGTCGTCAATCTGCATCTTCTTTGACGTGTGCGAGCCCTTTGGCACCTGCAACATGTTCGCCCGCATCTGCGAAGCCGACCGCGAGCGTTTTGCCGCCGCCTGCCGCAATGTCTGGGACAACCAGGGCATGTACATTAAAAACGAAATCGTCGAGATCGAAACGGAGGCCTAAAGATGATGGATATCAACAATCTGCTCACGCTCGACCTTGCCGAGTACACCACTGCACTTGAGGCCCTCGCCGATCAAATGATGCTCGAGGAACCGCGTGACATCGACTACATGCGCCGCCGCAAACTCGACACCGGCCGCGAATTCGCCGTCTGGAACTTCACCGTCGGTTACTGCATGAACGCCGCCGACGCCCTCTCCCTCCTGCGAGCCCAGGCCAACGAAAACGCCAACGACGGCACCGCCGACCTCGCAACGATCAAAAACAGTGCCGCACGCCTGTGCGACTGGTTCTCGGGCGCCTTCGACGTCACCGGCAAAATGGATGACACGACGGCAATCCTCGCCCACAGCCGCGACCTCTACGCCCAGGTTGAGACTCACGAACAGTTCGCGGCCCTCACCCGCGCCACCGAGCGCTATCTGGTCCAGCTCCAATTTTGGGTCGACCGCCAGATTCCCTGGCCGGCTATTAGCGACCTCGTCCACGGCTACCGCCTACGCACAGAGTCCGGCGAGACAAGGTAACCAAGCAAGCAGCACCGACAACACCCCACCATCGGGATCCAAAGTAAGAATCAGAGGGCTGGAGACGCACCCAACAGCGTCCCCAGCCCCTTCGCAAAGTAGAGCACTGTTTCAGTGGCTTTGAGGCCTATTCGAACCTTTGCTATCTCCCAATTTTTGTATATTTACGACAATATTATCTGCCAATTTTTGTATGATTTTAGGCGATTCTATCTGTTAATTTTTGTCATTTGGGGGTTTAATGCTACGCCGTAAGGTCACTGATAGGCTTTTGAGCTGGAAGAATAACTCCAATAAGGCATTACTCGTTACTGGTGCGCGTCAGATTGGCAAGAGCTATGCGATTCGCGCGTTTGGAAAAAGCAACTACGCGTCGTATTTTGAGGTCAATTTACTACTCGATGTCGAAGCAAGGAATGCACTTGTTGGCGCAAAGAACTCCGTTGACTTTATCAACCGCGTAGCCCTTCTTGCGGATGCGCCGCTTGTTGAGGGCGATACGCTTGTCTTTGTCGATGAGATTCAGGAGTATCCGCAGATCGTTACACTCATGAAGGCGTTGGTCGAGGATGGGCGCTTTAGCTATGTCTTCTCGGGGTCTATGCTTGGGACTGAGTTTAAGGGGATCTCTTCTTTTCCGGTGGGGTATGTAGAGCACATTGTTATGCGCCCGATGGATTTTGAAGAGTTTTGTTGGGCAAACAGCGTCAGCGAGAATGTGCTTGCAGGCATTCGCAGCTGCCTTGTCGAGAAACATCCTGTCGAAAACTATATTCATGAGGCGATGCTCAAGAACTATAGAGCTTATATCGTTTGCGGCGGCATGCCGGAGGTCGTTCAGAATTATATTGATTCGGGTTATTCGCTCGTGAGCACACGTGAGCTTCAAACTCAGCTGGTCGATCAGTACAAAAGCGATATCTCAAAATATGCATCGACTCGAGCGTTTAACGTTCGGTCGATTTTTGAGCAAATTCCCGTTCAGCTTGAGGCGGAGTCTCATCGCTTTGTTGTTTCGTCTCTGGGTGAGGGAGCTCGCCTTAAAAAATATGAGCAGGATTTCCTGTGGCTTGTTAACGCAGGTGTTGGATTGATGGTCGCCAGGGTGACGGAGCCACGGAGTCCTCTCAAGAGGACGGAGAAAACGACAGCCTTCAAACTATACGAGTCTGATACAGGCATGCTCGCATCGCGATACCCTGGCAGCACTGCACGCGCTGTCTATCTTGATATGAAAACTCCCAACCTTGGTGGTCTCTATGAGAACGTGGTCGCGCAGGAACTCGTTGCCCTCGGGGCGGATGCATGGTACTACCAAACGCGTGAGGTCGGTGAAGTTGACTTTGTGATCGAAGGCGTCCACGGTCATGTTGTCCCAATCGAGGTCAAATCGGGCAAGAAAGTTCGAGCGCATGCGGCCCTCGATCGTCTGATGAGTGTGGGCGAGTACAAAATTCCCGAGGCCGTTGTACTGAGCCACGAGAATCTCAGCAAAGAGGGCAAGGTTCTGTACGTTCCAATCTACATGACGTTTTGTCTCGATGAGTTTATGGAAAAGGATGACCCCAATAACGATTTCTCGTTCGCGCCCATATCTCTCTAGCCATTTGAATCCGCAATCCAGCCACGCCCTCCATCCATCCCCAAAGTGGCGCGAGCTTTCGCGGCAAAGCCGCGAAACAGCGACCGGGACAAGACGATATGAGAAAGCCATTTGGGTCGCCTCCCCCGCGGCGCAGCTTCTTTCCGCGGGCTCGGGATGCCACAATGGGCTTTGAGTATCGGCCCGTGCGGTAGCCCTTACCGCACCTGCGGGGAGGAGGCTTCCCATGCCCCATGTTACCTCCATCGGCCTGGACGTCCACGCGCGATCGGTCGCCGCCGCGGCGTTCAACCCCTTCACCGGCGAGGTGGTGCACCGTGACTTCGGGACGGACGCCGCCGAGATCGCGGAGTGGGCCCTCGGGTTCGAGGAGCCCAGGGCCTGCTACGAGAGCGGCCCCACCGGCTTCCACATGGCGCGCGAGCTGCGCGCGCTCGGCCTCGACTGCGCCGTGGCCGCCGTCTCCAAGATGCAGAGGCCGGCGGCGGACGCGCGCCGCAAGAACGACCGGCGCGACGCCGAGTTCATCGCCCGCATGCTCGCCACCCACAACATCGTGGAGGTCCCGCTGCCCGATGCGGCCGTCGAGGCCGCCCGGGACCTCGACCGCGCCCTCGACGACGCCACGGCAGAGTACCGCCGCGCCAGGCAGCGACTCAACATGTTCCTGATCAGGCTGGGCCACGTCTGGGACGAGCGCAACGCCGACGGGACGAGGAAGGGATCCTGGACGCGCGCCCACTGGAGATGGATATCCGGGATCAGGCTCGAGGGGCCCCAGCGCGACGTGCTCGAGTACTACGTCACGGCCGCGAGGTGCGCGGAGTCGGACCGCCGGCAGCTCGAGAAGAAGGTGCTCGCCCTCGCCCGGACCGACCGGTGGCGCCCGGCCGTCGAGGCGCTCTCCTGCATCAAGGGAATCGACACCCTGACGGCCTTCAGGCTCGCAGCCGAGGCGGGCTCCTTCACGAGGTTCCGGACGGCCCCGGCCTTCGCGAGCTGGTGCGGGCTAGTCCCGTCGGAGCGCTCGAGCGGCGAGACCGAGCGGCGCGGCGGGATAACCAAGACGGGCAACTGGCTCGCCAGGACGGCACTGGTGGAGTCGGCGTGGCACTACCTGACGTGCACGCCCCGCCCGAAGGCCCCGGCGCCCGGCGCGGACGTCCCCGCGGCGATCCGGGCGCGCGCCGACGCCTGCACCGCCAGGCTCTGCCGCCGCCGCGAGGCGCTGGCGGCGGCGGGCAAGAGCTCGTGCAAGGCAAACGCCGCCGTCGCGCGCGAGCTCGCCTGCTGGGTCTGGGAGATCGGGCGCCGGGCGGAGGGGACCCTCAGCTGACCCCGTCGGACAACAAGCCTCCCGCCGGGAGGGCCCGCGCCTCGACGCATCGCCGGCGCGCGTTCACGAGCCCTTTTTGGGCAGCCCAAGGGCCGCGCCCGTGAACAAGACTGGTTTCGGACGAGCGCGCCGGACGGAGAATCGAAATGCGGTGGGGTGTGCGGACATACCGGGCTGACCGCCGGCAGCGCGCCCGCAAGAGCCCGCGGATATTAGCTTGCCAGGCAAGCGTCGACTAAACGTGCAGCGTGCGCGGTCCCTCCCGACGGGAAACGAAAAAGCCCGGTTTAAAACCGGGCTCGAACAAACACGCCTATTGACAATGGCTTTCTCATATTAAAGGCCCCCACAGCCACGTCCTTCATCAGCCCACACAATCCGAGGACGTAGTCGTAGCAGGATCTGAGGGCTGACCTTCGCGGACACTCCGCAGGACGAAAGAACCCCCGCCGCACGTAGTGCGCAGCGGGGGTTCTTTCATGTCCGAGGACGTCCGCGAAGGTCAGCCCTCAGATCCTGCGGTGGGAGACCTAGGCCTCGTTGTACACCGTCTTGAGCTTCAGCAGGTGAGCATAGCGGTCCATAGCGGCCTGCTCGTTCTCCTTGAAGAGCTCCTCGGCGCGCTCGGGGAAGGAACGCGTCAGCGAAGCGTAACGGGCCTCGTTCATCAGGAACTCCTGATAACCGCCCGCGGGCTCCTTGGAATCGAGCGAGAACTTCTTGCCGGCAGCAGCCTCGGGGTTGAAGCGGAAGAGGTTCCAGTAACCGCACTCGACAGCCTTCTTCATCTCGGCCTGGCAGTTCTGCATGCCGCCCTTCTTGATGGAGTGCATCTCGCAGGGGCTGTAGCCGATGATGAGGGACGGGCCGTCGTAGGCCTCGGCCTCGTGAATGGCCTTGAGGGTCTGAGCCGGGTTGGCGCCCATGGCGACCTGCGCCACGTAGACGTAGCCATAGCTCATGGCAATCTCGGCCAGAGACTTCTTCTTGGTCACCTTACCGGCAGCGGCGAACTGAGCGACCTGGCCCAGGTTCGAGGCCTTAGAGGCCTGACCACCGGTGTTGGAGTAAACCTCGGTGTCGAAGACGAAGACGTTGACGTTGTGGCCGGAAGCCAGGACGTGGTCCAGGCCACCGAAGCCGATGTCGTAGGCCCAGCCGTCGCCGCCGAAGATCCAGAAGGACTTCTTGGTGAGGTAAGCCTTGTCGGCGAGAATCGCCTTGGAAGCGTCGCAGCCGCACTTCTCGAGCTCGGCAACGTAGGCAGCGGCAGCGGTCTTGGAGGCCTCAGCGTCGTTGACAGAGTCGATCCAAGCCTGGCCGGCAGCCTTGAGCTCATCGGACGGACCATCGGCAGCGATGATGTCCTGGGTAGCGGCGATCAGCTTCTTCTGGACGGCCTCGTAACCGACGGCCATGCCCAGACCGTGCTCGGCATTGTCCTCGAACAGGGAGTTGTTCCACGCCGGGCCGTGACCGTCCTTGTCCTTGCAGTAAGGAGCGGTGGCAGCGGGGTTGCCCCAAATGGAGGAGCAGCCGGTGGCGTTGGAGATGAACATGCGGTCGCCGGCGACCTGGGTCACCAGACGTGCATAGGCGGTCTCGGCGCAGCCGGCGCAGGAGCCGGAGAACTCCAGGTAGGGCTGCTTAAACTGGCTGCCCTTGACGTTGGCCGCGATGAGCTCCTTCTTCTCGGAGACGTTCTCGACCATATAGTCCCAAACGGGCTGCTGATCCATCTCCTGCTCGGTGGGAACCATCTCGAGGGCGCCCTTGGGGCAGACCTTGACGCAGTTGGTGCAGCCCATGCAGTCGAGCGGGGACACGGCCATGGTGAACTTCATGCCCTTGGCCTTGGGGCCCATGGCGTCGAGCGTGCGGGTAGCCTCGGGCGCGGCGGCAGCCTCGTCCTCGGTCATCGCGAACGGACGGATGGTGGCATGCGGGCACACATAGGCGCACTGGTTGCACTGGATGCACTTGGTCTCGTCCCAGTGAGGAACGACCACGGCGACGCCGCGCTTCTCGTATGCAGAGGCGCCCAGCTCAAACTGGCCGTCGGCACAATCGACGAAGGCGGAAACAGGCAGGCTGTCGCCATCCATGCGATCGATGGGCTCGAGCAGGTTCTTGACCTGCTGGGCGATGGCGGACTTGGTCTCCTCGGAGAGCTCGACGGGAGCGGCATCCTCGGCGGTAGCCCAGTCGGCCGGAACCTCGAACTTACGGAAGGCGGTAGCGCCGGCATCGATGGCCTTGTGGTTGGCGTCGACGATGGCCTGGCCCTTCTTCATGTAGGACTTGGTAGCCGCGTCCTTCATGTACTGCAGGGCGTCCTCGGCGGGCAGGACCTTGGCCAGCGCGAAGAAGGCGGACTGGAGCACCGTGTTGGTGCGCTTGCCCATGCCGACCTTGGCGGCCAGGTCGATAGCGTCGATCAGGTAGACGTTGACGTTGTTGTTCGCGATGTAGCGCTTGGCCACGGCGGGCATGTGCTCGGCGAACTCCTCGTCGCTCCACTGGCAGTTGACCAGGAAGGTGCCGCCCGGCTTGACGTCGCGGACCATCTTGAAGCCCTTAACGATGTAGCTGGGGTTGTGGCAAGCGACAAAGTCGGCCTTGGTCACGTAGTACGGCGAACGGATCGGGGAATCACCAAAGCGCAGGTGCGAGACGGTGACGCCGCCGGTCTTCTTGGAGTCGTACTGGAAGTAGGCCTGAACGTACTTGTCGGTGTGGTCGCCGATGATCTTAATCGAGTTCTTGTTGGCGCCGACGGTACCGTCGCCACCCAGACCCCAGAACTTGCACTCGATGGTGCCGGGGGCTGCGGTGTTGGGCGCATCCTCGGCCTCGGGCAGGCTCAGGTTGGTCACGTCATCGACGATGCCGATGGTGAACTCGCGCTTGGGCTCGTCCTTCTTGAGCTCCTCGAAGACAGCGAACGCGGACGCGGGAGGCGTGTCCTTGCTGCCCAGGCCGTAACGGCCGCCGACGACCTTGATGCCCGTCTTGCCGGCCTCGTAGAGAGCGGAGACAACGTCCTGGTAGAGCGGCTCGCCGATGGAACCCGGCTCCTTGGTGCGGTCCATGACGGCAATCTTCTTGACGGTCTCGGGGAGAACGTCGACGAAGTGCTTGATGGAGAACGGACGGAACAGGCGAACCTTGACCAGGCCGACCTTCTCGCCGTGAGCGTTGAGGTAGTCGATGACTTCCTCGAGCACGTCGCAGAAGGAGCCCATGCACACGACGACGCGATCAGCATCGGGAGCGCCGTAGTAGTTGAACAGGCCGTAATCGGTGCCGAGCTTCTCGTTGATCTTCTTCATGTAGCCCTCGACGACGGCGGGAAGCTCGTCGTAGACCTTGTTGCAGGCCTCGCGGTTCTGGAAGAAGATGTCGCCGTTCTCGTGGCTACCGCGGGTATGCGGGTGCTCAGGGTTGAGCGCGTGATCGCGGAAAGCCTGGACAGCGTCCATGTCGCACATCTCGGCCAGATCCTTGTAGTCCCACATGGCGACCTTCTGGATCTCGTGGCTGGTGCGGAAGCCGTCGAAGAAGTTAAGGAACGGGGTCTTGCCCTCGATGGCGGCAAGGTGAGCCACCGGCGAGAGGTCCATGACCTCCTGGACGTTGCCCTCGGCAAGCATGGCGAAGCCGGTCTGGCGACAGGCCATGACGTCGGAGTGATCACCGAAGATGTTCAGGGCGTGCGAAGCGACGCAACGCGCGGAGACGTGGAAAACGCCCGGGAGCTGCTCGCCTGCGATCTTGTACATGTTCGGGATCATCAGGAGCAGACCCTGAGAAGCCGTGTAGGTGGTGGTCAGAGCACCGGCGCCCAGCGAACCGTGAACGGTACCGGCCGCACCTGCCTCGGACTCCATCTCGACGACCTTGACCGGGGTGCCGAAGATGTTCTTGCGACCCTGGGCCGCCCACTGGTCGACATGGTCGGCCATCGGGCTGGACGGCGTAATGGGATAAATTCCCGCTACCTCGGTGTACGCATACGAAACATATGCGGCCGCCTCGTTGCCGTCCATAGACTTAAACTTACGCGCCATATACCCCTCTCCTCTCATATAGGTATACAGGCCCCGGCGATCGCCGGGATATTGGCGTGATGGGATTTTCGTTGTTGCTTCCAATCATCTGGCAGGCGGACTCAGCAGCAGGTACATGGCGTGGAGAGAAGGCATGCCAAGGCGAGGAGGGCTGCACGCGCTCCACAGGCCCAGCTACCCGTCTTGCACATGACCGAGCGCCGCAAAGGCCGCATGCCGGATGCTCCCGGGCACGCCCCGGCGATGGGAAGCGCCCGCAACGGAAATCCGCATGCGGGTTTATTGTACCCCGCCGTCAAGCCATATTTCGGCAAATATAGGTGGCCGGTAAAGGTTTACCTCGGGTGACTATTGTGCGCCCGGCACCGACGGATACAGTCCCCTGGAACCCCACAGCAGTTGCGGTGAAATAGGGACTGTTTTTGCTGTTAACGGCCTTAATCAGTCCCTATTTCACCGCAACTCATTGGGGGGATGAGCTAGAGGGCGCCGAGGAGGATGGCGTAGGTGGTGGATTCGCCGAGTTTGAGCTCGTCGCCGGGGTTGAGCTGGGCGGAGCGGCCGGGCTCTACTTGAATACACACACTCGTGGCCCCGTTTACCACCACGGTGCCGTTCGTGGACGACAGGTCCTCGACAAACCATGCGCCAGAATCGTCGCACCAGATATGGGCATGGCGGGCCGAGACGTCGTCACCGACATCGGTGATGTCGCCCTCCCCCGTTGCCAGCGCGCCGATCTCGACGCCTTCCTCACTCGGCTGAATCCAGCGCGGGGCGCTCACCACGTAGCCGTTTTGCACGCGCAGCAGTCCCAGCGGATGCGCCGGCGCGACCTCGCGCTCGCCCGCGACCGAAGATGTGCTCAGCGAGCGCGGCGTCGACGTGGCGCCGCCACAGGTCGCATGAGCGTAGTCGATGGCATAGGTCACCGACGAGCGGACATCTGCCGAGCAACCCACGGCGACAAACAGCACCAGGATGGCCTCGGCACGTTCTGCGGGCATGAGCTCAGCCGCCTGCGACAGGCGCTCGAGCGCATTGCGATAGAGATTCGTGTCCTGATGGCATTCCTCGAGTGCCCGCACCATGGGCTCGCCAGTGGGGCCGCACACCATATTGGTCACGGCCGCGGCGTCCATGGGATTGCGACGGCGCAGGGCCAGCTGCGACATAATGCGCGCGGCCGAGGTACCGTAATCGGCAAAATAACGTTCCTGCAGCGTGCCGACCGGCGCGCGCACGATAAAGCGCGAAACCCAGGAGCGATCGGCGGCACGGCTCTGCGGACTACGGCCGTCGGCGAGCGGGCGGCTCGAGAGCACCAGGCCGCACAGTTCGATATGGCTCAGGTGCGCTGCGCGCTTAAAGATGTCAAACATTGCCCCGCACGGGGTGAGCTCAGCTTGAGAAGCCATGGCTTAGCCCTCCTTGGTCGCAGAGATAGTGTCGGATACTTCGGCCGGCCCGCCAAAGGCGCGGACAGCCGCGGCTCCGCCGGCAAGCGGCGTCGCCATGGGAATTTTCGCACGTCGTGCTGACACGACGGGAAGCTCAAAGGCAAACCCCATCGCCAGCAAAAACCACGTGAGCGCATAGGTTGCAATTATGGCGGCCACCAGGCCACCCGCCACGGCATGCTGGGAAAACACGGCACATGCGAGTGCGGCCAGAGCCGGAACCTCGCAGGCGGAAAGGGCCAACACACCCTGCAGGAATCCCACACGACGGTCGCGCGCCAAGGCCCCGGCAGCGATGCCCACCATGCCCGGCAGCGCCAACGCCAGTGCCGCGATAATGGCCGGCAGCTTCCCGGACCACATAAGCGGTCCCACGACGAGCGTCACATGGGCGCCCGACGCCAACAGCGCCGCCGATACCACGACCACAGTCCAAAGCACGCCGCTTGCCGCCGTCGCACCAACCATCGCCGCACGCCGGGCTGTGTGCCCCGATGCCTCCATCGGGCACGGCATGAGCGGCTCGGCGCGAAGCGAGCGGGCGACATTTTGCGCATAGTGGTCGCAAAATGCCGAGAGCGCCGCCTCCACCGCAGCCGGCTCGGGACGATCTTCCTGATGGCAGGACAGGCAGGCCATCAACACATCGAACAGCTGAGCGTCGACAAACGCCAACGCATCGCGCAGATCCTCGGAATTTGGATCGAGCCCCAGCTGCTGAGCCTGTTCGACCGCGGCAAGTGCCACATCGGGCTCGCGTCGCAGCAGTTGCGTCAAGTCGCAGCCGGGCGCGTGGGCGCCGACGGGATAATCGGGCAGCGTATCCATCTTGAGGCGATAGGGGCTGGCGATATCTCGTGTCTTTTTGCGCGAGCCCGAAGTACCCGACGCACCCGGCGCCACTTCGTACGGCGCGACACCGGCGATGAGCTCGTAGACCGTACTCGCCGCTGCATAGACATCGATCGCCGGCGACATGCGAAGCATGCGCAGGTCGGGGATATCGTCGGTGAGCATCTCGGGCGGGGCGTAGGCCACCGTCGCGCGGCGCAACGTGGCATAGCGCTCGGTAAACGACGCCTTGCCGCCGGTGCCGGCCACCGCAGAGGCGGGCTCGAGCGCCAGCGACGAGCCAAAGTCGATCAAGCACAGGTCGAAGGTGCCTTCGGCAAGCTGCCGGTCAAGCGGCAGGCGCGCCGTACGCACCATAATATTAGCGGGCGAGATATCGCGATGGACAAAGCCCTCGCCCACCAGGCTCATACGGCAGAGCAGATCGAACAGGTCGCGACCCAGACGCGCCGCCACAAGCGGCGATAGGCGTCCGGCATCGTCCACGGCGAGTCGCGAGCGCAAGCGGGCGAGCGTCTCGCCCTCGACCCATTCCATGACAATTGCAGGCACACCGTCAACCTCGCCCCAGCCATAGAGGCGGGGAAAGCCCTTAAGGCCCGAAAGGGCGCGATGGCATTCATATTCCTCGCGAAATGCCGCTTTGAACTTGGCGACCAGCGACTCATGGGCGGCATCGTCGTCAAACTCATCGCGCGTCGGCAAGATGAGCTGTTTGAGTGCTACGTCCTCGCCTTGGGCGTTGACAGCACGCGTCACGCGGCCGATACCGCCACGGCGCATGGTGGCATCGTCGGCAAACAGTATCGTAAAACGACGCAGATAGGCAGGCAGTTCGTCCTGACCGAGCGCAATGGCCGGCTCAAACCCGTCGACACGCGCCAGGCGCAGGCCGACCATGGGATCGCGACCGAGCGATTGTGGTGTGGTGGATGCAAGATCGGTCATCATAGGGCAAGCGCCGCCACGTTATTGTTGAAGTTACCGAGCGCGACGTCATCATCGCCGTAATGGCCGACCCATTGACATAGGTTGGTGTAACAGCCCCACAGATTGGCATACTGCTGATACCACCTTGACCGGGGCGAGAATGTCTGACGACCGAACTCGGCTCGAATGACAAACATCTCCCCGACCAGGCTGTCGCACGGCCTGGGATCTCCCGTAGAGTTATAGGTCGAGACCACGTCATTGGCACGAGAAACATAGCCGTCGAGCATGTTGTACTTGGTCACAAGCCAACTGTGAATGCTCTCTTCCTCAGCAGCGGAAAGGCCGCCGGAGTTTGCATCGTTGTCAGTGTTGCCGCCCGTCGAGCCGCCGTTTCCAGGCCCTCCGGTAGAGGAACCCGACCCAGAGCCGCCGCCCGAACTCGATGAATCCGAGCCGGAGCCAGAAGTATCCGAGCTACCGGGCTTTCCGGACTGCTGGGCGTCCTGCTCCTTTTGCTGCTCGACCTTATTCACCGTTGCCGCCACGCTATTGTTGGACAATCGATCGATGATCTTGGTGTTGGTGAGCACGATGGTTTTGCCATTGGCAAGCGTGACTTCGTTGTCCGGGGCCTCGGCGCCGTCCGCATCGTCGGTGCCAAACACAATATGCCCGACCACACTTGCCCAAGCATATCCAGTCGTGGTGCCCAGATCGCTTTTGACCTCATGCCCCACGCGCGGTTCGCGTGCGGCATGCGCCTGCATCATGGACGGCACGGTCATGCCATAGGCAGAAACGCCAGCTATGACCAGCACCAGCGAGCACGATAGCAGTGCGTACGCCCGCGGCGCCAAGCCCAGTCGGCGTCGTATGCGCACCGCGGCGCCGCGCTTTGTCTGAGTGCCACCGGGCCGCATGCGTTCTCCTCCAACAAAAACACGCCGCTCGGGAGCGGCGCATTCATTCGAATCCATATTTGAGTGTATCAGCGAACCAAAAAGGTTGCGCAACGAATGGACAAATTAAGGATGCGAGCGGAAGCATCCATGCGATAAGCGGATACGAAGCATCTTTGTTGCACAACAAACTCACAGTCGCACGGGGAAATTATGACTACCCCGTGCGTCGCGAGGAAAACATACGGCAGGAGCAGGCTCGCCACCTAAATCGCGCGGCGGGCCTCGATGGCGCGGCCAAGCGTAAGCTCGTCGGCATACTCCAAGTCGCCGCCCACGGGAAGGCCGCTCGCAAGACGCGATACCTCAACGCCCAATGGCTTGATGGTGCGAGCAAGGTAGCTCGCCGTGGTCTCGCCCTCAATGTTGGGGTTGGTGGCGATAATGACCTCGTGGATGTCCTCGTGGCCCAGGCGCGCCAGCAGCTCGCGGATATGCAGCTGCTCGGGGCCGATCTTGTCCATGGGGCTGATCACGCCGCCCAGCACATGGTACAGGCCATGGTAGCTGCCCGTGCGCTCGATTGCCTGGACGTCGCGCGGCTCGCCCACCACGCAAATGCGAGTGGTATCGCGCATCGGGTCCTGGCAGATGGAACACTCGTCGGCCGTGGCGTAGTTAAAGCAACGGCTGCAAAAGTGGACCTCCTGCTTGACCTCCAGGATGGCCTCGGCCAGGCGGCGGGCCTCCTCGGCATCGGCCTCGAGCAGGTAATAGGCTATGCGCTGGGCCGACTTGGGACCAATGCCCGGCAGACGACCCAGCTCATCGAGCAGTTTTTGCAGACTGTGATTCGCGCTCATATATATGTGTCTTAGAACGGCATGCCCGGGATGTTGAGGCCGCCGGTGATGGCGCCCATCTGCTTGTTGGCGAGCTCGTTGACGCCGCGAACGGCCTCGTTAACAGCAGCCATGATCATGTCCTGCAGCATATCGACGTCCTCGGGATCGAGGGCATCGGGGTCGATGGTGAGGTTGACGAGCTCCATCTCGCCGTTAACGGTCACCTTGACCATGCCGCCGCCGGCAGAGGCGTCGACGGTCTGGGACTTGAGGTTCTCCTGCGCGGCGGCAAGCTGCTCCTGCATCTTGCGAGCCTGCTTCATCATCTGCTGCATGTTCATACCGGCCATGATGGCTCCTTTGCGTGCGGCCGCGCAACGAGCTGCAAGGGCAGCCGGGGCGCGGCGGGACTTTCAAACTCAAAAATCGTACCACGGCGCGAGGCCAGCAAGCGGGGCGGTCACGCTACCTCAGTCGATATACATGTCCTGAGTGCAGACCGCACCCAATGATTATGCAAAGTTGCATAATTCGCATCTGCATAAGATTGAAAGCTAAATCTTGTAGAGCCGGAATCCGACATTTAATGCGTACCACTAAATGGCTAAATGCCGAGCCACCACTCGAGGTGGCGCTCATGACGGTGGGGTATAATTTGATTGCCATAGATAGCAATTTGGAGGTACCCCATGAATGCCCCCGACGCGCTCCAAAACATCCGCTCAAAACACCCCGCTGCATATTTTGTTCTCTATCTCTTTGTCGGCTGGGCATTGTTGGTTGCCATCACCCATGCTATATCCTTTGGAGCAGAACTGCTAATAGCCAGCTCGGGCCAGCCCGTCGTCAAATGGGAAGCGACCGATGAGTGCACCGACGGAACCCGAACCGTTTACTACAACAGCCCATCCCTCTACCAAGAGTTCAAGGTCAAGATAAAGAACTCCAAGATTGTCGATGCCGAACTAGGCGTTTTCTCGACAATCGGAGCAACCGTCAGCGCCGAGCAAGTCGAGTACGCGGACAGCCATGCAACGTATCGTATCGACCTCAGCATCCTAGGCCGACCGTCACGTACCTGTCTACTCGAATGCGATATACGCGGCACCACATTACACATGTCCGAAATACAGATGCGCCCGGACAAAGAATTCTCTTCTTGAGCAGTATGCCCGCCCGCGCAGCTACTCCACCGGCTTGAAGATGGTGGCCTGGCCGAAGACGCTGCGGATGAGGGCTTTGGCCTCGTCCTCGGTCTGCGGGATGTTCGGGGCTGCGCCCTGATGGCCGAAGGGGCTGCCCGCGCCTGGGTTGGACTCCCAAGGGGCAGCGGGGGCGTCCTCCTCTTTGGGGGCAGCTGCAGCGGGCTTGGGCGCGGACGCCGCACCCGGCACGTCGAACGGCGGCAGATCGTCCCCGCCGGCATCGGCAGCAAAACCGCCGACCATGGCATCGTCGTAGGGAACCTGCTCGGATTCCCACGGCGCAGACGACGCGGCAGGCTGAGATTTGGGGGCGGCAGAGCGCTCGGACGCACGGGGCGCGGGCTCGGTCGGGAGCTTGCCCGTAGCGGGAGCGCCGGCAGGGTTGTCGGAGCGCAGCCAGGGGGCCTTAGCCAGGTCGGATGACTTGGGCGCAGGCGCGGCAGCGGGCTTGGGCGCGGGAGCCGGAGCGGCCGGTTTGGGCGTGACGGGCTTAGGCGCCGACGGGGTCGGTGCCATCACCGGCGTCGCTTGCTGCTGCGGAGCGCTGGCGCTCGAGGATGCAGGGGCCGCCGAGGACACGGGTTGCGGGTCCGCAGATACCGCAGCCCGTGCAGATGGAGAATGCTCCTCATGTTGAGGAGCCGGCGTGCCACCCCCATCCAGGACATAGTCGACGGTACGACGACCGAAGACCGCACTGACTGTCGGCAGAACCACCGACTGTGTGTCGGCGCGACCGAGCATCTTGATAGCAAAGGTCGAGCCCGCGGGGAACGAAACCGTGAGCTTGGAGCCGTCGTCGGCCGTGGCGCGGGCGTTGAGCAGCAGGCCTGCGTAGGAAGCCTGACGAGCCTTGACGCGCTCGACGACCTCGGCCCATTTGCGCTGGAGCTCGCCGGCGTCCTCGACCGCGGGGGTCTCGGCAGCACCGGCGGCGGCAACCTCAGCGGCGTTGTTGGGCTTGGACACCGGCACGGTCGATGCAGCAGGCACGGGAGCCGGAGCCGCAACGGGCTGAGGTGCAGGCGTTACAGGCTTGGGCGCGGGAGCCGGAGCCGCGGACTTGGGTGCAGGCTGGGCAGCCGGAACAGCAGCGCCGCGGTCCCAAGGCATGCCGCCCTGATGCGCGGACGTAGCAGCGGGAGCGGCAGATGCCACAGGGGCAGCAGCCCGGGCACCCGAGATCAGCGTCGGCTGCTGGACAGCGGGTGCGGATGCAGCAGGCGCACTCGCTTGAGCAGCAGCCACGCTCGCCGGCACGGCGCCGTTGGCAACCATGGCCTCCAGGCGTGCCACGCGCTCGGCCAATGCCTCAATCGTTAAATCAGCCTCGGGACGTGCCAGACGCGTGCAGGCGATCTCGAGCACCAGGCGCACGTCGCTCGCACCCCTCATCTCCAGTGCGGCATCGTCGAGCACTGTCAGCACACGGGCCAGGCGGTCGGCAGGATGCTCGCCAAAGGCAGCGGCCTCGGCAGCAAGCGCCTCGGCCTGCTCGGAGCCGCCCTCAAACAGCTCGGCACGGGCACCGGCAACGCAGGCAACATACACGTCGCGCACATGCGCCACCAAGTCACGCGTCAGCTCAAGCAGGTCATTGCCCTCCTCGACCTGTGCGCGAATGAGCCCATACAGCTCGGCGACATCGCGATCAGCAATGGCGCGCGCAAACTCGCCTAGAATCTGGTCCGAAACTTCGCCCAAAAGCGAACGGGCATCGTCCGCATGCACGGCGCCGTTGCCAAAAACGCTCAGCTGCTCCAGCGTGGAGAGCGCGTCGCGCATGCCGCCCTTGGCATGGCGCGCCACGATAGCCAGCGCCTCGTCGTCGTAATCGAAGCCCTCCTGCTCGCACACGTATGCCAGGCGGCGCTCGATATCCTCGTTGCCGATGCGATGGAAATCGAAGCGCTGGCAGCGTGAGAGGATGGTCTCCAGAATCTTTTGCGGGTCGGTGGTGCACAGCACAAAGATCACGTGCGCCGGCGGCTCCTCGAGCGTCTTGAGCAGCGCGTTAAACGCCGCCGTCGTGAGCATGTGGACCTCGTCGATGATATAGATCTTGTACTTGCCACGCACCGGGGCAAAGTTGACGGAGTTGATGATTTCCTCGCGCACGTTGTCTACGCCGGTACGGCTTGCGGCATCGAGCTCGTAGACATCGGGGTGGTTGCCCTCGGCGATGAGCTCGCATTCCTCACAGGTGCCGTCGGGCATGCAGCCGCTCGCACCCTCGGCGCGCGCCGCCTCGGCATTGCGACAGAGCAGCGCCTTGGCAAGAATACGCGCCATGGTGGTCTTGCCCGTGCCGCGCGGTCCGCAGAACAGGTACGCATGGGACAGGCGCCCCTCGGTGATGGCGTGCTCGAGCGTCGAGACGATATGCTGCTGGCCCACCACGGAGTCGAAGGTGAGCGGGCGATACTTTCGGTACAACGATTCCATGGGTGCTCCCCCGGGTATACTGAGTCTTGTTGCCGCGGCGGCCATGCGGTCGCACGGCATACTGCATCCATAATAACCCGTACGGCGAGCCCGCCGCGATAGGAGTCCAAAGAGCATGGCAGACGCAGAGAGCAACCTCGTTCCCTCCGAAGCAGCCGACCAGGTCGAGGTCGCGCTCGAGGAGCAGGCCGCAGCCGACGACGGCATTCTGTACCTCAACGAGTACCAGTACGAAAACGACCTCGTCACCGACTTTGCGCGCCTGGTCGCCTCGCCCAGGCGTCGCGGCTCGCTGTATGTCGCCGCGGCAATTGCCGCGCTCATCGGCATCGGCATGCTGGTGGCCGGCGGCAACTGGATCAAGTTCGGCGTCGTCTTAATCGTATTCGGCGCCTTTTTGGCCTGGTGGAGCAAAAATCTGCACCATACGCTCGCGCGCGACTTTATCGAAGCCGTCGAGGCAGACGAGTCCATGGGCGGCCGCTACCGCCGCGTCGCCGCCAACGAGGACGGCCTGATGGTCTGGGGCAAGAGCGGCAAGTCGCAGTTCTTCCCGTTTGAGAAGCTCGACCATGTACTCGACGGCGAGCGCATCTTTGTGGCCATGTTCGCCGACCAGGGCGTGACGATCCCTAAGGACACCTTTGTGCGTGGTGATGCCGAGCAGTTTGGCTCCTTCCTCAAGACGCGCATCAACAAAAAGCTGCGCATCGAGACCAAACGCAAAAAGATGAAGGCCGAAAAGGCCGCTGCCAAGGCCAAGCAGGAAAGCGAGCCTAAGAATGCAAAGGCCAAACAGCGCAAGCAGAAGAAGAACAAGAAGAAGCGCTAAGGCCAAGTCAGATAGGCCACCTCGCCCCGCTACCTTCACCATGCACCCGAGCGTGCTACACTAGCAGCATCTATGCCACCGCGAACGGCTCGGCTCCGCGCCCGCCGCTCGCAAACGAACTTTAAACGCACGAGGGTTGGCCATGCCGCTTTTCTCGCAACATACCGCCCGGTTCTCGCCGGACGTTCCCTTGGAGGGCACCAGCTCTCGCGAGCTGCTCAAGCGGTTCCAGCCGCTCGAGACGCTTGCGACCGGCGGTTTTGGCTCCATCGAGATTTGCCGCGACACGCACCTGCGCCGTCGCGTCGCCATTAAGCGCATCCCCCTTATCAACGGCGCCGGCATGCCCGCCAGCGACATCATGGATGTCCTGCGCGAGGCACACACCGCCGCCATGCTTCAACATCCCAATATCGTGCAGGTTATCGACTTTACGCACGATACCGCCTATGCCTACCTCGTCATGGAATATGTCGACGGCATGTCGCTCGCCGACTTTTTGCATCGCGTGGACGGCCATTCGCTCACCTTTGACGAGGCCGCGGCAATTGCCGACGCGCTGGGCCAGGCGCTCACCTTCGCCCATAGCAACGGCGTGCTCCACCTGGATATTAAGCCCGCCAACGTGCTCATCGACCACTCGGGCAACGTAAAGCTCACCGACTTTGGCATGGCGCGACTGTCGTCTGCCGGCGGCTTTGGCGGCTCGCGCGGCGGCACCATCGGCTACATGCCACCCGAGCAGCTCGATATCGAGACCGGCACAGTCGACGAGCGCGCCGATGTCTTTGCCCTCGCCTGCGTGATCTACGAGGGCCTGTGCGGCAGCGCCCCCTTTATGGCCGCCACGCCCGGCGACTCGCTCGGCCGTATCATCGGCGGTGCCACCTACCCCAGCGAGCTCATCCCGCACTTTCCCCCGGGAGCCGAGGCTGCGCTCATGAGCGCCCTCTCCCCCATGCCGCAAGACCGCCCCAACAGCATCGAGGCATTTTGCGACCAGCTGCTCGCCGGCTTGGGCAGCGTGCGCGAGGGCCGTCGCAGCCTGGAGCAGATGGTGGGCGAGCTGTCGGATGACGAGCGCGCGGCAGACGATATCGAATCGTTACCCTATGAGGACGACACCATCGAGGTCGACCCCGCACTCGGCTGGGCCGGCACGCGCTGGAGCCACGCGCGCGATTACACCATGCGCGCCATCTCGGCGCTAACGTGCGGTGCCTTTAGCTTTTTGATCATGCAGACGGCTGGCGTCGCGGCGCTTCCCGGACTTATTGCCGCGGCCATCGCAATTGGGGCGGCCGCCGGCCTGGCCCCGCAAATTGGCTCGGCCATCTCGGCCGTGGGCTTTTTGGTACTTATGGCCAACGCCACTATGCAGACGCAGGGCATCCTGTCGATGCTACCCGTCGCGGTGCTCTTTGCCGCCACCATGTCCGGTTGGTGGATCGCCTGGGGCCGCACCGAGGCCGCCGCGAGCGCTGCGCTCACCTGCGCGGTGGCACTTGGCTGTCTAACGGGCGACGCCCTCCTTGCCGCCGGGGTCGCCGCCGGCATCGCTGCCTTTTGGCTCGACCCGGCAAGCGCCGCGGCCGCCACGGGGATGGGCGCACTTTTTGGCCGCCTGGCTACGGTTGCGCTTTCCGCCGGAGGCGTGCTGGGGCTCGGCAATGTTGCCGCGGCGCTGGGAGACATGCTCTTCTGGGCTGCCGTCGTGCTTGTCGCGGCGACAGCTGCACTGACATCTCTGCTGCTCAACGCCCATGCCAGGCGTGCCGAGCAGGGCTCGAACCTGGCTGCAATCGCTGCCATCGCCGGCTGCGGAATAGGCACCGCGGCGTCGCTCTGTCTTGCACACCATATGGAAATTGCCAGCCTTGCGGCCGCGGTCGTCGTCAAGGCGGCGGTTGCGGGAACCCTATCCTCTATAATCGTTGGGATATGCCTATATTTGCTCGGATACCAAAGAACCTATACGGAGAGTGATCTTTCGTGAACTTCCTGAACATCTTCGAGGACCACGTGGCCGGCATCTTCGGTGCCACCCGTGCCCCGTTCTCCTTTAAGAAGCTTGCCAAGCAGGCCGCTCGCGACATGGAGGATCAGACTCTGGTGATCAACGGCGTCAACACCGCGCCGGCACTCTATACCATCCTGATCGCCGCCGACGACGATCCCATGCTCGCTCCGTTCTACCCCGAGCTTTCGCGCGAAGTCCGCGAGTTTGTGAAGGCACAGGCCGAAAAGCGCCGCTATGTGTTTGTCGGCGAACCCCTCGTTCGCTTTATGATCGACCCGCAGCTGCGTGCCGGTAAGTTCTCGGTCTTTGCCGAGAACGTCGACGCCCCCACGCTCGGTCGTCTGTACGAGGAAGAGCGCGCCTACCAGAATGGCCTGGGCCAGAACAACTCGGCCGCAAGCCGCGCCGCCAGCGCTCCCCGCGCCGGCAAGCAGCAATTCGCCGCTCCGCAGCAACAGCACCCCGCCGCCATGCCCCAGCAGCCGACGCCCCGTGCCGCCGCTCCCGACCCGCTCGCCGTGGCCGACCCCTTTGCGCCCAACGTCCCCGACCCCGCCGCCGCGCCCATCCCCGTGCCGCAGACCGTCTCTCGTGACGCCCTCGCCGGTATGGGCGGAGCCGCCGCAACCGGCGCCGCCGTGGGCCTTGGCGCCGCTGCCGGCATTGCCTCCAACATGGCGAGCACCCGCGCCCCGCAGCGCCCGCTCGCCCAGCTCGTCGACGTCGTGAGCGGCGAGAGCCACAGCATCACTTCCGCGCAGGTGACCATCGGTCGCGAGCGTTCGGTTTCGGACATCGCCCTGCGCGACCCCAACGTGTCGCGCCGTCACGCCCAGCTCACCTTTACCGGTTCGGACTGGTCGATCGAGGACCTCAATTCCACCAACGGCACGCTCGTCAACAACCGCCGCATCACGCGCTGCCCGCTGCGCAACGGCGACCTGCTGACGTTTGGCCTGAGCACCTTTGAATTTAGGGGATAGTCGCTTATGAACATCGATATCGTCCTTTTTGCAGGCCGCATCGTCCTGGTCGCCCTGCTCTACATCTTCCTGTTCGCCGTCATGAAAACCGGCGTGGGACTCGTACGCGGCCAGCGCCGCGACTCCGCTATCTGGACGATCGATGTGGACAAGGGTCCGCGCGGCATCCGTGGCATCCACGTAGACATGCTCGGCCCCGTCATCGTGGGCCGCTCGCCGTCCTCGGACATCTGCATCAACGAACCGTTTGTCTCGGCCTCGCACGCACGCTTTTCGCTGCAGGGCCCGGCACTCATCATCGAAGACCTCAACTCTTTGAACGGCACGCTCGTTAACGGCCGTCAGCTGGTGGAGCCCGCAACGCTGCGCGAGGGTGACGAGGTCCAGATTGGCGACGTGGTCATGAAGGTGAACCGTCGATGATCGACGAGGAGAACAAGTCCGCAACCATGCCCGAGACGCCAACTGTCCCCGCAGCTGCGCCGGCTCATGCCGCTCCAGCGCGCCCTGCGACCGTGGAGCCCGAGGACACGGTGTTCTCCCTGCCTCTTTCGCATGTAACTCAAGAATATCCGGCACTCGTCGATGACGAGGACGCCAGCACCGAGCAGCTCGACGCCCCCATCGGCGCGCACGCTGCCGAGCAGCCCGCGGAACCGGAGGCAGCGTCCGCACCGGCTCACTTTGCCGAGCCCGTCGCCGAGGGGATTAACGAGAGCGCTGCCGTGCTTGCAGCCCCCGAGCCTGCCGCGCCGGTATTCCCCGTCGCCCCGGCAAGCGAGGCGGCACCCGAATCTTCAACGCCTGCCGAAGTCGAGCAGCCCGTTGCCGCGCCCGCCGCAGCTCCCGAGCCCTCTGCTCAACCCCAGAGCACGCCCGCGCCGTCGCACTTTGCGACGCCCGAGCCGACGGCTGTCGAGCCGCAGCAGGACGGCGATCCCGTCGACCGCGTAACCGAAGATCTCAACCTTCCGGACATCTCCGACGCCGAGTCGGGAGACGATGCCGACACCGTCTCCCCCGGCGACACCGCCGAGATCGATGTCGCCGCCGTGGAGGCAAAGCTCAAAGATCCCGGCTCGACCATGAGCTTCGAGCCGCTGACCGACGAGCGCATCGAGACCGACTCGACCTACGACGCCGGCACCACCACGCAGCTTATGTGGGGCGCCCGCTCCGACGTCGGGTGCGTACGCCCACACAATGAGGACTCCTATCTGGTGCAGTCGCCGCTCTTTTGCGTGTGCGACGGCATGGGAGGACACGCCGCCGGCGAGGTGGCATCCTCCATCGCCGTCGAGACCATCGCCAAGACGGCGCCGCAGTCCGCCGACGCCGCGCGCCTGGCCGCAGCCGTCGAGGCCGCCAACGCCGCCGTGATCGAGGCCGCCCTCAACGGCCTGGGCAAACCCGGCATGGGATGCACGGCCACCTGCGCCTACATCGAAAACGACACGCTCGCCATCGCCCACGTGGGCGACTCGCGCGCCTACCTGCTCCACGAGGGTACGCTCATCCGCGTGACCCGCGACCACTCCTACGTGGAGGAGCTCGTGGATGCCGGCGAGATTACGGCCGACGAGGCCCGCGTCCACCCCAACCGCTCGGTCATCACCCGCGCGCTGGGCTCGGATCCCGCCATGTATGCCGACCACTTTACCCTGCACATCGAGGAAGGCGACCGCCTGATTCTGTGCTCCGACGGTCTTTCGAGCATGATTCCCGATAGCGATATCGAGAACATTGCTACGCAGTCCTCGAGCGCACAGATCTGTGTCGACAACTTGGTGGACGCGGCGCTTGCCGCCGGCGGCCACGACAACGTGACCGTAGTAGTCGTTGACCTGGTTGACGATGGCGTTATGCGCGAGGCGCAGCGCGTGCGTCGCCGCAACATTACTATCGCCGCCATCCTGGCCCTCGTCTTTGTGCTGGCAGCTGGCATCTGGGCCTACACGGGTGTCACCGGCTCGTACTACCTGGGTACCTACCAGGGCAATGTCGCCGTCTGGCGCGGCCTGCCCGGCAAGCCGCTCGGACTCAAGCTCCACTGGCTCGAAAGCGAAACCAGCATCAAGCTATCCGACCTGCCCGAAGACACGCAAAACCGCCTCAAGGCGGGTATTCCGCAAACAAGTGTCGACGATGCGCAGGACACGATATCCAAGTACCGCCACCAGATCGACGAGGAGCAGACCCGCCAGGTGATCGACGCGCAAACGATTCGCGACAACACCGATCAGGAATCCACCTCCGAATCAGATTCCGAGAAAACCGCCGAACAGTCCGCCGAGGCCGAAGCCTCCGATAAGAATTAGAAAGGGAGTGCCGCTTATGAGTCGCCGCAACACCGAACTGCTTTTGCTCATCGCCTCGGCGTTCCCCGTCATCCTGCTGTATGCGATGTACGTGCTCACCGCAGGCGCCGCCATCTCGTTTGAAACACTTGCCGTTCCGATCGGTCTCTTTGCCGCCTTCGCCGCGGCGCATATCGCCGTGCGCATTCTGGCACCCGGCGCCGACCCGGCCATCCTGCCCATCGTCTTTGTGCTTTCGGGCATTGGCATCACGTTTGTGACGCGCTTGGCGCCCACGCTCGCCATCTCGCAGCTCGTCATCCTGTTTATCTCGGTGGCGTTGATGGTAGGTACGCTTGCGCTGGTCAAAAACCTCGACGTGGTCATGCGCTACAAGTACACCTTTGGCATCATCGGCATCATCTTGCTGATGCTGCCCATCTTTATCGGCACCACGATCTCGGGCTCCAAACTGTGGATTCGCATCGCCGGCTTTACCATTCAGCCCGGCGAGTTCGCCAAGGTCTTTATCGTGCTGTTCCTAGCCGGTTACCTGGCCGAAAACCGCGAACTGCTCTCTATCTCCAACCGCAAGATCTTGGGTCTTAAGATTCCGCGTCTGCGCCTGCTGCTGCCGCTGTTTGCCGTGTGGGGTGTGTGCCTGCTCGTCGTTGTCTTCGAACGTGACCTGGGCTCGGCCTTGCTGTTCTACACCATCTTCTTGCTGATGCTTTACGTTGCCACGGGTCGCTTCTCGTATGTCATCATCGGCCTTGCGCTCTTGGCCGTGGGGGCCGTGGGCGCCTACAAGTTCCTGTCGCACGTCCAGGTGCGTTTCCAGATCTGGGCCGATCCCTTTAAGGACGCGCAGGGTCAGGGCTACCAGATTGTCCAGTCCCTCTTCTCGCTGGCCGACGGCGGCCTTGTTGGCGTCGGCATTGGCAACGGTATGGCCAATAACATCCCCGTCGTCGAGTCCGACTTTATCTTCTCGGCTATCGGCGAGGAGATGGGCCTTTTGGGCGGCGGCGCCGTTCTTATCCTGTTTATGCTCTTTGCCGTACGCGGCCTGACCACGGCGGCCCGTGCCAAGTCCGACCTTGCCGCCTTTAGCGCAACCGGTCTTACGGCCGCTATCAGCTTCCAGGCCTTCTTAATCGTTGGCGGCGTTACCCGCCTGATCCCGCTGACCGGCGTCACTCTGCCCTTTATGAGCCAGGGCGGCTCCTCGCTGCTGGCAAGCTTTATCATCGTCGCGCTTTTGCTGCGCGCCGGTGACGAGGCAACCGGTCGCGAGGCCGAGCTTACCGGCACCGGCACCATGGCCGCCATCACTGACGACCAGGTCGCCTCGGCGTCCTCCCCGGCCGGCACGCGCTTCGCCACTTCATCTTCGTACGCCCGTGGCAGCCACTCCGCCGCCTCGCGCATGCGCCGCCGCCTGCTCGACACGCCCGAATCCGGCGTGCTCGGCCGCGTGGCGCTCGCCAATCGACTGACCCGCGCCGTGTTCGCCTTTACGGCGCTGTTCGCCATCCTTATCGGCAACCTCACCTATGTCCAGGTCATCAAGGCCAAGGACTATCAGGACATGCCGACCAACAACCACACCATCGCCCGCTCCAAGTACATCCAGCGCGGCTCCATCATCACGTCCGACGGCGTGACGCTGGCCGAGTCGCTGCAGCAGGAGGATGGAACCTACGCCCGCTCCTACCCCAACGGAAACATGGCCGCTCACGTGGTGGGCTATGTAAGCCAGCAGTACGGCACCGCGGGTGTCGAGAGCGTCATGAACGACACGCTCACCGGCTCCAAGGATTATTCCAGCTGGAACAACGCCCTCGCGTCGCTCGCGGGCCAAAACCAACCGGGCAACACCGCCAAGCTCACCATCGACTCGCGCATCCAGACGGCTGCCGAGCAGGCACTCAAGGGCTTTAAGGGCGCCGTGGTGGTTATGGATCCGCGCACCGGCGCGGTCCTCGCATGCGCCAGCTCGCCCACCTACGACAACACCAACATCGACGCCCTAATGCAATCGGGTGGTGGCGAGGACGGCTCCATGTACGACCGCGCCATGAACGCGCTCTACACCCCGGGCTCCACGTTTAAGGTCGTCACGCTTGCCGCGGCACTCGAGACCGGCACCGCCAGCCTTACCAGCACGTACCAGGCGCCCAGCTCCATGGATATCGGCAACGCACCGGTCACCAACTACGCCAATGAGAGCTTCGGCACCATCAGCCTCCAGCAGGCCTTTGCCGTATCGTCCAACGTCGTCTTTGGCCAGGTAGCCAACGAGGTCGGCGCCAACTCTCTCGTCCAGTTTGCCAACGCCTTTGGCTACGGCCAAAAGCTCGGCCAGGACCTGACCGCCGCGGCTTCCATCATGGCCGACCCCTCGCTCATGACCGAGTGGGAGACCGCCTGGGCAGGCGCCGGCCAGCCCGTCGGCATGGACCACACGCCAGGCCCGCAGACCACCGTCATGCAAAGCTGCGTGATAGCGGCGGCCATCGCCAACAGCGGCGTGGTCATGGACCCGTTCTTCGTGGCCCAAGTGCTCGCCCCCGACGGAACCGTGGTCAAGACCACGCAGTCCCGCTCGCTCGGCCAGGCCGTCAGCGCCACCACGGCCGAGCAGGTCAAGCAGGCCATGCTCGCCGTCGTCCAGTCCGGCACCGGCACCGATGCCCAGATTCCGGGCGTCAAGGTCGCCGGCAAGACCGGTTCGCCCGAGACTGGCGGCACCAACGTCAACTCGACGTTCGTCGGCTTCGCACCTTACGATTCACCCACGGTCGCCATCTCGGTGGCCTTGGAGGATTACGACAAACACGACGTCAAGGCAGCCAAGATCGCCGGCATCGTCCTGACCGCGGCACTTGCCGCCCAAGGAGCGTGATGCCTGTGATCGAAGCGGATACTTGGGGCGCGCCGCGGCCGATGAGCTAGCGGCAAGGCGCCACGCGGTCCCAGCGACCATAGATTTGGTACTACACACATCGTTGAGCGAATAAGTTAGTTAGGAGCAGGAATGGAACAGAGGGTCCTCGGGGGAAGATACCTCCTCAAGGATAAGGTGGGAACGGGCGGCATGGCGACCGTCTTCCGTGCGCAAGATCAGGTCCTCGACCGCACGGTTGCCGTCAAGATCATGCTGCCGCAGTATGCCGGCGACGCCACCTTCGCCGCCCGCTTTAAGCAGGAGGCCCAGGCAGCTGCCGGCCTGTCCTCCCCCTATATCGTGGGCGTCTACGACTGGGGCAAGGACGGCGACACCTATTACATCGTCATGGAGTACCTGCGCGGTACCGACCTTAAGAGCGGCATCAAGAGCCACGGCGCCCTCGATCCCAAGAAGGTCGCGCAGATCGGCTCGCAGATCAGCTCCGCGCTTTCGGTCGCACACAAGCACGAGATCATCCACCGCGACATTAAGCCGCAAAACATCATGGTGCTGCCCGACGGCAACATCAAGGTCATGGATTTTGGCATCGCACGCGCCAAGAACAGCCACCTCACGCAGGATAACAACGTGCTGGGCACCGCCCACTATGTAAGCCCCGAGCAGACCCGCGGCCAGGACCTCGGCCCCACCTCGGATATCTACTCGCTGGGTGTCGTCATGTACGAGTGTGCCACCGGCCGCGTACCCTTTGACGGCGACGACGCCATCTCGGTCGCGCTCAAGCAGGTCAATGAGCTCCCCATCCCTCCGAGCCAGATCAACTCCGGCGTCGATGCCGACCTGGAGCGCATCATCCTCAAGTGCATGGAAAAGGACCCGTCGAACCGCTTCCAGACGGCCGACGAGCTGCGCCAGGTACTCAACAGCTACCTGTCCGGCCGTGCCGTCAATGTCTCGGAGCCCACGCGCATCATCGGTGCCGCCGGCGACCTGGGTGCCACCAAGACCCGCGAGCTTTCCGACTCAACGCGCGCTATGGTTCGTCCCGTCTCGGGCGTGAGCGGTCAGAATACCGCCCGTAGCGCTGTCTCGGGCTCCACGGGCTCCTACGAGGTCGAGAAGCCTAAGTCCAACAAGAACAAGATCATCGCCGCCGTGATTGCCGCCGTCGCCGTGATTGGCGTGGTGGTGGCCTTTGCCACGGGCATGTTCAGTGGCGAACAGGTCACGGTGCCCGACGTGCTGGGCAAGGACCAGGAGACCGCTATTGAGCTGATCAAGGAAGCCGGCCTTGAGGTTGGCACCGTCGACCAAAGCTACAACGACGATGTCGACGAGGGAAAGGTCGCCGAGCAGACCCCCAACGGCAACACCAAGAAGGCCAAGGGCACGAGGGTGAACCTGGTAATCTCCAAGGGCCCTAAGCCCTCCGAGAAGGTTGAGGTTCCGCAGCTCCTCGGCCTGACCAAGGACCAGGCCGAGGCCGCACTGGCAAGCGTGGGCCTGAAGGGCAGCGCTTCGGAGGAAGCCAATGAGGCCGAAGAGGGCCAGGTCTTTGAGCAGAGCACTGCTGCCGGCAAGGAGGTCGAGAAGGGCACGACTATCTCGTACAAGGTCTCTGGCGGCCCGGACACCACCTCGGTGCCCGATCTGACCGACATGACCGAGGCCCAGGCGCGCAACGCTCTCGACATGGCTGGCTTTGGCGTCGACGTGAGCTACCAGGAAAACGACTCGGTTACCGAGGGCACCGTAATTAGCTGGAACCCCAGCGGCAAGCAGAAGCCCGGTGCCACGATCACCGTCGTCATCGCCAAGAAGTCCGGCAAGGCCAGCGTCCCGGGCAACCTGTACGGCAAGAGCATCTCCGCCGCCGTCACCGCGCTCAACAACGCCGGTTTCTACAACATCGCATTCTGCGATCAGAACGGCAACCCCGTGAGCGGCAACGAAAACGCCACCGTTACGGGTGTCTCCCCCACCGGCAAGCAGTCCACCGACAGCACGATTACGCTGACGGTTTCGATTTCTGGCTCTGGCTCCGGGGACGATTCCGGTACAAGCAACTAGTCGGCTGCTTATTACCTGCGGCAGCGAACGCTGCAAACATATTCGCTCAGAAGCGCCCACTTGCTCCCCGGCAAGCGGGCGCTTTCTTTATCTAGGGCAGCGGAAAGGGCGGCTTCGATAGCAGGCCGGATTTGTTTTTTGAAATATGGACGAATTCCTCGCCAGGAGGGTAAAATGGTGCCGACGGCAGCC